>CAIRTN010000025.1 GCA_903881515.1 uncultured Rhodospirillales bacterium | reverse complement strand
TGCGCGACGTTTTAGCGGGACCCTGAAGCGCGAGCACAAGCTCGATCAGTTCTTCCCGGCTCAGGCGCTGCAAATCAATGCGATCCATGCCCCATGGATTCAGAGATTGGAGTCCATGGCAAGGGGGTGGGTAATTACGCTTCATCGGTGAGGACGAGGTTTTTATAGAGGGCTGTCCCAGGCGTCGTGTATAGATCCGACCATTGCTCTATCGAAAGCTGAATGGGGGAAGACGCTGAAAAATCAACGGTGATATGAGTCCATTGACCGTAAGGCTGGACTTGTCCGTATCCTGAGGCGTCCATCTCGAGCCACTGGATAAAACTACCACCTTCTACCAGCCCAAGAAATCCGCCAGCACCGTTCGTTCCGACATTATTCAGGTAGTCGAAAGTAAGGATGAAGTGTCCGGATGTGGCGCTGAAAGTATGTGTGGTTACAATATCGCTTCCGCAATTACCCTGGTTGAATCCAACAGCGTACTGACCGGTATTCTTCGGGTCCGCGAAAATTGATGCAGACCTGCCTTGGCTGCAGCCCAATTCATTGCCCGACCAGTTCGCGTTCATATCGTTGGATTGAAAACTATCGGCGAAAAGCGTGATTGCCTTGGCTCCGGGGGAAATGCTGAGGGCAGCCATGGTGCCAAGCACCAGAATACGAGCCTTCAAAGGATCTCTCCAAAACAGCGAGCTTCAATGTTGCTTTGCACCGAACGCGCGGCACGTATAAAAAAATTACGAAAATAGATCAATCTGTCAATCAAATATCATCGGAAACGGGTAGAAAATATCGAATTTTTCCAAGATTTTTGGCTGGAATCGGCATTCCGCGGATCGCAGCCCACGTGGGCGTTAATCCCGCGGTGGCCTGAGAGTTTGGAGGTTTCCAAAGGCCCGTGGCCTTGCCTGCGTCGCTACGGCTTGATGCCGCTGGCGTCGATGGTCAGCACGCGGTCGTGCAGGGCGGCGACTTCGCGGCGGTGGGCGATGGAGACGAGGGTGGTGTTGGGCAAAGCGGTGCGGAGCGTGGCGTAGAAGGCGGCTTCGGATTCGGGGTCGAGGCTGGCGGTGGCTTCGTCGAGGAACAGCCAGTCGGGTTTTGCCAGCACGGCGCGGGCGAGGGTGACGCGTTGCTGTTCGCCGCCGGAGAGTTTCTGGGCCCAGTTTTCGGTGGCGTCGAGGCGGGGGGCGAGGTGTTCGAGGCCGGCCTGTTCGAGGGCGGTGCGGACGGCTGCGTCGTCATGGGCGTCGGGGGCGGCGGGGTAGCAGAGGGCGTTGCGCAGGCTGCCGAGCGGCAGATAGGGGCGCTGCGGCAGGAACATCACCTGGCCGGTGGGGCGCAGCACGGTGCCGCCGCCGAACGGCCAGAGGCCGGCGAGGGCGCGGAACAGGGTGGATTTGCCGCTGCCGGAGCGGCCGGTGACGACGACGGACTGGCCGGGTTGCAGGGTGAGGTCTTGGGCGGGGAGCAGGATGCGGCCGTCGGGCAAAGCGAGGCTGACGTCGTGGAGTTGCCAGTCCGGGCCGGTGCCTTGGCTGACGGCGACGCCTTCGATGCCGGCGGCTTGGTGGGCGGCGTGGATGGCGCGCTGGAAGCTGGCGAGACGATCGACGGTGGCGCGCCAGCTGGCGAGGGAGACGTAGGAGTTGACGAACCAGGAGAGGGCGGACTGCACCTGTCCGAAAGCGCTGGCGGTCTGGGTCAGGCCGCCGAGCTGGATGGCGCCGGAGAAGTAGCGCGGGGCGGCGATGACGATGGGGAAGACCACGGCGGCCTGGTTGTAGCCCGAGGTCATCGCCGAGAGCAGTTTGCGCCGGCGCATGATCGCCCACCAGTTCGAGGCCAGCGCGCCGAAGCGGGCGAGCAGGCCGGCGTGTTCGGCGGCCTCGCCGTCGAGCAGGGCGATGCCTTCGGCGTTTTCGCGGAAGCGGACGAGGGAGAAGCGGAAATCGGCTTCGACCTTCTGCTGGCGGAAGTTCAGGGCTGCGAGTTTGCGGCCGACGACATGGGTCAGCACCGTGCCGGCCAGGGCGTAGACCAGCGCGAGCCAGACCATGTAGCCGGGGATGCTGATGCCCCAGAGCTCGAGCGGGCCGGAGAGCGACCAGAGGATGGCGACAAAGCTGCCGAGAGAGACGATGTTGGAGAGGAAATCGACGCTGAGCGAGAGGGTGCTGGCGACGAAATCGCGCACGTCTTCGGCGATGCGCTGGTCGGGGTTGTCGGTGGCGGAGCCCTCGGTGGCTTCGAGCGCGATGCGCCAGTAGGCGCGGCGGGCGAGCCATTCGGTGAGGAAGCGTTCGGTCATCCAGCGGCGCCAGCGGATCTGCAGCCACTGGTTGAGGTAGATGGTGTAGACCGAGATCACCACCGAGAGGGTGGCGACGACGCAGAAGCCGGGCAGCAGGGTGCCGTCTTTGTCACGGTGTCCGAGCAGGAGCAGGGCGAAGAAGGCGGTCCAGTCCTTGTCCTGCAGGCTGTTGTAGAAGGCGTTGTTCCAGTAGCTGAGCACCACGTCCATGCCGACCAGCGACAGGTTGAGCACGATAATGGCGGCGAGCAGGAATCGGGCCTGCCAGCGCTCCTCGGAGCGGAAATAGGGTAGGGCCAGGCGCCAGGAATCGCGCAGGAAGGTGCGCAGAGCCGTCATGGTCCACTCCGTAACAAGATAGATGAGGTTTAGTCGCGCCGGGGGCGCTTCGCAAGGGTAGTGCGGATTACCCTTTGGTGAGTTCGGCTTGCAGGGCGGCGAGCCAGGCGTCAAGGCGTTGGCGGTTCACGCCGAGGTCGGAGCGGCCGTAGACGCTGCGCGACCAGAGGATCAGGCCGCCCTGGGGGGTGACCTGGACGGTGATCAGGTCGGGGTAGTTCATCAGGTGCGAGCGGGCGACGAAATGCGCCTGGAACTGGTCGGGGAAGCGGGCGTGCGGGAAGACGCGCTCCTGCGCCAGGGCGACGCGCTCGATGGCGGCGAACAGGCGTTCGGGGGGCAGGGCATAGGGTTGGGTGACGATGTCGGGCGGGGGGGAGAAGCCGGCGGGGGCGGCCAGCGCGGTGTTGGGACTGGAGGGGCGGACGATGGCCGCGGTGTCCATGAGGGTGGGAACCGGCAGGCCCGCGGCGCCGGCCGCGCCGCACGCGGGCAGGATCAGGCCGACGAGGAAATGCAGCAGGCTCAGCATGCGGGCGGCCGGACCAGGCGCAGGCGGATCACGCCGCGCATTTCGGCGGGGGGGACTGGCTTGCCTTTGCGCAGGATCTCGATCTGGCCGGCTTCGGCGAGCTTGGCCGCCTGGCGGCGGACGGCGCCGAGCAGGGTGCGCCAGTCGTGGTGCAGCGCCTGGGCGATCTCGCTGGGGCCGATGGAGCCGCCGGGGGGGCAGGCCTCGGTCTGGCGGAGGATTTCGGCGGTGATGGTCTCGTCCTGGGTCATGGTGGCTTCATGCACCGCGGCCGGGGCTGGCGGCAACCTTTGTGTTCAGTGTCCGCAGGCGGTCGGCGATGCGTTCGCTGGGGACCGGGAGGCTGAACAGGAAGCCCTGGCCGTCATCGCAGCCGAGGGCGGCCAGGCAGGCGCGCTGGGCTTCGGTCTCGATGCCCTCGGCGGTGACGGTGAGGCCGAGGTCGTGGGCGATGCGCACGGTGGTGCGGGCGAGGGCGGCGTCGTCGCGGTCGAGCGGCAGGCCGCGGACCACGGAGCTGTCGAGCTTGACCGCGGTGAGCGGCAGGCGGCGGAGCGCGGTGAGGCTGCCGTGCTCGGCGCCGAAATCGTCGAGCACGACGCCGACGCCGAGGTCGCGCAGGGTGGCGAGGAGGAGCAGCAGGTTGGTGTCGGGCAGGGCGAGGCAGGTTTCGGGCAGTTCGAGTTCGAGGCGTTCCGGCGGCAGGCCGGAGGCTTGCAGGGCGGCGGAGACCTGAGTGGCGAAGGCGGCGTCGGCGAGTTGCTCGCGGGTGAGGTTGACCGCGACCGGCAGGGAGCAGGCCCATTGGCCGGCGGCGGCGCAGGCGGTTTGCAGCACCCAGGCGCCGATCGCGCCGGACAGCCCGGCTTCGGCGGCCATCGGCAGGAAGGCGCCGGGCAGGACCATTCCGCGTGGTCCCTGGGGCCAGCGCAGCAGCGCCTCGGCACCGTTGGGGATGCCGTCGGCCAGGGCGACCCGGGGCTGGAATTGCAGCAGGAAGCTGCCGCGGCTGATGGCGGTGGCCAGGTCGCGGCGCAGGCGGTGGCGGGCGAGGTCGTCGTCGGGGGCCAGAGGGTGTAGGTCGTTCGATGGGATCAGTGCCGTGCGCATGGATGTGTCTCGCTTGAATGGCGCGAATCTCATGGTGCGACGAATTCGTTAGGCAAAGGTTAATCGGGGGCGGTGGCGTGGCATTAGTTGTCGGTTAACGGCTTGGGCGCATTGTCCTTCGATGTGAGTCGGCATCAGCGGAGCGTTGCATGGGTGAGAGGGCCGACCTGGACGCGGACCGCTGTCTGCTCACGCACCAGGTGTTCACGTCGTTTGGCGATGTGACCTTCCGGCGTGCGGAGACCGATGGCACGCCGGTGATGGTGGTGCTGCTGGGCGACCGGGAGGCGGCGGTGCCGCTGCGGGCGTTGCAGCGCGAGTTCGGCATTGGCGACGAGTCGCCGGATGGCCGGATGCTGGGGCTGATCGCCGAGAGCCTGGATTATGTGCAAGGACTGCATCTGGGCGACCGGTTGCCAAGCGAGGTGCTGACCGGGGCGGCGAGCTGGGAGCTGGGGCCGGCGCATCAGGAAACGGCGCGTGGCAAGCTGAAGGCGCATCTGGTGGCGTGGATGGCGCCTGATCTGGCCGATGAGAGCCTGCAGGGCGCCGCGGCGGGGGATGCGATGGCGGCGCGCCGGCTGGATGAGGATCCGGAACTGCGGCGGCAGATCCAGGCGGCCTTTGTGCGGGCGGCGGCGGCGCTGGATCTGCCGGGACCGTCCGATGTGGTCGCCAAGCTGGAGGAACTTGCGGCAGAGTTGTCCTATGTCGAAGCTTTGCGGGAATTGCTTCTGCGCCGGGTACAGACAATGATGGCGCGGGTGCAGCGGGTGCTGCCGTCCGGGCGCAGCGATGTCGGGCGTAATGGCACGCTGATGCAGGTGCAGCGGCTGACGCTGATCGCGCTGCGGCAGATCGGCCAGCGCTTCGCGGAGGTCGATGCGCAGACCAGCGAGGTGACCGCGGCTTTGCGGAACATCGAGAGCCAGCAGGCGTTCATCCGCTCGAACCGGGACTCGCTGTATCGCAGCTTGCGCGCATGGGACCCGCTGCTGAAGGAGTGGGACGGAGCGCCGGGGCCGGAGGACGATGGGTTCTGGAGCCTGCTGGCGCGCTCGTACCAGTTCCTGGCGGCGCGGTACATGCCGGTGCAGGAGTGGCAGACCGCACGCGGGGTGCGCCAGCGCGGCGGCAATCCGCCGGGGCGGACGATGAGCTGGTAGTACGCCATAGCGACGATGTTACTGACGTCGGGGTTGCGGTTCGGGTACAGTGATCGCGGGTTCGGGAGGAGCGGGCTATGGGGTGGTGGGAGACGGAGTCGTCGCGCTGGCAGATGGTGATCGTCGCTCAGGTTGGAGCGGCTGAGGGTGTTGGCGGGGGAGTGTTCCTGGTTCAGTTTCGCGCGCCGGAACTTGGCGAAGTAAAGCCGCAGTTCTTGGTTGTCGCGGTCGGCGTCGGAGGGGGTGGAAGCGTGGGCAGTGCGATTAGCATTTCCTATTCGGAGATCATTGCCCAACTGCGTAATCCGCGACGCAGGGTCGATCCGAATATGGTTTTCAGCGATGTTGTGGGCCGGTTTTCCTGCCAGTTGATCAATCATTCGGTGATGGGGATTGTGCAGGCGACGGCATCGGCGGCGGTTGCGGGCGTGCAGCGGTGTTTGGTGATGTGCGCCAATACGCATTTTTTCGGCGCCGATACCGTGCTGTTTCGCAGCAGTGTGGAATTGCCACGAGCCGTGATGGAACTGAACCACATTGCCGGACGCTCGCGCCGCGAGGCAGCCGGGATGTTGGCAAATGCCGCGTGGGAAGCCGCGGGGGCAGAAGCCGGCATGGTTCAGGCACAAGGCGGCGCCGGTTTCGGCGCCTTCGCGTTCACGGGGCCAATGCAATATATCGGAATCTGATGGCTACCAGCCGGCGTTGGGCTGGGCGAGGTAGTCCAACTCTTCGGCGGTGCTGGCGCGGCCCAGGGCGGCATTTCGGTGCGGGAAGCGGCCGAAGCGGGCGATAATCGCGTGGTGGGCGAGGGCGGAGGTCAGGCAGTCCTGCAGATCCGGATTTTCGGCCACCATGGTGGTGCAGAGGTCGATGCAGCGATCCTGATCGGCGAGCGCTTCGCTGTGGGTGAACGGCAGATAGAAGAACAGGCGCTGTGTCGGGGTGACGCGGCGGTCCATGCCGAGCTTGATGGCGGAAGCTGCGAGCAGGCGGGCTTTTTCGTCGTGGGCGAAGGCCTGGGGCGTGCCGCGGAACAGGTTGCGGGGGAACTGGTCGTGCGCGATCAGCATGGCCAGCCACCATTCGGGATCGAGGCGGGAGGATAGCTGGAGCTGATCGACGATGGTGTCGATCGAGGTGCCGAAGCGGGCGGCGATCTCGGCGTCGAAGGCGTCGTTGCGCTGAAACCAGAGGGCGCGGAAGGCGTTGGGCTGGCCGTCGAACCAGAAGTCGATGATGGCGTGCATCATAGCGCGCGGTCCAGCAGGCGGATGGAGTGCAGCGCTTCGCGGCCACCCAGATCGGCGATCTGGTGCCGGCAGGAGGTGCCGTCGGCGACGATGACGTCGCCGGGGGCGGCGGCGCGGACGGCCGGCAGCAGGCCGGCTTCGGCCATGGCGCGGCTTTCTGCCTGGGTTTCGGCCTGGTAGCCGAAGCTGCCGGCCATGCCGCAGCAGGACGACGCGATGGGTTTCACTTCCAAACCGGGCACCTGTTTCAGGGTCGCCAGCGCGCCAGGGAAGGCGCCGAAGCTTTTCTGGTGGCAGTGGCCGTGCACATGGGCGGTGCCGGGAAGCGGTTTCAGCTTGAGGCCGAGGGCGCCGATGTAATCCGAGGCGAGGCGGACGCGGGCGGCGAGCTGTTCGGCTTCGGAGCCGGGCAGCAGGGAGGGGAACTCGTCCTTCAGGGTGAACAGGCAGGAGGGCTCCAGGCCGATCACCGGCATATCGCCGGCAAGGGCGACCAGGGTGCGGCGGGCTTCGGCGCGGGCCTGGTCGATCATGCCGGCGGCGAGATAGGTGCGGCCGCAGCAGAGTGGGCGGCCCTGGGTGCGTGGCACGCCGGCGGTGATGCCGCCGGCGGCGAGCACGCGCAGCGCGGCGCGCAGGTTCTCCGGTTCCTGGTAACGGTTGAAGCAGTCGGCGAACAGCAGCACGTCGCCGGTCGCCGGGGCTTCGGAGTCGCGGAAGGCGTCAGGGGCAAAACCGGGGGGCTGGCGGCCGAGGCCGAGCGATTTCGCGCCGAGGCGCATTGCGGCGTTGGCCAGGGCCGGAACGCGGGAGGCAAGTGGGGCGTAGGCGGGGAAAGCGGCGATGGCGCGTTCGCGCAGCGCGACGCCATGCTTTCGGGTGCGGGCGGCGGTGACTTCCAGTTTCAGCTTCGCCATGTCGACGCCGGTCGGGCACTCGCGCCGGCACGCCTTGCAGGAGACGCAGAGCTTCATGGCGTCGTCGAGTTCGGGGCCGCCGATGGCGTCGGGGCCGAGCTGGCCGGTGAGTGCCAGGCGCAGCGTGTTGGCGCGGCCGCGGGTGACGTGCGCTTCGTCGCGCGTGATGCGGTAGGAGGGGCACATCACGTTGGCGGAGAATACGCGGCAGGTGCCGTTGTTGTTGCACATCTCGACCGCGCCGAGCATGCCGGCGGGATGCGCCGACCAGTCCATCACCGGCTCGAACGGCAGCGCGGCGTAGCCGGGTGGATAGCGGAACAGGCTGCGGTCATCCATCCGTGGCGGGCGGACGACGCGGCCGGGGTTCAGTAGGCCGGTGGGGTCGAAGCGGTCCTTCACCGCCTCGAACGCGCGCACGATGCGGGGACCGAACATGCTCTCGTGGAACTCGCTGCGCACGATGCCGTCGCCGTGCTCGCCGGAATGGCTGCCTTTGTATTCGCGGACCAAAGCGAAGCATTCCTCGGCCACCGCGCGCATGGTGCGCACATCGGTGGGGTCTTTCATGTTCAGCACCGGGCGGACATGCAGGCAGCCGACCGAGGCGTGCGCGTACCAGGTGCCCTTGGTGTTTTGCCGGGCGAACACCGCGTCGAGACGCTCGGTGTAGTCCCCGAGATCGGCGAGCGGCACGGCGCAGTCCTCGATGAAGGAGACCGGTTTGCCGTCGCCTTTCATCGACATCATGATGTTCAGACCGGCCTCGCGCACTTCGGCGATCGCGGCCTGGAACGGCGCATCGATGGCGCGGACGACGGCGTTGGGATAGCCGAGATCGCCCATCATGGTTTCCAGATCGGCCAGCTGACGCAGCAAGACCGCGTCCTCATGGCCATGGAATTCGACGATCAGCAGGCTGTCGGTTGTCGGCGAGACCAGACGGTCGATGGTGGGGCGGAAGATCTCGATCTGCCGGCCGAGGTCGATCATGGTGCGGTCCACCAGTTCGACGGCTTCGGGGTCGAGCGTCACCAGATGCTGAGCGGCGTCCATCGCGGCGCGGAAATTGGGGAACTGGCAGATGCCCAGCATCTTGCGCGGCTTCACCGGGTGCAGGATCAGTTCCAGCGCGGCGGAGAACGCCAAGGTGCCCTCGGAGCCGACCAGCAGGCGGGCCAGATTGTCGCGCCCGGCGGCACGGGCGGCGGGGGTGAGGCTGTCGATATTATAGCCGCCGACGCGGCGGAGTTGGTTGGGGAAGCGCGCGGCGATCTCCTCGGCCTCGCCGGCGCCCAGCGCCCGCAGGTCCTGGATCAGGGCGGCGATGCCGGCGGGAATATCGGCGCCGAGATTGGCCGGCACAGCGCCGAAGCGATGCCGTGTGCCGTCGGCCAGGATGGCGTCGATGGCGCTGACATTGTCGGCCATCAGGCCGTAGCGGATCGATTTCGAGCCGCAGGAATTGTTGCCCGCCATGCCGCCGATAGTGCAGCGGGCATGGGTGGAGGGATCGACGGGGAAGAACAGCTTTTCCTTCGCCACCGCGGCGTTGAGATGGCCGAGCACAATCCCCGGTTCAACCCAGGCGCGGCGGTTGGCGGCATCGACCTCCAGCACCTTGCGCAGATGCTTCGAGCAGTCGATCACCAACGCCGCGTTCACGGTCTGCCCGCACTGGCTGGTGCCGCCGCCGCGCGGCAGCACCGGGATTCCGGCCTCGCGCGCGATGGCGAGGGCGGCCTGCACGTCCTCGATCCGTTCGGGGATCACCACGCCGACCGGCATCACCTGATAGATCGAGGCGTCGGTGGCGTAGCGGCCGCGGTCGGCGGGCGTGAACAGCACCTCGCCACGGATTTCCCGGCGCAGGCGGGCGGCGAAGCTGGCGGGTACATTCATCGGGCGATCCTCCGGCGCGCAGGATAGGCGACAGGGGCCAGCCTGTCCGATTGATAATGCTGCTTGATCCGACAACGCCTATTCATTGGCGAAAACAATGCCATCGGGGCAAACTGCCTTCCAGATGGCGCGGAAAGACGCGCCAGAGGAGACCCACATGGCCTATTTTGAGACCAGCCACGCCCCCGGGCGGCACTTCTTGCAAATCCCCGGCCCGACCAATGTGCCGGATCGCGTGCTGCGGGCAATGGATAATCCGACGATGGATCATCGCGGGCCGGATTTCGGCAAGCTGGGCAAGCAGATCTTCAGCAAGCTCGGCCGGGTGTTCGGCACCAAGGGCTCTGTGGTGATCTACCCCGCCTCGGGCACCGGCGCCTGGGAAGCGGCGCTGACCAACACGCTGTCGCCAGGCGATGCCGTGCTGATGTGCCGCACCGGCTGGTTCGCGCATCTGTGGCAGGAAATGGCCGAGCGGCTGGGGCTGAAGCCGGAGTTCATCGATACCGACTGGCGCCGGGGCGCGGATGTCGAGGGCATCGGTGCAGCGTTGCAGCGCGATACCGCCCATCGCATCAAGGCCGTCTGCGTGGTGCATAACGAGACCTCGACCGGTTGCACCAGCCGGATCGCCGATGTGCGCGCGGCGATGGACGCGGCGGGGCATCCTGCGCTGCTGCTGGTGGACACCATCTCCTCGCTGGGCAGCATCGAATACAAGCACGATGCCTGGGGCGTGGACGTGACCGTCGCCGGCTCGCAGAAGGGGCTGATGCTGCCGCCCGGGCTGTCGTTCAACGCGGTTTCGGCCAAGGCGCTGGCGCATCGCGGCACGCTGCCGTGCAGCTATTGGGACTGGCGGCCGATGATCGCGGCCAATGCCACCGGGTATTTCCCCTTCACCCCGGCGACCAACCTGCTCTACGGGCTGGATACCGCACTGAACATGCTGATCGAGGAAGGGCTCGAACAAGTGTTCCACCGCCATGACCGGCACGCCGAGGCGACCCGGCGCGCGGTGCGTACCTGGGGGCTGGAGGTCCAGTGCGCCGACCCGTGGCATTATTCGTCGAGCCTGACCGCGGTGCGGGTGCCCGAAGGGCACAGCGCCAACGCGCTGCGGGCGACGATCCTGCAGAAGTTCAACATGAGCCTGGGCAATGGGCTGGGGCAGTTGAACGACCGGGTGTTCCGCATTGGCCATCTCGGCGATTTCTCGCATCTCGCGCTGATCGGCACGCTGGGCGGGGTGGAGATGGGGCTGCGCGCCGCGAGCATTCCGCATAGCGCTGGGGGCACTCAGGCGGCGATCGACTATTTGTCAGGGAACGCCTGATACCAACCTGCGCGGCGTGTGGCTCGTGTAGGGAAGGCAAGGCCAAGGGCTCTCCCTTGGAACCGGCAGCGCTGCGCAAGTGGCGCAGCTGGAAAGGCCGCGGGCCTTTGTTGGTGTGGACGGCCCCACGGCATCACCTAGGTGTGCCAAGGTTTGGCTGTTGTTGAACATCAAACGACGGGGC
>CAIRTN010000024.1 GCA_903881515.1 uncultured Rhodospirillales bacterium | reverse complement strand
TGCGCGACGTTTTAGCGGGACCCTGAAGCGCGAGCACAAGCTCGATCAGTTCTTCCCGGCTCAGGCGCTGCAAATCAATGCGATCCATGCCCCATGGATTCAGAGATTGGAGTCCATGGCAAGGGGGTGGGTAATTACGGCCAGTACCACCTAAGCCATCACCAACACGTCAGAACCAACTATGGCTTGTACATTACACTGTGGGACACGGTGTTCTGGACCCGCGCCGCAGCGCGAGAGCGCGGTGCCTGCCAGCGATTTCGCGCAATCACAACCGACGCGGGCCTGACCTTGTGACCGGCGCGCTCATCGGCAGCCGGTGCGGTTCCGCGTTCACCTTTGGCTGGTTGCTCTCGGTTATTTTCCTCCATCTGACGCAGAGCCTGGGAGTGGAAGCGGAAGACACCGGGTATTATCTGGCGGCGCTGCTATGTGTGAATCAGGCACTTGCCGTGCCGGCAGGTATTCTGGCCGCGCGCTTCGGCACAGGCCGGGCGATGGTGCTGGGTTGCGTGCTGGATGCCGTCGGCTACGCGCTGTTGTATGCGGTGCCGACGCAACGCGGCGCCTTCATCGCCGTCGTGCTGCTTGGGGCAGGAGGCTGCCTTTTCAGCCGGGCGGCTCGCGCTGAGTTGTTGCATGACTCCGGGCTCGACCAGCGGCGCGCCGCCGCCCGGCAAGGCGCGTTTCTACGCTGGACGAATGTAGGCGCGCTTGCTGGCCCGCTATTCGCGATGCTGCTGATAGCCTGCCGGGCGGTCGAACTCGGCTTCGTCGGATGCAGTCTGGTCGCGGTGGTATCGGCGGCTGTTCTCTGGAGGGCCATGCCATCCGTGCGACGGACCGCACATGATAAGGCATCGGCCGGGGGCGATTTCCAGGAGGCTGTGAAACTGCCGTCGCGGTCATTTTGGGGCGCGCATCTTATTGCAACTGTCCCATTGGCGTTGGCGGCGAGTGCATCGATTGTTGTGGCCTATCTCTTCGCCGATCTGCTTCACCGTCCGGATCTGGTTGCCGCGGGACAGCTTGCCCGGAGCGGCACCATCATCCTGCTGCAGACCTGGGCTGGACAATTCTTCCTGTTGCAACGAAATATAAGCGTTTGCCTTGCCATGTTTGCATTGATCGGTGTTGCCGCCATTGGGACGGCCTTAGCGGACACTTCGCTTTACGCGGTCTGGTATGTGGCGATCGTGCTGGCCAGCATACAGATCTCGGCCGCGAGTGTGGTTTCCGGCGTGAGACGGTCAACATTTGGGCATGGCGGCGGGGATGGAGTGTGGCGGTGGTCCGTGCCGGTTCTAGCCGCAGCATCGCTGGTGCTGCTGCCCGTTCTGCCGAAGCTGGTGGTTGGGCTGCACTTGGTGCTGAGCGGTGCGGGGCCGCAATCTGCCAAGGCGCTGGTGCCGATTCTGTTGGCGGTCTCAGCCGTGGCGGCTTGGGTGATCTACCGCGTGGCGCAAAGCGGTTCCACGATGCCGGACGAGGATGCCTCTTATCCGGTGAAACGGCGAGCCTGATACGTGCCGTGCGTTCTCGCTCTCGAAACCGCGCCGTCGGCGAAATTCTTCGGCGCCAAAAAAATTACTAATAAGGGGAGTATGAAGATCATGCTGTCACAAGTTGAGTTGATCCATAAACATCTTGTCGTGCGTGCAGAGGTAATAAAATCACCCGGAAAACATGATAGCGAAAATATTGTGAGATGGCTGCATGACC
>CAIRTN010000023.1 GCA_903881515.1 uncultured Rhodospirillales bacterium | reverse complement strand
GCAAGTATTTCTGCCATGATGTCCGCGTCGTCCGCCTGCCGCGGCACGGCGCCAGCCTGCCGATCGGCATCGGCGTGTCCTGCTCGGCCGACCGGCAGATCAAGGCGAAGATCACGCCCGCAGGCGTGTTCCTGGAACAGCTGGAAACCGACCCGCATAAATACCTGCCGGAGACCACGGCCGACGACTTGGGCGGCGAGGTCGTGCGCATCGATCTCAACCGGCCGATGGAAGAGATCCGCAAGCAGCTTTCGGCCTATCCGATCAAGACCCGCGTCATGCTCACCGGCACCATGGTGGTCGCGCGCGATATCGCGCACGCCAAGCTGAAGGAACGGCTGGACGCCGGCGGCGGGCTGCCGGACTATCTGAAGAACCATCCGGTCTACTACGCCGGCCCGGCGAAGACGCCGGAGGGCATGGCCACTGGCAGCTTCGGGCCGACCACCGCTGGGCGGATGGACAGCTATGTCGCCGAATTCCAGAAGGCCGGCGGCAGCTTCGTCATGCTGGCCAAGGGCAACCGCTCGGCAGCGGTGAAGAACGCCTGCAAGACCTATGGCGGGTTCTATCTCGGTAGCGTCGGCGGCCCCGCCGCACGGCTGGCGCAGGACTGCATCCGCCATGTCGAGGTGCTGGAATACCCCGAGCTGGGCATGGAAGCGGTGTGGAAGATCGACGTGGAAGATTTCCCGGCCTTCATCGTCATGGACGACAAGGGTAACGATTTCTACGACGGACTGGGCTGATGCGCTTCACCGTCGACCGGCTGGACCACCTGGTGCTGACCTGCACGGACGAGGAGATCACCGCGTCGTGGTTCCAGCGCGTGCTGGGCATGGAGCGCGAGGAATTCGGCCCGCATAACCGCACCGCTCTGCGCTTCGGCGGGCAGAAGATGAACCTGGAACAGGCGTCGGACCGGCCGCGCACGGTGGCCGCCGCCGCGCAGCCGGGGTCGCATAATCTGTGCTTCATCACCGCCATCCGCCCGCAGGATGTGGTGGCGCATCTGCATAAATGCGGCGTGACCATCGTCGAGGGCCCGGCCGCCAAGGTCGGCGCGCTCGGCCCGATCACCTCGGTCTATTGCCGCGATCCCGATGGCAACCTGATCGAGATCGCCACCTACCTGATGGATTGAACCATGCGCCGTCTTTCCTCCACTGGGCTGACCGCGTTTTGCGGCTTTCTGGCCTGCGTGCCGCTGGCGAACTGGATGATCCAGCATGCCGGCACCGTATGCGTGCCGAACGGGCCATGCCTGATCCCGGTGGCGCCGGGGCTGATGGCGCCGTCGGGCGTGCTGCTGGCCGGCTTCGCGCTGGTGCTGCGCGACGTGGTGCAGCGGTTGCTGGGCCGCAACTGGGGGCTGGCGGCGGTGATCGCCGGCACCATTGTGTCGATCATTGTGGCACCGCCGGGCTTGGTGCTCGCATCCGGCGTGGCGTTCATGCTCAGCGAACTGGCCGATTTCGCGGTCTATACTCCGTTGCAACGCCGCGGGCTGATCCTCGCCGTGATCGTCTCGGCGGCGGTGGGCCTGGTGGTGGATAGCGTGATCTTTCTCGGCCTGGCCTTCCACAGCATGGACTTCCTGGCTGGACAGATTGTTGGCAAAGGCTGGGCGGTGCTGGTTTCGATCCCCTTGGTGCGCGCGATCCGCCGGCTGACCCCCGCCGAAGCCTGATGCGCGCCAGCGACTACGACTTTCCGCTGCCGCCCGAGCGGATCGCCCACGCCCCGGCCCGCCCGCGCGAGGCCGCCCGTCTGCTGCATATCGGCGCGACGCTGGCCGATCGGCATGTCCGCGATCTGCCGGATCTGCTGCGCGCGGGCGATCTGCTGGTGGCCAACAATACTCGCGTGATCCCGGCGCAGCTTGCCGCGCGGCGCGGCGAGGCCCGTGTCGGCATCACGCTGGACCGGCCGTTGCCGGATGGCAGTTGGCACGCGTTGGCACGCAATGCCCGAAGGCTGCGGGTTGGCGATACGCTGCGGTTCGACGCGGCGGATGATCTGCAGGCGGCGGTGCTGCGCATTGACGAGGGCGGCGGTGTGGCGCTGCGTTTCAATCTGGAGGGTGCTGCGTTCAGCGCGGCGCTGGCCCGTGCCGGTGCGCTGGCGCTGCCGCCCTATATCGACCGCCCCGCAGGCCCCACCGCCGAGGATCAGGCCGATTATCAGACCACATTCGCGGAGCACGAAGGCGCTGTGGCGGCGCCGACGGCGGGGCTGCATTTCACGCCGGACCTGCTCGCTCGCCTTGCTGCGCGCGGGGTGGCGCACACCACCGTCACGCTGCATGTCGGCGCCGGCACCTTCCTGCCGCTGCGCACCGAAGACCCGCGCGACCACCACATCCATCCAGAGCGCGGCGAGATCACCGCAGCCACAGCGGCCACGATCAACGCGGCGCGTGCGGCTGGCGGGCGGATCATCGCCGTCGGCACCACCTCGCTGCGGCTGCTGGAGGCCGCCGCCACGCTCGAGGGCCGCATTGCACCGTTCAGCGGCGAGACCGATTTGTTCATCCTGCCCGGCCATGAATTCCGCAGCGCCGATCTGCTGCTGACCAATTTCCACCTGCCGAAATCGACCCTGTTCATGCTGGTCTGCGCCTTCGCCGGGCATGACCGGATGCGGGCCGCCTACACGCATGCGATCGCGACGGGCTTCCGGTTCTACTCCTATGGCGACGCCACCCTGCTGGAGCGCGGCGCATGCTGAGCTGGACCCAAACCGCCACGGACGGTGCGGCGCGCAGCGGCACGCTGCACACCGCGCATGGCGAGGTACAGACCCCGGTGTTCATGCCGGTCGGTACAGCCGGCACGGTGAAGGCGATGACTGCGGATGCGGTGCGCAGCACCGGAGCGCGGCTGATCCTCGGCAATACCTATCACCTGATGCTGCGCCCCGGCGCCGACCGGGTGGCCGAGCTTGGCGGGCTGCACCGGATGATGGACTGGCCTGGCCCGATCCTGACCGATTCCGGCGGGTTTCAGGTGATGTCGCTGGCCGGGCTGCGCAAGCTGGATGCCGACGGCGTCACCTTCCGTGCGCATACCGACGGCAGCTATCACCGGCTGACCCCGGCGATCTCGATCGGCATTCAGCACAAGCTCGACGCCACCATCACCATGGCATTCGACGAGTGCACCCCATTCCCCGCAACGCCCGAGCAGGCGCGCAGCTCGATGGAATTGTCGATGCGCTGGGCGGAACGCTCGCGCGAGGCGTTCGTGCCGCGGGCGGGCTACGGGCTGTTCGGCATCGTGCAAGGCAGCGTCTACGACGATCTGCGCCGGCAATCCGCCGCCGCGCTGACCGGCATCGGCTTCGAGGGCTATGCCATCGGCGGGCTGGCGGTGGGCGAGGGGCAGGCGGAGATGTTCCGCGTGCTCGACGTCACGGTGCCGCATCTGCCTTCAGGCCAGCCGCGCTACCTGATGGGCGTCGGCACGCCCGACGATCTGATCGGCGCGGTGATGCGCGGGGTCGACATGTTCGATTGCGTGATGCCGACGCGCGCCGGGCGCACGGCACGGGCCTATACCTCGCGCGGCGTGTTCAACATGCGCAACGCCCGCTTCGCTGGTGATGCCGGGCCGCTCGACCCCGGCTGCTCGTGCCCGGGTTGCATGAAACATTCCCGCGCCTACCTGCATCATTTGTTCCGCTGCGAGGAGATGCTCGGCCCGATGCTGCTGACCTGGCATAACCTGCAGTATTATCAGGACCTCATGCGCGGCCTGCGCAGTGCCATCGGCGAAGGCCGGCTTGCCGAACACGCCGAGACCGTGCGGGCCGGATGGGCCCGTGGAGATCAGCCATGACCGAGAGCTATACCGGCCTCACCCAGCTCGGCCAGCCCACCGCGCAGCCGGCGCGGCCGGAGGATGCGGTGCTGGAGCGGGTGCCGAACCCGCAGGCAGGGATCGAATATCTGGTGCGGTTCACCTGCCCGGAGTTCACGTCGCTCTGTCCGCTGACCGGGCAGCCGGATTTCGCCCATATCGTGATCGACTACATCCCCGGGATGTGGATCGTCGAAAGCAAGTCGCTCAAGCTGTATCTGGCCTCGTTCCGCAATCACGGCGCGTTTCACGAGGCCTGCACCATGCAGATCGCGCAGCGTCTGGTCGAGCTGCTCGACCCGGCCTGGCTGCGGATCGGCGCTTACTGGTATCCGCGCGGCGGCATTCCGATCGACGTGTTCTGGCAGACCGGCGCCCCGCCGGCGGGCGTGTGGATTCCGGACCAGGGCGTTGCCCCCTATCGCGGAAGAGGTTGATATAGGCCGCTCCGCGGAGGGGGCTGAGATCCGCCGCAAGGCGGGCGAACTCGGCTTCGATGCCGTGGGCTTCGCACGCGCCACGATCCCGCCTGACCGGCAGCGCAACCTGCGCGAATTCCTCGCTGCCGGAGAGCATGGCAGCATGGGCTGGCTGGCCGAGCGGGCCGGGCAGCGGTCGGATCCGGCGGAACTTTGGCCCGAGGTGCGCAGCGTGATCAGCCTGGGGCTGTCCTACGCGCCGGCGGGCGATCCGCTGGCGGGGCTGGCGCTGCCGTCGCGGGGCAATATCTCGGTCTATGCGCGGCATCGCGACTACCACGACATCGTCAAGGGCAAGCTGAAGCATCTCGCGCAGTTCATCGTGTCGCGGCATGGCGGCGCGGCGAAGGTGTTCGTCGATACCGCGCCGGTGATGGAAAAGCCGCTGGCGCAGCAGGCCGGGCTGGGCTGGCAGGGCAAGCACACCAATCTGGTGTCGCGCCGGCATGGCTCGTGGCTGTTCCTGGGCGAGATCTATACCACGCTGAAGATCGACGCCGACGCGGTGCATGCCGATCGTTGCGGGCGGTGCACGCGCTGCCTGGAGGCCTGCCCGACCGCGGCGTTTCCGGCGCCGTACCGGCTGGATGCGCGGCGCTGCATCTCGTATCTGACCATCGAGCATGCCGGGCCGATTCCGCTGGAATTCCGCAAGGCGGTGGGCAACCGGATCTATGGTTGCGACGACTGCCTGGCGGTCTGCCCGTGGAACCGGTTCGCGCAGGCGGGGCGGGAGGCAAAGCTGGCGGCGCGGGCGGAACTGGATGCGCCGGAGCTTGCGGCGCTCGCGCGGCTGGATGATGCCGGGTTTCGCGCGATGTTTTCCGGCTCGCCGATCAAGCGCATCGGCCGCAACCGCTTCGTGCGCAACGTGCTGATCGCCATCGGCAATGCCGGCGCGCGCAGCCCGGAGGCCGAAGCCCTGCGCGGCGATGCCGATCCGGTGGTGGCCGAGGCGGCGGAATGGGCGGTGGCACAATGCGCAAGCTGATCAAGCACAGTTTCACCCTAGCCGGGCATCGCACTTCGGTGGCGCTGGAAGACGCGTTCTGGACCGCGCTGGCCGAGATCGCGGCGCGCGAGGACAGGCCGGTTTCGGCCCTGGTCGCGGCACTGGATGCCGGGCGCGAAGCGGACCAGCCGCTTGCTTCCGCGCTCAGGGTCTACGCGCTTTTGCGGTGGCGTTAACCATTCCCTAACCGAATCAGCCGCATCCTGTTCTCGAGCGGAACATCCGCTTCAGCACTGATTGCCGTCATCCGGAAAACACTGAGGACAGCACCATGCCCGAGATCATCGCCTGCCCACCGCCCAGCAAGCTCGTGTTGTGCGACCATCTGATCACCCTGGCGCAGGAGGCCGACCGCGCCGGCTGCCGGGATACCGCGCGGCATCTGGTCGACCTGCTCGACACCGTGTTCGCCGATCCGCCGCGCAAGCCGCGCAAGCTGGCCAGCTAAAGCCCCTTCGCGGCCCGCCAGGGGATCAGGGCGGATAGCTCTGGCACCCGCTCGGGCGCGATGAGCTTGCCGCTTAGGCGCAGGCCGAGTTCCGGCGAGTCCGTCACCGCCGGGCGGATGGTCAGCCGCAGGTCGAGGCCGGCACGCGGCAGATCGAACGTGCCGGCGAACCCGATCTGGCCGGACGGCGCCGCGAGGTCCGCCTGCTCGATGGTGACGATGCCGCCGGCGACTTTGGCGGTGCCGTCCAGCCGGTCGAACGCCATGGTGCCGCCGGACAGGGCGGTGCGCAGGTCAGCCTCGGCCAGATCGGCGCCGGCACGGGCGAGATCGAGGCCGGCAAGGCCGCCCTGGGTCGCGTGGAGGTCGATCCGGCCCTGCAGGCTGGCCAGCAGGGCGGCGGGTGCGAAACCGGTCGCGGTCAGGTCGAAATTCGCGTCGGCACGGCCGCTGGCGAGTTCGAACGGCAGGTCCAGCAGGGGGGCGGACAGGGTAGCCCCGGCGATGGCGAGGTTGAGCGCGAACACCGGAAGCTCGGCGCTGCGGTCCAGCTTCAGCGCCCCAGTGATCTGGCCGCCGGCAGCCTGGGCGGCAATTTCGTCCAACCGCAACACATTGTCGGCCAGGCTGGCCGATGCGCGGGCCTTTTCCACCACGGTCCCCCCGGGGCCGAGCAGCTTCCCGGCCTCAAGCCGCACCTGACCACGCCAGCCCGACAGGAAACCCAGCGCCATCGGTTCAGAGCCGTGCAGATCGGGCAGCGCGACCGGCACGGTATCGGCCATGACCCGCCCGCTCAGCGTCGGCACCTCGCCGCGCGACAATGACAGCGCGCCGGTGGCGTGCAGCCAGCCGGCTGAGAGGTCGAAGCTGTCGGCGTTCAACATCTGCGGATCGGCGGTGATCTTGGCGACCAGCCCCAGCGACCCCTCACCCAGCCAGGCACCCACGCCGGCAGAGCCCAGCATGTCCAGCAGCCGCGGCGTGCCGGGGTGGCGCAAGGTTACCGGCCCGGCCAGCTTGCGGCCGGCGAGGTCCAGCACCGGCTGTGCCTCGACGCGGAGGTCGCCGAGTTCGCCGGAAAGTTTAACCGCCAGCGCCTCAGGCGGTCCGGCGGCCTGCAAAGACAGCGATGCCGCCCCGTTCCATAGTGGCGAGGTCCGCAGCCCGACCAGCACAGGCAAATCCGGCAGCAGGCCGGCGAGCCTTGTGCCATCACTGGTTTTCAGATCGAGCTTGGCATCGCCGACCCGCCCGCCCTCGCCCAGCACGCCGGACACCAGGGTGTCGACGCCGCCAGGCTGAAACGCCAAGCGGCGCAGCGTCAGCCGGTTGGCCTCCAGCGCGGCATCCAGGCCGAACGCACCCAGCGGCGCGCCATTCAGCACCGCCTGTTCGGCATCCAGGCGCAGATCCGCCTCAACGCCGCCCAGCGTCTTCGCCCATGCCGCCGGCCCGGCGGTCAATTGCAACGAGGCCAGCCACGGCGTCAGATCCAGCCGGTCCAGCGTCAGCGCGCCGCGCAGTGCCGGCACCGTGACAGGGCGCAGCGACATCACACCACCGATCGCGGCGCCATCCAACGTGCCGGCAATGCGGTCGAGCGCCACCAGTTGCCCGCCGCCGACGACATGGGCGGTCAACTGGGCACTGCCCAGCACCTGCGCCGGCAGTGCCGTGGTGCGGCCGATGCCGGCGGCCTCCGCCCAGGCCAGGGTGGTGCGCAAGGCCGGCGCGGCCAGCGCGACCGTGCCGTCGAACACCGCCGAGCGGGCGGCGCCGTTGGCCGGCAGCATCTGCCCATCCAGCCGGATCGAGGCATCGCCCGGCAGCACGGCCTGCGCGCCGCGCACCCGCACGCTCTGCCCTGCGAACTCGATCTCGCCCCGCAGGCGCCGCAACGTCCCGCCCGCGAGCTGCGCCGCCTCGGCGGAAATATCGACCCCGATCGGCAGCTTGCCGACCAGCCCGCCGCCCTTCAGCAACGGCGGCAGCCAGGCGCCGAGGTCCAGCCGGCTCGCGGTCAGCGCCACATCCTAGCCGCGGTTCTGGCTCAAGACGCAGCGACACCGCGCCGCTGACCGGGGAGCCGCCGATCTCGCCGGCAAGTTCATCGGCGAAGGCCAGCCCGCCGGCCATCACAAAGCGGCCCTCGGCGCGGAACGGCACCGCGGGCGCGGGCAGGAACTCGGACAGATCAGCCCCCCGGCCGCTGGCCCGTCCGCTTACGGTACCGTCCGCAGCGACCTGCCCTGTCAATGCCGCGCCGGTGCCGCTGCCCGGCCCCTGTGAATCCAATGTCAGATCGATCGTCGCCGAACCATCGGCGCCCGGCCGCGACAACCGGGCAGTGAAATGCCACGGCCGGCCGCTCTGCCGCGCGGTGCCGGTGGCGGCCCAGGTGCCGGTGTCCTCCCGGGTCGACAAGGCCGCCTGCACATCGGCGAACACCGTCTCGCCGATCGCCAGCTTGCCATCCTCGATCCGCGCCGACAGCGAGGACAGCCATTCCGGCGCCCGCAGCGCCAACGCCGCCCGGCCGAGCGGCCAGGGCAGTCGCGCATCGACGCCGTGCAACACCAGGTCGCGCGGATCGAGCCGGCCGGAGAGCAGCGGACGCAGGCCAACGCGCAGCCGGATCTCCTGCGCCGTCAGGGTGATGCCATGCCCGCCTTGGGCCATGGTGACCTTCCCGGCGGTCAGCACCGGCTGTGGCAGCAGGCGCAGGCTGATCGGCCCGTCGATGCGCACGGTCTGGCCCAGCGCGTCGGAGGCCAGCATGGCGATCTCGGCTCGGTAGCGGTCCCAGTCCAGCACCGGCGGCAGCCACCAGACAGCGGCCAGCAGCCCAGCGATCAGCGTCGCGGCAAGCCCGACGAGCCAGCGCGACAGCCGCATCTCAGGCCGCCCCGTAGCCGCCGCCGCCCGGCGTCTCGATGGTGAACACGTCGCCCGGCGCGATCTCGGTCTGGTCGGTGCCGCTCATCACCGTGCGCGTGCCGTCCACCCGGTCCACCCATTGCCGCCCGGCGGCCCCATCGGCGGCACCAGCCAGGCCGAACGGCGCGACGTTGCGACGCGATGCGACGACCACGGCGGTCATCGCCTCGAGGAAGCGGATGCGCCGGCGCGAGCCGTTGCCGCCGTGCCACTTGCCGGCGCCGCCGGAGCCGCGGCGGATGGAGAACTCCTCCAGACGCACGGGGTAGCGCAGTTCGAACACCTCGGGGTCGGTCATCCGCGTATTGGTCATGTGGGTCTGCACCGCGCTGGTGCCATCGAAGCCCGGCCCGGCACCGGTGCCACCGCAGATGGTTTCGTAGTACTGGCGGGTGGCATCGCCGAAGATGAAGTTGTTCATCGTCGCCTGCGAACAGGCCATCGCCGCCAGCGCGCCGAACAGCGCGTTGCAGGTGCCCTGGCTGACCTCGGTATTACCGGCGACCACCGCCGCCCCCGGCGCCGGCGACAGGAAGGTGCCAGGTGGAATGATGATCGAGATCGGCTTCAGGCAGCCGTCGTTCAGCGGAATATCGGTGCCAACCAGACACCGGAAGACATAGAGCACCACCGCGCGGGTCACCGCCGGGGGCGCGTTGAAGTTGTCGTTGCGCTGCTTGCCGGTGCCGGTGAAATCCACCACCGCGGTGCGCGCGGCACGATCGACAGAGACCCGCACGCGCAGCGGCGAGCCATCGTCCATCGTGTACTCAAACGAGCCATCCCCGATGCGCGCCAATACCCGGCGCACGCTCTCCTCAGCATTGTCCATCACATGCGTCATGTAGGCGCGCACGACGTCCCAGCCATATTGCGCCACGACGCGGGTAAGTTCCTGCACGCCCTTCTCGTTGGCCGCCACCTGCGCCTTGATGTCGGCGACGTTCACATCAGGGCTGCGGGCGGGATATTTCGCGCCGGCCAGCATGGCGCGGAATTCCGCCTCGCGGAAGTGGCCCTGATCGACCAGCAGGAAATCGTCGATCACCACGCCCTCCTCCTCCAGCGTGCGGGAGATCGGCGGGGTGGAGCCCGGCGTGGTGCCGCCGATATCGGCGTGGTGGCCGCGGCTGCCGACGAAGAAGCGGATGCTGGTGCCGGTTTCGTCGAACACCGGGGTGATCACGGTGACATCCGGCAGATGGGTGCCGCCGTTGAACGGGTTGTTCAGCGCCACCACGTCGCCCGGCCGCAAGGTCGCGCCACGCCAGCGGATCACCGTGCGCACGCTTTCGCCCATCGCGCCCAGATGCACCGGCACATGCGGCGCATTGGCCACCAGCCCGCCCTCGGCATCGAAGATCGCGCAGGAGAAATCCAGCCGCTCCTTGATGTTGACGCTGAGCGAGGTGTTCTGCAGCACCGCGCCGGTCTGCTCGGCCACATTCATGAACAGGTTGTTGAACAGTTCCAGCAGCACTGGGTCGGCCCGGTCGGTGCCCATGGCGATGCGGGTGTCGCGCGCCTCGGTGCGGTGCAGGATCATGTGATCCAGCGTGGTCACCTCGGCGGTCCAGCCGGGCTCGACCACGGTGGTGGCATTGGCCTCGCGGATCAGGGCGGGGCCGGCGATACGGTCGCCGGCGAGCAGCGCGGTGCGCTCGAACACCGGGGTTTGGTGCGACACGCCGCCCGAGAACATCGCGACATGATCGACCGGTTCCGCGGCACCGCTGCTGCGCGCGGCGATGCCGGTCTCGGTGACGGCTTCGCCCGAAGCGGTCGCCTCGACGGCGACGGCCTCGACCACCACCGGGCGTTCCGGGGTGGCGAAACCGAAGCGGGCACGATGCGCGGCGGTGAAGACCGCGACCACATCGTCGAACCCACCGAGATCGACGATCAGCGCCGCCTCGGTGCCGGCGTAGCGCAGATGCAGCTTCTTCGACACCACGATGGCGCCGCCGCTGGTGCCCTGGCGCGCCAGTTCGGTGGCGGCCTCGTCGCCGAGCTTCGCCGCCAGTGTTTCCAGCACCGGCATGCCGGCGGGCTCCAGCGTGCGTTCCACGGCCTGCTCGCGCATCACGCTCTGGTCGGCCAGGCCCATGCCATAGGCGCTGAGCACACCGGCGAAGGGGTGGATGAACACGGTGGTCATGCCAAGCTCGTCGGCAACCAGGCAGGCATGCTGCCCGCCGGCGCCGCCGAAGCATTGCAGCGCGAAGCGCGTGGCGTCATGGCCCTTCTGCACCGAGACCTGCTTGATCGCATTGGCCATGTTGGCAACCGCGATGCGCAGAAAGCCCTCGGCGACGGCCTGCGGTGTCTGCGCCTGCCCGGTCGCGGCTTCGATCTCCTGCGCCAGCACCGCGAATTTCTCGGCCACCACCGCGCCATCCAGCGTCTGATTGGCCGCCGGACCGAAGATCGCCGGGAAATGCGCCGGCTGGATCTTGCCCACGCACACGTTCGCATCGGTCACCGTCAGCGGTCCGCCGCGGCGATAGCAGGCCGGCCCCGGCGCCGCGCCGGCGCTATCCGGCCCGACGCGCATGCGCGCGCCGTCGAAATGCAGGATCGATCCGCCGCCAGCCGCCACCGTATTGATCGCCATCATCGGCGCGCGCATCCGCACGCCGGCAACCTCGGTTTCGAAGGCACGCTCGAACGTGCCGTCGTACAGCGCCACGTCGGTGGACGTGCCGCCCATGTCAAAGCCGATGATCCGGTTCAGTCCCGCCATCGCCGCGGTGCGCGCAGCGCCGACGATGCCGCCGGCCGGGCCGGACAGGATGGCGTCCTTGCCCTGGAACGCGCGGGCCTCGGATAGCCCGCCATTGGACTGCATGAAAAACAGCCGCACGCCGCCAAGCTCGGCGGCGACCTGATCGACATAGCGCCGCAGGATCGGCGACAGATAGGCATCGACCACCGTGGTGTCGCCGCGCGGCACCATGCGCAACAGCGGGCTGACCGCGTGGCTGGCGGAGACCTGGGCGAAGCCGGCCGCGCGTGCCAGCTCGGCCAGCCGGATCTCATGCGCCGGATGCGCCCAGGCATGCATGCGCACGATCGCGACCGCCGCGATGCCCTTGGCCCGCGCCGCCGCGAACGCCGCACGCGCTGCGTCCTCGTCCAGCGGCGCGATCTCGGCACCATGCACGTCGATCCGCCCGCCGATCTCGACAACGTCCTCGTAGAGCAGGCTGGGCAAGATGATTTTCAGGTCAAACAGCCGCGGGCGAGCCTGGTTGCCGATGCGCAGCGCGTCGGCAAATCCGACATCGACCACCAGCAGCGTGCGCTCGCCCTTGCGCTCCAGCAACGCATTGGTGGCCACCGTGGTGCCCATTTTCACGCAGTCGATCAGCCCGGCGGGGATCGGTGCATCGAGCGCGATGCCCAGCACCGTCTTGATCCCGGCGATCGCGGCGTCGCGGTAGCGGCCGGGGTTCTCGCTCAGCAGCTTGTGCGTGCTCAGCCGCCGATCCGGGTCGCGCGCGACAATATCGGTGAAAGTGCCGCCGCGATCGATCCAGAACTGCCACAAACTCATCGGTCCGCCCATCCGTTTCAGCCCGGCGGAACATACGCGCCCGCGCCGGGCGGGCAAGGCCGAAGCGGCGTTGTTTGTTCTGTAACCCTGGCGTGCTAACCCTGGCTGAGCAGGGTAACGGATCGACGGAGCATGTGGGGCAAACTGTTCGGGGGTATGGCCGGTTTCGCCATGGGCGGCCCGCTTGGCGCCATTGTCGGCGCCGCGCTCGGTCATGCAGCCGAATCCGGCGGCCTTGGCAGTTTCCAAAGCAGTTTCCAGTTCGGCCCGGCCCGGCCGATGCCGCGCGCTTTGCCCGGCGCGCGCGAGCAGGTGTTCTCGCTGTGCGTGGTGGTGCTGGCGGCGAAGCTGGCGAAATGCGACGGGCCGGTGAACCGGCTTGAGATTGACGCGTTCAAGCGCTCGTTCCGCATTCCCAGCGAAGGTGCCCGGGATATCGGCCGGCTGTTCGACCAGGCGCGCGACAGTCCTGACAATGCCGCGCTCTACGCCGCGCAGCTTGGCCAGGCCTTCGCCGACAATCCGTCGCTGCTGGAAGATGTGCTGGCCTCGCTCTACGCCATCGCGCGGGCGGACGGGCCGTTGAACCTGCGCGAGCAGGAATATCTCGATGTCGTGCGCGCCGCCTTCGGCCTGGGCGCGGCGGCAGCGGGGCGCGCCAGTTCCGGGCAGCGCGGCGGCAGCAGCGAGGGCGATCCGTATGAGGTGCTGGGGGTGCCGTCCAGCGCCGGGGATGCGGAGGTGCGCGCGGCCTGGAAACGGCTGATGCGAGAACACCATCCCGACAGCTTGGCCAGCCGCGGCGTGCCACAGGAGTTCATCGACCGCGCCAACGAGAAAGTGGCGCGGATCAACGCGGCGTGGGACCGCGTCAAGCGCGAGCGCGGCCTGTGATCCGCGAACGCCTCAGCCCCAACCACACAACCCGCCCCGACGGCATGCCGATCGACATGCTGGTGCTGCATTACACCGGCATGGCCAGCGCGCGCGGCGCGCTCGACCGGCTGTGCGACCCCGAGGCACAGGTTTCGAGCCATTATCTGGTCGAGGAAGACGGCACGATCTGGCGCCTGGTGGACGAGAACAGGCGCGCGCATCACGCCGGGATATCGTTCTGGCGCGGCCATACCGGGCTGAACGACCGCTCGGTGGGCATCGAGATCGTAAATCCCGGCCACGAGCACGGCTATCGCGATGTTCCGGCCCTGCAGATGGCCGCGGTGTGCGACCTGTCGCTGGAGATCCTGTCGCGCCATCCGATCCCGTCCCGCAACGTGGTGGCGCACAGCGATATCGCACCGAACCGCAAGGAAGACCCGGGCGAGAAGTTCGACTGGGAGGGGCTGGCGGCGAACGGCGTCGGGCTCTGGCCGGTTGGCATCCCCGATCTGGGCACCGGCGGCGCGGTGCGCGATGCCGCAGGGCTTGCCGATGTGCGCCGCGCGCTGGGCGATATCGGCTACGACGTGCCGCCGCATGGAGCGCTCGACCCTGCTCTGGCCACCGTGCTGCGCGCCTTCCAGCGTCATTGGCGGCCGGAAGCGGTCACCGGGCAGGCCGACAGCGGCACCCTGGCCCGTATCCTCGCGGTGGCCCGGCTCTGCGCGGCTTGACCGGGGCCGCCCGACAGCGCACATGACGCCCGCCAGACGGCCGGGCGGCCGCTGCTGCGGGTAACCGCGGTGGAGGAAAGTCCGGGCTCCACGGGAATACGGTGCCGGCTAACGGCCGGCGGGGGCGACCCCAGGGAAAGTGCCACAGAAAACAAACCGCCCGCGCGGTCTCGGCCTCGCGGGCAAGGGTGAAACGGTGCGGTAAGAGCGCACCGCGCCCCTGGTAACAGGGGCGGCAGGGCAAACCCCACCGGGAGCAAGACCGAATAGGGGCGGCCGGCGACCTTATGCAGGCTTCATCGCCGCATAAGGTGACGCAGGGGTATTCTCGCCCCGTTGCCCGGGTTGGTCGCGTTGAGGCGTGCCGCGAGGCGCGTCCCAGAGGAATGGCCGTCCCATCCGCAAGGGTGGACAGAACCCGGCTTACAGGCCGTCTGGCACCTTCCTCAGATCCGGTGTTCAATAGCGCTTGAAGCACTTTGAATCGGCTTCGGAATCACCCCCTATCCACAGGAATATCCACAGGTTTTCAGCCCCATAGAGCCCCGATTCAACCCAATTCGTCCCAGTTGAATCTCTTTGACCCCCATTCTGGCCCATGGTATCCCATGTTCACCCAAATTGGTTCACGCCAGTTGGGGTCGTCGATACGTTCCGGCCGCGCCGACGCAGCGGTTCCAGCGCAGGATGGGCAACAACAGAACAAAGGGGTGGGGCGGGCGATATGCGCCAGTTCCTCGGCAGTCAGACCAATCGCATCGATGCAAAAGGCCGGGTTTCCATTCCCGCCGCCTATCGCACCTCGCTGCGCGACGCTGACGGCAACATCGCCCTGATTCTGCGCCCGTCCAGCCGGCGCAAATGCATTGAAGGCTGGCCCACCGAATTGTTTCACGCCCTGGCCACGCCCACCGAGAAGATCGACCCGTTCGACGACGATCTGGAAACCCGCGCGATGATCTTCTTCGGCCGTGCGGAAATTCCCGTGGTCGATCGCGAGGGCCGCATGACCCTGCCAGCGGAACTGGCCCGTCATGCCGGGATCGGCGAGGAAATGATGTTCATCGGCCTCGGCCGCTGGTTCCAGATCTGGGAGCCCGGCAAGGGCCGTCTGCGCCTTGCCGAAGTGGAGGGCGCGCGATGAGCGGTCACATTCCCGTGATGCTGGACGAGGTGATCGCCTATCTCGCGCCGCAAAACCGGCAAATAGTGCTGGACGGCACATTCGGCGGCGGTGGCTATGCCAGCGCGATCCTGTCGCATGCCGACTGCACACTCTATGCCATCGACCGCGACCCCGATGCTATCGCCCGCGGCGCCGCCATCGCCGCTCGCTTCCCCGGCCGGCTGCATCTGCTGGAAGGTCAGTTCGGCAACATGCTGGAGTTGCTCGCCGACGCCGGGGTGAGCCAGCTCGACGGCGTGGTGCTCGATCTCGGGGTCTCCTCGTTTCAGATCGATCAGGCCGATCGCGGCTTCTCTTTCCGCAGCGACGGACCGCTGGACATGCGGATGTCCCGCTCCGGCCCGTCGGCGGCCGATCTGGTCAACACCCTGCCGGAACGCGAACTCGCCGACACGCTGTTCACCTTTGGCGAGGAACGCGCCTCGCGGCGCATCGCCAAGGCGATCGTGGCGGCACGCGCCGAGGCGCCGATCACCACCACGGCCCGGCTCGCCGAGATCATCCGCAGCGTGCTGCCGCCGGATCGCTCGGGCAACCACCCCGCCACCCGCAGCTTCCAGGCGCTGCGCATCCGCACCAACGACGAGCTGGGCGAGATCGAGCGCGGCCTCGCCGATGCCGCCAGGCTGCTGGCTCCCGGCGGCCGGCTGGTGGTGGTCAGCTTCCATTCGCTGGAAGACCGCATCGTCAAGCGCTTCATGGTCGATGCCGCCGGCCGCACGCCGGGCCCGTCGCGCTACGACCCGCGCGGCCTGATGGCGCGCGAGGCGCCGCAATTCCGCCTGCTCACCGCGCGCGCGGTGCGGCCGGGCGATGCCGAGACCAATGCCAATCCACGCGCTCGCAGCGCCCGGCTGCGAGCCATCGAGCGTCTGGGGGAACTGCCATGATCCGCCCCGCCACCTTCGTCGCCATGCTGGTGTTCGTGTTCGCTGGCCTGTTCCTGTACCAGACCAAGCACCGTTCGCAGCTGCTGGATCGCGAGATTGCTCAGACGCTGAAGGCCGCCGACGAGGCGCGCGGACGTACCAACCTGCTGCGCGCCGAATACGCGCTGCTGAACGATCCCTCCCGCCTGCAGGATCTGTCGGATCAGGTGCTGAAGCTGCGCCCGACGGCGCCGACGCAGTTCACCACGCTGGCAGATCTGCCACGCCGCCTGCCGGCGATCGGCCCGATGCCGAACACCGAGCCGGTGCCGGCTGCCGAGCCGCCGACACCCGCATCGCCGATCGAACCGGCCGCCGCCGCCGCGCCGCCGCCTGTTGTCGCGGCCGTAAAACCACCGGCGCCGCCGAAGCCCGTCGTGGCCGCCAAGCCGGTCCCGGCGCCGACGGTGCTGGCCGCCCCGCGCCCCGCCCCTGCCCCCGTGACCCAACCGGTCGTACTGGCCTCCGCACCCGCTCAGCCGGCAACCACCACCGAGGCGATCCGCCAGATCGCGCGTGGCGGGCGGGTCGATACCGGCAATCCCGTCGTCGCCTCTGCCCTGGGCATGGCGCGTTCGATGGGCGGCGCGCCGGACATGTCCGCGCATGCCGCCACCAAGTTCGAAGCCGGCTCACGCAATTGAGCACGCCCGATGACACCGCGCCGCAGCCCAACGCGGCGCCCGATCCCACCAGCCCGGTGCATCGCTTCGGCTTGCCCGCGCGCCGCGCCGGTGCGCCGGATGCCGGCTCGACCTTGCGGCGGGAGGACACCCGCGGCGTCGCCCCGGCGCAGGACCGCCGTCAGGCGATGGAGAAAACCCGCGAGCGCCTGGTCTTCGCCGCCGCCGGCTTCGCCCTGCTGTTCAGCGCGGTCGCCGTCAAGCTGACCGTGGCCACCGTCATCGCGCCCAGCCTGCCGAAGGAGCAAACCGCCCAGCGCCGGCCGGAACCGGCGCCGGTAGCACCGCCACCCGCTGCCCCGGCCGATGCCGCCGCGCCACAGCAGGCCGCCGCCGCGGTGCCGCCGCCCGCGCCGCCGAAGCCGGCCCCGGGCGAACACCTGGTGCGTGCCTCCATCACCGATCGCAACGGCGAGATCCTGGCGATCTCCCTGCCGACCGCCTCGGTCTTCGCCAACCCGCGCGAGATGATCGACCCGACCGACGCGGCGGCGAAGCTGAAGACGGTGCTGAAAGCGATCGACGTCGCCCAGGTCACCAAGCGGCTCGCCGGCGGCAAGCAGTTCGTCTACCTCGCCCGCCAGATCACCCCGCGCGAACAGCTGGCGGTGAACAATCTCGGCATCCCCGGCATCTATTTCGAACCCACCGAACGCCGCCGCTACCCGCTCGGCCGCGTCGCCGCCCAGGTCATCGGCGGCGTCGATGTCGATGGCAAGGGCGTTGCCGGCGTCGAGAAATTCTTCGAACAGCGCCTGGCCGAGGATCACGACAAGCTGCAACTGTCGATTGACGTGCGGGTGCAGGCCGCGGTGCGCGACGAGCTGGTCAAAGCCGTCGCCGATTTCAACGCCATCGCCGGCTGCGGCATCGTCATGGACGTGCGCACCGGCGAGGTGCTGGCGATGGTCAATCTGCCGGACTACGACGCCAACGATGTCGGCCACGCCACCGAGGACGAGCGCAAGAATCGCGCGGTCTGGGGCAACTACGAGCCCGGCAGCACCTTCAAGCTGCAAACCGCCGCGATGACGTTGGACAGCGGCATCGGCCATCTGTGGAACATCTACGACGCCTCCGCGCCGATCCATATCGGCCGGTTCTCGATCAGCGATTTCGAAGGCAAGCATCGCCCGCTGTATTTCCCCGAGGTGCTGGCCTACTCCTCCAACATCGGCGCCGCGCATATGGCGCAGTCCGTCGGAGCCGAGCGGCAGCGCGAATGGCTCGGCAAGATGGGCATGTTCAGCCGCATCGGCATCGAACTGCCGGAAGCTAGCCGGCCGATCTTCCCGCCGGTCAACAACTGGAAGGAAGCCGCGACGCTGACCATCGGCTTCGGCCACGGCATCGCCGTCTCGCCGCTGCACGTCGTGCGTGGCACGTCCGCCATCGCCAATGGCGGCTTGGTGCTGCGCCCGACCATCCTGGCCCGCCCCGTCGACGCCGCCCCGCCGGCAGGCGAGCGGATCATGCAGCAGTCCACATCGGATGTGATGCGCAAGCTGATGCGCCTGGTGGTCACCGACGGCTACGGCAAGACCGCCGAGGTGCCGGGCTATTTCGTCGGCGGCAAAACCGGCACGGCCGAGAAGGTCGGCGGCAAGTCCGGCTACAAGAAGCACGCCAACATCGCCGCCTTCATGTCGGTCTTCCCGATGAACGCGCCGCGCTACGCGGTCTACATGATGCTCGACGAGCCGAAGGCGAATTCCACGACGCATGGCTACGCCACCGCCGGCTGGGTCGCCGCCCCGGCCGCCGGGCGCGTCATCGGCCGCATCGGCCCGATGCTTGGCCTGCTGCCGGAAACCGACACCGCGGCAGCAACGCAGGCCTCGCTGGCGATCGCGCTGCAGCCCGGTCATCCGCCCGGCGCCGCCACCACCGTCGCCAAGCCGGACAGCAAACCCGCGCCCGCAAAGCCGCCCGCAAAGCCCGGCGATTTCAAGCACGAAGCTGCTCTCGCCCAACCCGCGGGAGGCGTGACGCTTGCAAATCGCTAGCATCATCCGCCAGTTGCCGGACTTCGTCGCCATGCCCCCGGCCACCCGGGCGGCGTGGCAGGCAGCGGCCAACATCGAGGTGATCGGCATCACCGCCGACAGCCGCAAGGTCCGCCACGGCATGATCTTCGCGGCCCTGCCCGGCAGCGCGCTCGACGGCCGCCGCTTCATCCCCGACGCGATCGCCCGCGGCGCGGCGGCAATCCTGCTGCCCGAGGGCACCAGCGCACCGCTGGCCACGCGCGCCTGCCCGCTGCTGCCCGATGCCGAGCCGCGCCGCCGTCTCGCCCGCCTCGCCGCCCTGTTCGCCGGTGGCCAGCCGCGCATCGTCGTCGCCATCACCGGCACCAACGGCAAGACCAGCACCGCCGAATTCCTGCGCCAGTTCTACAACCTCGCCGGCCACCCGGCCGCCAGCCTCGGCACGCTCGGCCTGATCGCCCCCGGCCATCCCCCCGTCTCCGGCCTGACCACGCCCGACCCGGTGCAGCTCGCACAGGACATGGCAATGTTGGCACGCGAGGGCGTGCAGCATGCCGCCATCGAGGCCTCGTCGCACGGCCTGGCGCAATACCGGCTCGACGGCATCCGCTTCACCGCCGGTGGCTTCACCAGCCTGTCGCGCGACCACCTGGACTATCACGGCAGCATGGACGACTACCGCGACGCCAAGCTGCGGCTGTTCAGCGAGGTGCTGCCGCCGAACAGCCCGGTCGCGATGCCCGCCACCCTCGATCCGGAAACGCTGGACGCCCTGCTCTATGTCTGCGGCCGCCGCCGGCATCATGTGCTCAGCGTCGGCGAGGGCGGCACCGCCATCGGCCTCACCGCCGCCACCCCCGTTCCAGACGGCCAGGTGTTGACCGTGCAGGCCGACGGTGTCAGCCGCAGCGTGCACCTCAAGCTGCCCGGCCGGTTCCAGGCCGACAACGCCCTGGTCGCCGCGGCACTGGCCCTGGCCACCGGCGTGCCCAACGCGATCGACCTGCTCGGCCAGCTGACCGGTGTGCGCGGGCGAATGGAACGCGCCGTGGTGCTCGACAACGGCGCCACCGTCTATGTCGATTTCGCTCACACGCCTGACGCGTTGCAGCGCCTGCTCGCCGCCCTGCGCCCGCACACCGCCGGCCGCCTCTGCGTGGTGTTCGGCGCCGGCGGCGACCGCGACCGCGGCAAGCGCCCGCTGATGGGCGCCGCCTGTGCCGCCCTGGCCGACCGCGTGATCGTCACCGACGACAATCCGCGCAGCGAAGACCCCGCCGCGATCCGCGCCGAGGTGATGACCGGTTGCCCCGACGCCACCAATATCGGCGGCCGCGAAGCCGCCATCGCCGCCGCCCTGGCCGATCTGGGCCCCGGCGACGTGCTGGCGGTCGCTGGCAAGGGCCATGAGCAGGGCCAGAACATCGGTGGCGTCGTGCTGCCGTTCGATGATGTCAGCGTCATCCGCCGCCTCGCCGGTGCGCCATGAGCGTGCTGTGGACCTCGGCCGAGCTGCAAGCCGCCACCGGCGGACACGCAAGCACGCCGTTCAGCGTCACCGGCGTTTCGATCGACACCCGCAGCATCGCGCCGGGTGATCTGTTCATCGCCCTGGTCGGCGACAACGGCGACGGACATGACCATCTCGCCAGCGCACTGGCCGCGGGTGCGGCAGCCATGGTGCACCGCATCCCCAACGGCACCCCCGCCGATGCGAAGCTGCTGGTGGTGGGCGACACCTTCACCGCCCTGCACACTCTCGGCGCCGCCGCCCGCGCCCGCTTCGCCGGCACTCTGGTCGCCGTCACCGGCAGCGTCGGCAAGACCACGGCGAAGGAGATGCTGCGCTGCATCTTCGCTAGCTTCTGCGCCACCCATGCCGCCGAGGCCTCGCTGAACAACCATTGGGGCCTGCCGCTGACCCTGACGCGGCTGCCGACGGCAACCACGTTCTGCGTTGTCGAGATCGGCATGAACCATGCCGGCGAAACCGCGCCGCTCGCCCGCCTCGCCCGCCCGCACGCCACGTTGATCACCACCATCGGCACCGCCCATATCGGCCATCTCGGCAGCCAGGCCGCGATCGCCGCCGAGAAAGCCACGATCCAGTCCGGCCTGACCATCGGTGGACTGTCGGTGCTGCCGGCCGATGCGCCCTATTTCGGCCTGCTGCGCGCCGCCTCCGGCCCGGCCCGGGTGCTGCGTTTCGGCAACGCCGCCGCCGCGGATGCCCGCATCCTGAGCCTGGACGCCGAGCCCGCCGGCAGCACGATCACCGCGCGCATCCTCGACGAAACCATCCGCTTCCGCCTCAACGTGCCCGGCGCGCACATGGCAATCAACGCTGTGGCCTGCCTGCTGCTGGTGCGCGGCCTGGGCCTCGACCTGCCGCGCGCCGCCGCTGCCCTGGCCGGCTTCGCCACGCTGGCCGGGCGCGGCCTGCAACGCCGCATCGCGTTGCCGGGTGGCGAGATGCTGCTGCTCGACGAAAGCTACAACGCCTCCACCTCAGCCGTGCGTGCTGCGCTCGACGTGCTGCGCGGCCTGCCTGCCACGCGGCGCATCGCCGTACTGGGTGACATGCTGGAGATGGGCGCCGCCGGCCCCGCCGAGCACCAGTCGCTCGATCTGTCGGACATCGACCACGTCTTCGCCTGCGGCCCGTTGATGGGCGAACGCTACGCCAGCCTGCCCGCCGCCCAGCAGGCCGGACAGGCCCTGACCTCCGACGCGCTCGCCCCCGCCGTCGCCCGCTTCCTGCGCCCCGGCGACGCCGTGCTGGTCAAGGGCAGCCTGGGCATGAAGATGAAAACCATTGTCGAAGCGATCGATGCCGCCGGAGTGAGCGCCTGATGCTGTACAACCTGCTCCGTCCGCTGGCCGACCAATCCATCGCGTTCAACCTGTTCCGCTACCTGACCTTTCGTTCGGGCGCCGCCTGCATCACCGCGCTGGTGCTGTCGCTGCTGCTGGGGCCGATGCTGATCCGCTGGCTGAAATCGGTGCAGGGCTCCGGCCAGCCGATCCGCCCGGACGGTCCGGAGACCCATTTCGCCAAGAAGGGCACGCCGACGATGGGCGGCGTGCTGATCCTGTCCACTTTATGCGTCTCCACCCTGCTCTGGGCCGATCTGCGCAACGGCTATGTCTGGGCGGTGATGCTGCTGACGCTGTGCTACGGCGCGCTCGGCTTTGTCGACGACTATATCAAGCTGCTGAAATCCAACCACAAGGGCATCTCCGCCCGCGGCAAGCTGATCTGGCAACTGCTCGGCGGCCTGGCGGCGGCGGCCTGGATCGCCTGGCTCACCAAGGGCGCGCTCGGCACCGGCGTCACCATCCCAGTGTTCAAGGAAGTGCTGATCCCGCTCGGCTTCGCCTTCCCGATCTTCGGCATGCTGGTGATGCTCGGCTTCTCCAACGCGGTGAACCTCACCGACGGGCTGGACGGGCTGGCCATCGTGCCGACGATCATCGCCGCCGGGGTCATGGCGCTGATCGCCTATCTCGTCGGCAACCGCATCTTCGCCGATTACCTGCAGCTCAACTTCGTGCCCGCCGTCGGCGAGCTTTGCGTCTTCCTCTCCGCCCTGGTCGGCGCCGGTCTCGGCTTCCTCTGGTTCAATGCGCCGCCCGCCGCGGTGTTCATGGGCGACACCGGCGCATTGGCGCTCGGCGGCGCGCTCGGCGCGGTCTCGGTGGCGATCAAGCATGAGATCGTGCTGGCCATCGTCGGCGGGCTGTTCGTCGTCGAACTCGCCTCCTCGCTGATCCAGGTGTTCTGGTTCAAGCGCACCGGCAAGCGGGTGTTCCTGATGGCGCCGTTGCATCATCATTTCGAGAAGAAGGGCTGGTCGGAACCCACCATCGTCATCCGCTTCTGGATCATCGCGATGATCCTGGCCCTCATCGGCCTGGCGACGTTGAAGATCCGATGAACTTCTCCCCCACCACCTTCGCCGGCCGGCGCTACGCCATCCACGGCCTGGGCAAGATGGGCCGGGCGGCGGCGCGCGCGCTGCAGGCGATGGGCGCCGAAGTCACGGCGTGGGACGACTCGCTGGCCGCCCGCAAAGCCGCCTTGGATCTGCGGCTGGTGCAGCCGAAGCTGAAAGGCCTGTCCGGGCTGGTGCTCGCGCCCGGCATCCCGCATCTGCTGCCCGAGCCGCACCCGATTGCCGTCGCGGCGCGCAAGGCCGGCGTGCCCATCGTCTC
>CAIRTN010000022.1 GCA_903881515.1 uncultured Rhodospirillales bacterium | reverse complement strand
TGGGTGTTGCGCCGCATTGTCAGGCCGCACGTCCGGCCCCCGGCGCTGCCCCGGCTGTTCTTCTCATCCGCCTGACGGCCGCACCTCCGCTTGACACAACAGGCATCCCGGCTTTGCCGTGTGGATGTTCACAAATGCCGTCCGCGGATCGCCCAGCGCATTCGCCAGCGGCCCGTCCGCCTCCTGCCCCTCTGACACCCGTCCGAGGTCGTACAAACACATCCCCTCGTCATCGTACGCCCTGACCGAGATCAGCGAGTTGCGCACGATCGGCGGAATCATGTCCGCCTCGTCCCAGGCCGGGCAGTCTTCGGCATGCAGAAAGATCGGGCTCGGCGTCCAGTACACACTGCGCGGCCGCGGCAGATGCCAGCTCAACAGCAGCAGTCCATCCCCCTCCTGCGCCCCGCGCAGGCAATGCCGGCAGGGCTCGCCCCCCTTCGCCACCCGCCGGATGACGGGCTGCCCGGCATCATCCACCCCGGTTTGCCGGAACCGCGTGGCGGTCGCGGTATCGATCGGAACACAACGAAACTGCATCTGCGCTCTCCTGTCTGCCCGTCCATTTCCCCCGTTCCACTGCCCCGCCGCCATCCGCCGATTGCGCCGGCACCCGTGGGCCTGTATCGAATCCGCATGATCCAGCTCCCCCGCCCCCCCGCCGCCCTCATCCTCGACATGGACGGCACCCTGCTGGACACCGAAAGCATCTACGTCCGCAGCTTCATGATCGCCGCCGCCGATCTCGGCCGCCCGCTGCCCGAGGATTTCCTGCACGGCCTGATCGGCGCCCCCGGCCCGAATTTTCAGATCCTGGTGCGCGAAAAACTCGGCCCCGATTTCCCCTACGCCGATCACCGTGCCCGCTATCTCGATCTGCGCACCGCCATGCTCGCCGAGGGCATCCCGCTGAAACCCGGCGCCGTCGCCCTGCTCGACACCGCCGACGCAAACCGCCTGCCGCTGGCCGTCGCCACCGCCGCAACGCGGGAAAACGCCGAAAGCCACCTCGCCCGCGCCGGCCTGCGGCACCGCTTCCCCCACGTCATCACCCGCGACGACGCCGAACACCCCAAGCCCCGCCCCGACATCTTCCTCGCCGCCGCCGCCGCCGTCGGCCATGCACCACAAACCTGCCTCGCCGTCGAAGACAGCCATAACGGCGTCCGCGCCGCTCACGCTGCCGGCATGATGACCCTGATGGTCCCCGACCTCGCGCCGCCCACCGACGAAATCACCGCCCTCTGCGTCGGCGTCCTCTCAGACCTCCACGCCGTACGCGATCTCCTGCTCAGTCTCGCCCCAGGGAACCGAACATGACCTTCCTCATCCTCGGCCTCGTCGCGGTCCTCGGCGTTCACGCCATCACGATGTTTCGCGGTCTGCGCACCGGCCTGATCGCCAGCCTCGGCGAGCAGCCTTACAAGCTCGCCTATTCACTAGCCTCGCTCGCCGGCTTCGTGCTGCTGGTCTACGGCTTCGGCCATTACCGCGACACCGCCTGGGTGCAGATCTGGACCCCGCCCGCCTTCACCAAACACATCACCATCACCCTGATGTGGTTCGCCTTCATCGCCTTCGCCTCGATGCACCGCAAGCCCGCCCTGATCGCCGGCTGGCTGCGACACCCCATGCTCGCTGGCCTGAAGATCTGGGCCCTCGCCCATCTGCTCGCCAACGGCGACCTCGGCGGCATCGTCCTGTTCGGCGCCTTCCGCGCCTACGCCGTCATTGATCGCATCGCCGTCAAACGCCGCGGCGATCTCGGCTCCGCCCGCGGCACCGGCTTCACCCGCGCCGACGCGATCGCCCTGATCGCCGGCACCATCGCCTACCTGGCGATGCTGATGCTGCATCCGCTCCTGATCGGCGTCGCCGTTCTGTAGGGGCGTCAGTTGCGGTCCTGCCGCGCGGTGATTTTGCGCAGTTCACCAATCAGCAATTTTACCGACGGCGAGGGCACGGCATGGCGGCGTGTGATCACGCCGGCATCGCGGGCGAAGCGCAAGGCTTCATGGTCGATGGCGACAATCCCCTCCGCCTCGCCCTGAATCAGCAGCTGCGTCGTGGTCAGCGCGATACAATCGGTCAACCGCAGCGTTGCCAGGATCAGTGACAGCGAATCGGTCTCCAACGCCGGTACCGGCTCGGCAAACCCAGCCTTCACCAGCGCCATGTTCAACCGCAGCCGCACCATCTCGCGCGGCCCGGGCAGCACCCAGCGCTGCGCGGCATAGTCGGCCAGGCTGCGCTCCGCGCGCTGCAACAGCGGATGACCGGCCCGCCCGATCACCCGGTTGACATCGTCGGTCAACCGCATGAACCGCAGATCCGGGTCAACCCGGTTTTCCGGCAGTGCGCCCACCACCGCATCCAACGCGCCGTCACGTAGCCGCCCGATCAGTTTGTCCGGGAAGCCGGTTTCGACGGTGAACTGAACGCTGGGGTGATTTGCCATGATCGCAGCGATTGACTCCGGCAAGTGCCGGCTGAGCCATGATGGACCAGCGCCGATCCGCGCATGGCCGATCGAGCCACGTGCGATGCCGATCACCTCGGCACGCGCCTCGCGCATCTGCGCTTCGATGAGGCTGACATGGCGATGCAATGCGCGTCCCGCCTGGGTCAGCGCGATGCCGCGCCCGTCACGCTGATACAGCCGGGCGCCGAGTTCGCTCTGCAGCCGATCCATGCTTTTCGACAATCCGGGCTGGCTGATGTTCATCGCCTCGGCCGCCTGACTCAGGTTGAGCCGCTCGGCGGCAGCCAGGAAGAGTTCCAATTGCCGGTAGTCCATCGAACCATTCCTCTAGGTCATGGATACCACTACTGTGGGTCAATTGCCTCAGCCGCTCAAGGCCGCCACCGTCGACGCCAACGATGCTGTGGTCGCACCAGCGCGAACCCGGCACGCCATCATTCGGGGGGGAGGCGCTCGTGCGTACGACGCGACGGACGGCGGTCACGTGGATCGCAACCAGCCTGGCCACACCAATATTCGCCCGCCATGCCCTTGCGCAGGCGCCGGGCCCGGCCGAAGCGGGGCAGATCGACCTTGCCGCGGCAAAGGCCGAGGGCAAGGTCGTACTTTACACCAGTCTGGACACCCAGATCGTCGATACCATCAACGCCGGCTTCACCGCCAAATACGGCATCGAAGTGCAGTATTTCCGCGGCGGCTCGGCCGATGTCACCGCGAAAGTACTGGCCGAGGCGGATGCCCGCCGACCGCAGGCGGACATGGTCGATGCCTCCGATCTCGCGGCCATCCTACTGATGAAGGACAAAGGCCTTCTGAAGCCATTCAAGTCGGCCGCAGCGGGCAACATCGCCAGCGAGATGCGCGACCCTGACGGCACCTGGATCACCGATCGGCTGACCCAGGCGGTGTTGCAGTACAATACCAAGGAGCTCGGCGCCGCCCCGCCGGCGCACTGGGCCGATCTGACGAAGCCGGCCCTGAACGGCCGCCTGGTCTATTTCTCCTCGGCGAACGGAGATGGCGCACCACGCATCGTCACCCTGGCGCAGCATCTGGGGTGGGATCTGGTCAAGGCGCTGGCGGCGACAAAGCCGTTGCGGGTGCAATCGCCGCAGGCGATGACCCAGGTGCTGGAGCGCGGCGAACGTGCTGCCGGCTTCCTTACCAATGACAACATCGCTTGGCGTTCGCGCCAGCAGGGTCGCCCGACCGACTACCTTTTTCCCGCCGAGGGCGTGCCGACCGAGCCTGGCGCCTGCGCTCTGCTGCGCAGCGCGGCGCATCCGCATGCTGCGGCGCTTTACCATGAGTGGTGGATGAGCGCGGAGGGCCAGGCTTTGCTGGTCAAGGGCGGTAAATACTCCAGCCGCGCCGATGTCGCCCCGCCGGAGGGAGCCCCGCCGATCTCGCAGATGAAGCTGCTGCTGCTCGACTACGCCGACTACAAGCGCAATCGCGATAAAAACCTGGATCAGATGGCTAAGATCTTCGGCGGCGAATGGGGCAATTGACCGCACTCGCCCCTCCCGTCACGCATCGCTTCAATGCCCAGGGTATCGTGCTGGGCGTAGCGGTTGCGCTGCTGCTGGTGCTGGTCGCCTACCCCCTGCTTTGGCTGCTGCTCGGCGCCTTCGGGCTGCCGCAGGAGTTTACGTTCGACGGCCTGGATCGCGCGTTCTCGCGAACGGCGAACTACACTGCGCTGCTCAACACGCTGGAACTCGCCGCTGGTGCCGGGGTGATGAGCGTTGTGCTCGGGGTGCCGCTGGCCTGGGCCACCGCGCGCAGCGACATGCCGCTGCGCCGCAGCGTGCACGCGCTGGTGGCATTGTCCTACATGGTGGGGGATGTCCCGGAGAATGTTGAAAAAGGGAGAGCGGCGTTGCTCGCCTTGAGCCGGTAGGCTCGGGGTGTCGAATCCTCGAAGGGAGCAACGCCATGAAGAAATCTACCACACCGCCTTCGGTCAGTCCGTCGGC
>CAIRTN010000021.1 GCA_903881515.1 uncultured Rhodospirillales bacterium | reverse complement strand
GGATTCGACACCCCGAGCCTACCGGCTCAAGGCGAGCAACGCCGCTCTCCCTTTTTCAACATTCTCCGGGACATCCCCCACGTAGCCGTTGGCGACCGGTTGCGAATAACCCTGATACGAACCGAGGGTTGATCTTTGTTGCATACTGCCAGCTCCTTCGGTCAGTGCATCGCCTCACGCTTCAGCACCAAGCCACCCTTCATCACCAGCGGCACCTTGCTGCCATCCGCGGCTAGCAACGCGATGTCGCGCAGCGGGTCACCGTCAACCACGATCAGGTCGGCCGCATACCCTTCCGCCACGCGGCCAATCCAGTTGCCTTGGCGAATGATCTCGGCATTGATGCTGGTGGCGGAGCGAAGGATTTCGAACGGCGTCATCACTTCGCTGCGCAAGGTGAACTCGATGCACTGGTGGCGGTCGAGCTCGCCGATCAGGTCGGTGCCGAAGCCAATCCGGACGCCGGCGCGCTTCATCCGCTCGACACCGGCAACTGCGGTGGGCTGGACCTCGGCAAGCTTGCGCATCGATTCCGCTGGAAAGCCCAACCGCGGCCCATGGAGCCGCAATGCCTCGATCACGGCCAAGGTTGGCACAATGGAGACGTCGCGCGCGGCGGCGAGGGCCGCCGTGTCATCCGACAGCATCGTGCCGTGCTCGATGCAGTGGACGCCAAGCTCGATGCAGCGGCGCAGGGCTCCGTCGGGATGGACATGGGCGGTGACATAGCTGCCGTGCCGCTCGACCTCGTCCACGACGGCGCGAATTTCCTCGGGCGAATACTGCGCGTGGGTGAGTGAGTCGCCTGTGCTGGCCACGCCACCGGAGCCCATGATTTTAATAAAATGGGCACCCTTTCGGAATTCCTCGCGTACCGCCTCGCGCAGCGGCTCGACACCGTCCACGGTGCACGTCAGATGGCCGCGATAACCGCGGGGGCGGGACCAAGCTAGGCCACAGGTGCACAGTTCCGGGTCGAACGGCCGGCGCATATCGCCATGTCCGCCGGTCTGGCTCAGGGCGGACCCGCAATAGAACAGGCGTGGCCCGCGGACCCAGCCGCGCTCAATGGCCAGGAACAGGCCGTGATCGCCGCCGCCGGTATCGCGCACCGAGGTGAAGCCGCGCTGCAGCGAGGCCTCGAGCATCACGCGAGCCCGGTGCGCCACCATCGTGATCGGCATCTGGTCGCCGCGCCGCGGATCGACGTCCGGGAAATAGGCATGAATATGGGCATCAATCAGCCCGGGCATCAGGGTGCGCCCGGAGAGATCGATGGTCTCGGCGCCCTCAAGTATGACCGGTCTGTCTGTCACTTCGCGGATGACGCCGTCCTCAACGACGACGTGCTGCCCTTCCCGACGCTCCGGCGAGACGCCGTCAAATAGCGCGGTATTACTGAATATCGTGATCGCCATTGGTCTTGCTCCCTTCCGTCCTGACCGATTGTTTGCCCTACTTGGCAAGCGGCTTCAGGTTCCAGGCCAGGGTCTCCTCGTAGGTGTTGGTGGTGTAGGTCAGGTCGGCCCGCCCGGCTGTAAGCACCTTGAGGAAGAACAGCGGCAGGATCGGCACATCCGCGACTGAATCTCCCATCAATGAGCGCGTGCGCTGCTCGCGCAGAACCGGATCGAGCGTGGCGATCGCCTCGTCGATGCGACGGTCAATTACGGGATTGTTGTAGCGTCCGAGATTGAAGCCGCCGCGGCCAACCGCCGGCGAATTGGAATGGACCATCGTGGCGAGGCCACCGGGGAATACCCCGACGGTGCCAAGGCCCAGCATACCGAGCGAGATCTTGCTCGGAGCCTCGCCCGCCCCGCGGATCATCGGAATCAGCATGGCCACCGGCATGGTTTCGACCTTGGCGCGGAAGCCGGCACGCGTCAGCATCTGCGCGACCGCCTGGCAAACCTTGTGGTCGTTGGGGTAGCGGTTGTTTGAACAGTTGACCGACAGTCCGAACCCATTGGGATAACCGGCCGCGGTCAGCAGTGCCTTCACGCCAGGCAGATCGGCGGGCCCGGCAACAAGGTTAGGATCGTATCCGACCATGCCGGGAATGGCATATTGGATGGACGGTACGCCGGCACCGTCCATCACGCGCTCCACCAGAACCTGGCGGTCAATCGCCTTGGACAGCGCCTGACGTACCCGCAGATCGAGCAGCGGATTGACCGGGAGCGGCTTACCGTCGGCATCGGTAATGTCCGGAACCGCGTCGGGCCGGAAGTTGATCAGGAGCACCATGAATCGGTTAGACGGGCCATCCCACACCGCAAACTTCGGATTGGCACGGATCTTGGGAATATCGTTCGCGGGAAGGACATCGGCGAAGTCAACATCGCCTGCCAGCAACGCGGCTAGGCGCGATGCGTCGTTGGATATGAAGCGGATGGTCACCTGCTCCCAACGCGGCGCCTCGCCGAAATAGGCGGGATTGCGGCGCAGCACCGCGCGGTCGCCCTGCTTGAAGCTCTCAACGATGAACGGACCGCTTTCCAGCAAGGCAGTGCGAGCGTTGATATCGCCGGTCGTCTTGCCCTCAACGGCGCGCCGCGAGACAATGCCTATCTGCATCAGGTTGCCGGGTGTATCCGGCGCGGGCAGGCTGGTGTGGATGCGCACGGTCGTCGGGCTAAGCGCCTCGAAGCCGACGATCGCCTGCATGCTGGGCGTGTAAGGGCTTGGGTTGCCGGGAATCGAGCCGACACGGCCGAGCGAGAAGACGACATCATCGGCAGAGATCGGCGTGCCGTCACGGAACTTTGCGTCCGTGCGAAGCTGAATGTCCCAAGTGTGGTCGTCCGGGGCTGTCCACGCGGCGGCGAGGTTCGGTACCGTTCCCTTGGCATCGTCGTGCATCGTCAGCGTGGTGGTGAAATGGCGCCAGAACGCGACGTTGTTGCTGATATAGACGAAATGTGGATCGAGCGTCGGATCAGCGAGGGTAGCGATGGTGACCTGTTGAGCGGAGGCCGGCTGAAGACCAGCGACCATACAGATCAGCAACAACTGAATGGCTCTTGCGGCAGAACGCATTCTGGTTTCCTCCGATGACGATCTGCACATCAGATCGTGCGTTTGTGGAACTCTCCGGCCTTCATGATCACTGGGAACGTCGCGCCGTCGTGACCCAGGATTGTGACATCGCGCAGGGGATCACCGTCCACCACCAGGATGTCAGCGTGCGCGCCGGGTGCGATAACGCCGAGGCGACCTTCCTCCATCAGAATTTCGGCCGCCATCGAGGTGGCCGAGACCAGGATGTCATAGGCGGGCAGCACCTGGGCCCGGATGGCGAATTCGATGCATTGCCGATCCTGGTGCTGGGCCAGAAGATCGGTGCCAAAGCCCATCTTCACGCCGGCCTCCTTCATATACCCGAGGCCGTTCAGCATCGCTTCGTACATGCCCGCGAGCTTCTGCCGGCTAAAGGCGGGAAGCCCGAATTTTTCGCCATCGTCATTGAAGGCTTTCACCACGGCGAGCGTCGGCACAACGTAGGTGCCCTTTTTGGCCAGGAAACGCGCGGTAGCGGGCGTGATCATCGAGGCGTGCTCGATGCAGCGCACGCCAAGCTCTGCGGCGCGGCGGATTGCGATGTCGGGATGGCAGTGGGCGAAAATGTAGAGGCCGCGGACATCCGCCTCCTCGACCGCGGCGAGGATCTCGGCATCGGTGAATTGCAGCTTGTCGACCGGATCGGTGGGGCTGGCGACACCGCCTGAACACATCAACTTCACCTGGCGGGCACCGCGACGGAATTCCTCACGCACTGCCTTGCGCACGGAATCCGCGCCGTCGGCAATCGCCGTGAATCGGGCATGCGGAGCGGGGCAGCAAATGCAATCGGTGTAGGACTGCTCGAAGATCGAGCGGAAATCGCCATGCCCGCCGGTCTGAGAGATGTAGCGGCCTGAGTGATAGAAGCGGGGGGCCTTTATGAATCCCCGTTCGATGGCGCGCGCGTAGCCAAGATCGGTGCCGCCGGCATCACGGAGGGTGGTGAAGCCCCGATCGAGACTTTTCTGCAAGGTGCCGGCAGCGAACAGCGCGATGTATTCGGTGGGCAAATGGGTGATCGTGGTCACGTTCATGTCCACTGCCCAAATGTGGACATGCAAATCGATCAGCCCCGGCATCAATGTGCGGCCGGCGACATCGACGACTGTTTCAGCAGCCGAGGTGATCGCCGTGGCAGAGACTTCGCGGATCAATCCGTCCTCGACCAGCACGTCATGGCCGGGCAGGAGATGCGGCGTGATGCCATCAAAGACATTGGCATTCTTGAACAGTATCCGGGTCATGGCTGTTCTCCGGTTCGCCAGATCGGTGTTGCTTCCTCCACGATACGGTTCTTACCTGGCACAATTGGCGCAAGGCGCTGACCGTACAGTAGTGTATGGTCACGCAATTGCACCGACGCCGTCAATGGTGGAATGCTCGCCACGGCGCGAATCATGATGGAGTGCAGGTTTGGACGGTGACCAGGCGATAGCAGCCCGCCCAACGGTGGAAAAATTGACGCCTGTGGACTGGGTCCGCAGCGCGCGCGCCGTGCTGGTTAAGGGCGGGATCCAGGCCGTGAAGGTCGATTTGATTGCCACGCAGATGAATATCTCCCGCGGCAGTTTCTACTGGCATTTCACCAGTCGCGCGGCGCTGCTGACGTCGCTTCTGGAACACTGGGAGGCAGAGAACACCGCGCCGTTCGAGGAGGTTGCGACCGCCACAGGGATCAGTGCCGCCGGGCGGTACGAAGCGATGGCCAGACTGTGGCTTGAGGAGACGCGGTTCGATCCGGCCTTCGATTCGGCCGTGCGCGACTGGGCCCGGAGTTCCCGCCCGGTCGCCCGCCGCGTGGCGGAAATCGACCAGCGGCGCATGCAGTTGTTTGAAACGATCCTGCTGGAGATGGGCTACAGCGCCGACGAGGCGATGATCCGAGCGCGTGTGACCTACTACCACCAGATCGGCTACTATGCTTTGGCGATGAAGGAGAGCCGGGAGCGGCGACGTGAACTGTTTCCCTTGTACATGGCGGTGCTGCTAGGGCACCATGCGACCTGACGGTAAAGCAGCTCCGTTCAGCCCAGGAATGCCTTGACAGAAAGCACGCTTTCCTTGACGGCGAATGTAAATCAGCGCTGTCCCTTGCCTCCTGAGAACTATTTTTGGTCAACAAGTTAGCCCGCCGATCGGCGCGTTAATCTTGTGATCTGCTTGGCATTTCTGCGGCCATTCACAGCCGCCGGTTAACCCACGGCAACGACCATCAACGCCGTGCCCAACCAAATGTCCACCGTCGCCCAAGACGCCGGCCCAACTCAAACACACTCGTTTATCCGCAACGTTGACCGACGTGATGGGCGCTCCTGTCCGCACAAGGCGCGCGATCATGCAAATCCTGGGAATAAGCCTGTTCGCGCCTTCAACTCATCGGAGTTTCCGGAGCTTGCCAGGCACTTATCAATCACAGGTCAGCGCTGCGCCGGAATTTCCTTTTTGCGGTCAGACCCTCGCCGGCATAGCTCTAAACCGCTTGCACCGGCTAAATATCGAGGCAGGGTCGCGGCCACCGTCTGCGTCGGGCAGGTCTCTTCCACACTGCTTTCCGGCCCGCGTGTGATCAACACGCTGTTTACCTACAAGGCCGAAGCCTGTGACGGATTGTCAGGCCAGTTCGCAGATCTCGATGATGGTCAGCAGGTAGATCCGCACCATGTCGAGGAAGTCGGGGATATCGACCCGCTCGTCCGGCATCGTGTTGTAGCGCCCACCGGGGCCGCAGACGATGCCTTCCATCCCGCCGATGCGGTACATGTGCCCAGCATCGGTGCCGTAAAAGCCCGGCGGCGTGATCGCCCCGGTCGGTTGCGCTGTGCCGCGGACGGCGAAATACGCCCGGTTGATCGCGCTAACGATAGGACTGTCGCGACGCACCTCGAAGGCCGGCATCGGGCGATGGCCGGTCACGCTTTCCGCTTCGAGCGTGGCGCGCAGTCCGGGGAAACGGGCCTCCAGCGCATCGAGTTCGCGCCGCATGTCGGCCATCGCGCCCTCCTGCGTCTGGCCCGGCGCGTATCGGCCGGAGCCCTTGATGCGGACGAAATCGGCGACCTGCGGCGCGCGCCATTCGTGCAGTTCCCTGCCGAGTGCACCATGCACTACGCCGACATGGCAGCGGTTGATCCGCAGATGGTCGGGCGACAACGCGCCCGAGAAGGTCATCGCGTTCAGGCGCGGGATGATGTCGACCGCTGCGGTGATGGCGTCGATCGCTTCCTCGCGCTTGGAGAGATGTCTGGTGTCGCCGATCAGTTCGATGAGGAAGGTGAAGGCGGCCGCGTGCATCGTCATCGCGGCAAGGTCAGTCGGTTCGCTGTTGACGAAATAATCGGCGCGCAGCCCTTGTTCCATAAGTGCGCGGGTGCCGACGCCGCCCTGCAATTCGCCGACAACGAAGGTCAGGATCACGTCACCCTTCAGCTTCACGCCGGCGCGGATCAGCGTCTTGACAGCGCAGAGATAGGCCGCGTCGCCGGCTTTCATGTTGGAGACGCCGATGCCGTAGATGAACTTGTCGTCGACCTTGCCGCCCCAGGGATCGACCGTCCAACCCTCTGTCACCGGATTGGTGTCGACATGGCCGTTGAACAGCAGGCTCTTGCCGCCGCCAGTGCCGCGCCAACGGCCAACTGCGTTGACCCGATCGCCCGGCACCGGGGTGAGTTCGGTTTCCAGGCCCAGTTCGCGCATCTGCCGCCCCATCTCGGCGACCAACACCTTTTCGCCCTCGGTCTGGCTGTAGCTTTTATGCCGCGCCATGCCGGCGAGAATGTTCAGGCAGTCCTGGTCGTCGATTGCGGCAAGGAGGTCTTGGGGGGTCATGGCATGGGTTCCTGGATCAGCCGATGGGGGCAGGCGAGGCGGCAAGCAACGCTGCGGTGTAGGGATGTGCATCCGGCGATGCGAGATCAGCGGCGTCGCGGGTTTCGACGATGACGCCTTCCTGCATCACCGCGATACGGTGCGCGATCTGGCGTACGAGGTTGAGGTCGTGGGTGATGAACAGGTAGGCCGTGCCGTGCGCCCGGCGTAGCGCCAGCAGCAACTCGATGACCTGCGCCTGTACCGACACGTCTAGCGCCGCGGTGATCTCATCGCAGATCACCAAAGCCGGCTTGGCGGCAAACGCGCGGGCGATGGCGACGCGTTGTTTCTCGCCGCCTGAGAGTTGGTGCGGGAATTTGCTGGCATAGGAGGCTGGAAGGCGGACCTCTTCGAGCACGCGCGGCACCTCGGCACTGTCACCGCCGTACAGGCGCAGTGGCCGGGACAGGATGTCGGCGATGCGCATGCGCGGGTTCAGCGAGGCATCGGGATGCTGGAACACAATCTGCACAGCGCGGCGGTAGGGCCGGTCCATCGCGGCGATGCGGCGTCCATCGAGATCGATCGCGCCGGTAAATGGGGCGAGGCCGGTCAGCGCGCGGGCCAGCGAAGATTTTCCGGAGCCGGACTCGCCGACGATGCCGAAGATTTCGCCGCGCCGTATATCGAAATCGACTGCATGGGTGGCCGCCGGCGGCGCGGGCCGGAACAGGCGCTTGCGTGCATAGCGGACGCTGATCGACGTCGCAGTCAGCAGCGTGGTAGCCGGCGGCGTGTCTTCGACCAGCCGATGGCCGGGGCGAGGCACGGCGGCGACCAGCACGCGCGTGTAGGAGTGCGCGGGCGTGCGGAACACGTCGGCTGGAACGCCCTGTTCGACCACCACGCCACGCTCGAGCACGGCCACGCGGTCGGCCACGCGCGAGACCAGGCCGAGATCGTGCGAGATATACAGCGCCGCCACCCCGGTGCGGGCGCGCAGCCGCCCGAACAGGTCCAGAATGCGCGCGCCGGTGATGACGTCGAGCGCGGTGGTCGGTTCGTCGAACAGAATGAGTTCGGGATCACAGGCGAATACCGTGGCGATCACCACGCGCTGCTTCTCGCCGCCGCTGGCCTCGTGGGGGAAGCGCCGCATCAGGGCAGCGGGGTCGCGCAATTCGACATCGGCCAACGCCGCTTCGGCCGCCGCAGACGCTGCCGTCCGGTCGAGGCCGCGATGGCGCATCAGCACCTCGATCACCTGCTCGCCAAGCCGAATCGTCGGGTTCAGCGACGTTGAGGGGTCCTGGAATACCATGCCGATCCGCCGGCCGCGGATGGCACCGAGTTGTTGCGGCGAGGCGGTTCGAAGGTCCTCGGCGCCAAGCCGCAACGCGCCGGCCTCCATCGCGTTGGTGGGCAGCGAGCGGGTGATCGCCCACGCCAGCGAGGACTTGCCGGAGCCGGACTCACCGACCAGCCCCAGCACCTCGCCCGGCGCGATCGACAGCGACACGGCATCGAGTGCACGGCGCAAGCCCCAACCTGTGCGATAGTCGAGAGTGTAATTTTCGACCGTCAGCACCGCGCTCATCGCTCGTCCCGCGGGTTCAGCGCATCGCGCAGGCCGTCACCGAGCAGGTTGAAACCAATCGCGGTGATGCCGATGGCGATCGCTGGCGCGAGGATGATCCAGGGCGCCTGGTGCACGAAGCGGCGGGCCTCGGCGACCATCAGGCCCCACTCCGACGCTGGCGGCTGAGCGCCAAGGCCCAGGAAGGACAGTGTTGCGAACAGCATCACCGCGAAGGCGACGCGGATCGTCGTCTCGACGACCACGGGCCCAATCACATTCGGCAGCATCTCGCGCAGCACGATGAAGCTGCCACGTTCACCACGCGCGATGGCGGCTTTGACATAGTCCTGCGCCCGTACGCTGAGCGCCACGGACCGCGTCACCCGCGCCATACCCGGCGTGAAGGCGATGGCAATCGCCAAAGCGGCGTTCAGGCTGCCCTTGCCCAGGCTACTGACCAGAAGCAAGGCGAGCAGCAGGCCAGGCACGGCCATCACAGCGTCGATGCTGCGCATGATCGCCTCGTCCCAGCGCCCGCCGAGATATGCTGACAGTGTGCCGATCACGGCCCCCGCCAGTGTGCCGAGCAGGGTGGCGAGCAAAGCCAGAGGGATGGTGGACCGCGCACCGGTCATCAACCGGCTCAGCACGTCGCGACCCAACTGGTCGGCGCCAAGCCAGTTCTGTGCGCCGGGCGGACGGAAGCGGCCGAGGAAGTCGATCGCCTCGGGGTTCTGCGGCGCCAGGTTTGGGCCGAACAGGCAGAGCAGCGCCGCAAGCCCCAGGACAATGGCTCCGATGCGGCCCTGCTTCGTGCGCCACAGGCGGCGCAACAGGTTGTCACTCATAGCGGATCCGCCGGTCGAGAGCGGCGTAGGCCATGTCGGCGATGGTGTTCGCCACGGCGTAGGTCAGCGCCATGATCATCGCCCCCGCCTGGATCGCCGGCAGATCGCGCGTGTTGATGGCGATAATCAACTGGCGGCCGATGCCGGGAATGGCGAAGATTTCCTCCACCACGATGATCCCCCCGAGCAGATAGCCGACATCAAGCGCCACGATGGTGATCACCGGCAGCAGCGCGTTCGGCAGGGCATGGCGCAGCAGCACGCGTTGGCCGGAGAGGCCCTTGAGCCGGGCGGCGCGGATATAGTCGGTGTGCAGCACGTCGATCATTTCCGAGCGCACCATCCGCGCGACATGCGCGATCATCATCAGCGAGACGGTGACCACCGGCAGGACCAGCCGGATCATCGAACCCGCGAAGTCCTCCCCGGGCGGGATGTAGCCAGTTGCTGGCAGCCATTGCAGCCGGTCGGCAAAGCAGATCACCAGCAGCGTGGCGGTGACGAATTCGGGCAGCGAGACCCCGACATACGAGATCATGCCCGACACCATGTCCGCCGCCTTGCCCTGGCGCAGCGCCGCCCAAATTCCAAGCGGCACCGCGATGCAGAGCATCAGCACCAGCGCGAAACCGGCCAGCAGTAGCGAGCGCGAGAGGGCCACCAGCATCATCGGCGCCACCGATTGGCCGGTACGCATCGAGGTGCCGAAATCGCCACCTAAGGCCGCGCCGAGCCAGTGCAGGTATTGTAGCCACGCCGGGTCGTTCAGCCCGAGACGCAGGCGGATCGCCGCCAATGCCTCGGGCGTCGCGTTCTCGCCCAGCAGGGCCACCGCCGCGTCGGCCGGCAGCACCTGGGTGATGCCGAAAACCAGCAGCGAGACCACCAGCACGGTGTAGCTGACCAGCAACAGCCGCCGGATCAGCCAGCGTGCCGGCATCGCCGGTCAGCCCCGCTTCGGGGCCCCTTCGTCGAGCCAGGCTTCGTCGAGGCGGAATACCGCACCGCGCGGATGCAGTGCGTAGCCCTGCACATAGTTGCGGCGTGCGGCCAGCAGGTCGAAGAAACAGGGGATCACCGAGGGGACTTCCTCGTTCATCAACACCTGTGCCTTGCCGTAGAGTTCGCGGCGCCTGGCTTCGTCGGTGGTCACGCGGGCCTCGCCGACAAGCTTGTCGAAGGCAGTGTTGTTCCAACGGGTTTCATTCCAGGCGGCGTTGGAGGTGTAGAGCAGAGAGAAGATCGCATCTGCCGTGGCCTGCATGTTGTAGAAGCCGACGTAGAAATTGCCCTTCTTCCAGACCTGATCGAGGTAGGTCGCGTGCGGCATGGTCTGCACGGTGATGCGGAAACCTGCCGGCTTGGCCATCTCGCGGATCGCGACGGCAAGCTGCGAGCGGGTGCTTGGGGTGTCCGAGGCGATCATAGTCACATCGAGGCCGTTGGGGTGCCCGGCCTCGGCCAGCAGGCGTTTGGCCTGGGCGATATCGAGCTTCTTCAGCGGCTGGTCCTGATAGAAATGATAGGCGGCGTTGAGCGCGGAATCGTTGCCGGGCGTGCCGAAGCCCTGGGCGACGAAACCGGCCATCGCGGCGCGGTCGATGGTCAGCGCCAAGGCGCGGCGCACCCGCACGTCGTTGAACGGGGCAACGTCGCAGCCCATGTTGACATTGAGGAACTGGCCAGACGGGGTGCGCAGGCCGGTGACGCCCGAGGCCGAGGAAAGGCGAGGGAACTCGCCCTGCGCGGCATTCATCATCAGGTCAGTATCGCCCGAGATCAGCGCCGAGGCTTCGGAGGTCGGGTCTGGGAACACCATGATCTCGATACGGTCGAGATTGGGGCGTGCGGGGTCGTAGTATCGCTCATTGCGCGCGACGACGATGCGCCGGTCCGGCTCGTAGGATACCAGCTTAAAGGGGCCGGTGCCGATCGCCTCGCGAGCCAGCCGGTCAAGGTTGCCGCTGGCGATGGCGGCGGGAATGATGCGGGCGTTGGTGTAGGCGACGGCGACGGGGAGGTCAGCGTAGGGTGCGGAGAGCTTGAACACCACCGTGCGCGTATCGGGGGTAAGAACATCGGCGATCGGACCGACATTGGTGCGGCCGGGGGAGCCGACCTTCGGATCGAGGATCGCCTTGAACGTTGCGGCGACGTCGGCCGAGGTGAACGGCGAGCCGTCATGGAACACCACGCCCTCGCGCAGCACGAAGGTCCATTCCGTCAACTCGGCATTGGCGCGCCAGGACAGCGCGAGGTCCGGCTCGGCGGTCATGTCGGCCTTGAGGCGGGTGAGGTTGCTGTAGAGCAGCTCGCTGACGAGGTATTCGGGGTTTACCCGAGTCCGCAACGGATGGATGACGCTGGCGGCCTGGTCGACCGACATCCGTAGCGTGCCGCCGCGGCGCGGGGCGGCGAGTGGCTGTTTGCCGATCGGCAGGGTGAGTGCCCCGGCAGTACCGGCGAGCAAGAGGCGACGGGAAAATGCTGGCATGGACAGGTTCTTTCAGCGTTGAGCAGCCGGGCGGTCGGGCGCCGGTAGCATCCCAGGGGCGAAATCGGCGGCGAGATAGGCAAGCACGCTTTGCGCCATCGCGACGATATCACGGGTCGTTGTGAATTCGTCAGGCGAATGGACGTTGTTGTGGGGGCGGCCCAGCCCGGTGAGCAGCACTTCACTCTTGCCGGTTGCACGCTGCACCCAACCGAAGTCGGAACAACTGGATGCGCCCCACGCGCGGAAATCTTCGGGCCGATACCCGAAGCCGAGCGACAGTGCCGCCTGCCAGCGTGGCCAATGCGGGCCGGTGGGGTCGGCGGTCGGCGCAAGGTGGCCGACCAGGTCAATCTCAATCCCGAGGCCGTGCGGCACCGCGGCGCGGATCGCGCTCTCGATCTCGGCGCGCGCGGTGGCGAAGTCCTCCTCAGGGGCGTAGCGACGGTTGACCAGGATGTCGAACTGCGCCGGAACCTGTCCGCCGCTGGTGCCACCCTGCGCAGCTACGATGGCGAGCCTTGCGGCGAGGGGATCGCCATCGATGCCCGTTAGCACGGAACGGCGTGCGGCGACGACTGGCTTGAGCGTGGTCAGCGCGGTCATGATCGGCAACGCGGCTTCGATGGCGTTGATCGCCGATGCATCGCCGGCGTGGCCGCTGCCGCCGCTCAGCCTGACCTGCAGGTTGAACAACCCGAAGCAGCCCGCCCAGATCCGCGCCGCCGCCGTGCCGTTGAAATTGAGCACATGGCCTTCGATCAACCCCAACTCGGCGAGGTAGCGCACGCCGGGATAAAGACCGCCCTCCTCATCGGTGCAGAACAGCAGCACGGGGTCGTATGCGAGTGCCACGCCGCAGGCATCCGCCGCGCGCAACGCCAGCAGAACGGCGGCGATGTCGCCCTTCATGTCCGCCGCGCCAAGCCCGATCAGCCGCTCCCCCTCGCGCGCCAGGGTGAACGGATCGCGGGTCCATCCAGCCGCCGGCGGCACGGTGTCAGTGTGGAAATACAGCCCAAGCGCCGGTTTGCCGGTACGCCGCGCTGCGATAAGGTTGGTGCGTTCGCCGCGCGCGGGGCCACGCGGCACCTGCCACAACGCCTCCGGCACCACGACCCGGCGCGTCTGCATGCCCAGATCTTCGACCAGGGCTTCCATGAGCGTGGCAAATTCGGGGTAGCCAGTTCCAGGTGGGAAGGATGTGTCGATGGCGATCATCCGCGCCAGCATGGCGACGCTGGCCTCGACTCCATCCGCGATATGACGGACGGCCTGGGCAATCGGGTCTGGCAGGGGAGGGCTATGGAGCATTTGTCAGCGGTCTAGAATTTTCAATAATCTAGATGGAATTGAGCCGATAACTCATGCCCGCCTGTCAAGAGCGAACCGGGCAAGAACGGCCAAACTGACCCGGCACGGCCAGTGCCGCTCGATCTGCACGTCAAGCGCTTGGTGTCGGAAAGTATCCTGACGGGTTCACTGCCTTCGGGCGCGGTCCGGCACGCGCTACGTAAACTGGTCCGGAAGGTCTGTTGGTACGTCGGCGCAAGATCGGCACCGTGGTGACCGGTAGGGCACCAACCGTGCGGCCACTGCCGCACCCACACCCGGACCGTAGCCGACAACCACCGCAAGCTTCGTTGCGTCCGACATCTCAGTTCTCCTGTGTTTGAGGTAAATTCAGTTGGCGCCTTGCCGGCGCTCAGAAGCCACAAAGCTGCCAATCGCCAGCATCGCGATCACCGCTGCCGCATACGGCAAGCCCGCCCCGCCGAAATGGCTGAACAAAGCCCCCGCCACCACCGACCCACCGCCCATGCCGAGGTAGAGCGCCGATGCATTCAGGGCGAGCAGCAGGTTGCGCTGTTCCGGCGCCAGCATCACCAGCCGCGCCTGCTGCGGGGCCATCATCAGCATGCCCACCACCGCCCACAGCCCCAGCAGCGACAGCGCAACGATTGGTCCCAGATGCAGCATGCCAAGGGCGAGGTAGATCATCAGCATCCCCACCAGACTGCCCAGGATCAGCCGCTCGGCCGCGATCCGGGCCAGCAGCATGGTCGCCACCGAATTCCCCAGCACGCCCCCCACGCCGTAGACCGCCAACGCCACCGGTACCATCGCCGCCGGCACGCCCTGTTCCGACATCAGATAGGCCGCAATCAGTGCGTAAATGGCAAATTGCGATGCCATCTGAAACAATGTCACGCCAATCGCCGGGGTCAGGACGCGGTTAAGCAACACGCCCTTCAGCGCCGCCATGCCCGACCGCATCCCCACCGAACCCGAGGGCACGCTCTGCCAGACCGCGACCGCCGTCAGCACCGCCATCGCCGCGACCGCCCAGATCACCCCGCGCCATCCCACAATCCCGCCCAGCCAGCCGGCGAGTGGCACGCCGAGCACGGTGGCCATCGTCATCCCGGCGAACACCTTGCCCAATGCCGCCCCGCGCTGCGCGTCCGGCACCACGGAGGCGGCGAGTGAAGACGCCATCGGCCCCACCATCGCCGCGCCAATGGCCATCACCAGCCGGCTGGCGGCCAGGATGGCGAAGCTGTCCGTCAGCGCCCCGGCCGCGGCGGCCACCGCGATCAGCCCCAGCCCCAACAGGATCGCCCACCGCCGATCCCAACCGCCGATAACCGTCTGCAACAGCGGTGCCGCAACGGCGTAGGTCAGCGCAAATGCCGTCACCAGCTGCGCCACTGCCGCACGGCTTGCGGTGAATTCCGCGGCGATCGGGTCGATGAGCCCGACCACTGCCAGTGAACCGACGCCGAGCGTGAAATACCCCGCCGCGAGCGACGGCAGGGCGAGCGGGGAGAGCGAACGTTCAGACATCATGGCCACCTCCGATGCGGTGAGGGGAAACTGGGCCATGCCACGAAATTCTTCCAATCGATTGTTGATATGAAATATATCCATTGCATGGATATCAAGGCCGCCGATCTTCCCTTGCTCGCCTCGCTCGACGCCCTGCTCACTGCGCGTTCGGTGAGCAAAGCCGCCGTGCGGGTCGGCCTCAGTCAGCCAGCGATGTCCGCCCAGCTCGCCCGGCTGCGGGCGCTGTTCGGCGACAAACTCCTCGTGCCCTCCGGCCGCCAGATGGTGCTGACCGCCCGCGCCCTGGAGCTTCAGGCCCCGCTGCGAACCCGCATCGCCGCACTGGGGGATCTGCTGCGGATCGGCACCGCGTTCGATCCGCCCACCAGCGACCGGGTGTTCCGCGTCTCGGCGAGCGATCTGCTGCATCACCTGGTGATGCTGCCGTTCATGGCCGAACTGACCGAACACGCGCCGCTGGCGAAACTGGCCATGCTGCCGTTCAACACCGCCACAGCCTGGTCTGATCTCGACGAGGACCGGATTGATTTTCTCCTCGCCTCTCGCCGGCTGACACCCCCCGATGCACGCCACATCGTCCTGTTCGACGAGGATTTCGTCCTCGTTCACCGCCACGGACTGCTGAAACCTGGCGTGAAGCCAGATCTCGACTGGTTCTGCGCACAGGCCCATGTGCTGGTCTCGCCAGACGGCGGCGGCTTCCATGGCGCGACCGATGAAGCGTTGACCAGGCTCGGCCGGGCAAGGAACGTCGCGACATCGCTGCCGTCGTTTCTCCTCGCCCCCCAACTGTTGCTGCAAACCGATCTGGTCTCAGTTCTGCCGCGGCGTCTGGCGGCCGATTTCGCCGGGCTGCTGGAGATCCAGCCCCTGCCGATTGATCCGCCGCGCTTCTCCGTCCTGCTCGCTTGGCATGAACGCCGCCACGTCGACCCTGCGCTGGAATGGGCCCGGCGTCAGATCGTCCAAATCGTTGGGACGAACGGGTCCCGGCAGAAATCGCTGGGATAAGCTGTCTCCAGCGCAGCGCGGGATCTGTCCGGCGATCCGCAACCCAACGATCCCGAACACGGCTCTGTTTCCGGCAGGCAGGCCGGCGTCACCCCAGCGTCGTTCATGAAATCAACGGATCGAGCGGCCGATCGGCGTCAGGCGACCACCCTGGTCGGCTCTATTGAGGTCCTCTCGATCATCGCCAGATTGCCAAAGTCGTATGCTGTGATCGTCAGTTGCCTGTCCCCCCAAGAAGGTGCATGCCCGGCTGACCGGGACTTCCGGGTTAACGGTGCCGAGCGGACACGGCGCCTTCCGGCTGCTGACGCTGGTCACGCTCTTCCCGCTGCGCCGCACTGGTGCGCGCTGCGCGGGGCGGCTAAGAGCGGCGTAGCAGGTCGCGCAAACGTCTCGGCGATGTCGGGCCTGATGCATGGCGTTGGTGACGAAGCGGGAGTCGAAGTGATGAGCAATGGCGTTTTGGCTGCCGGCACGCGGCAGGCCGCGATCCCGGTTCTGGTGGCACTCAGCGTCACCCATCTGCTCAATGACATGATCCAGTCGCTGATCCCCGCCGTCTACCCGATCATCAAGTCGGCCTATCAGCTCGACTATGGTCAGATCGGCCTGATCACCCTCGCATTCCAGATCTCCGCCTCGCTGCTGCAACCCGCGGTCGGCTATTATACCGACAAGCATCCCATGCCCTACTCGATGATCGTCGGCATGGGCTGCAGCCTGGTCGGCCTGATCGGCCTGGCATTTGCAAGCAGCTACGGGCTGTTGCTGATCGCCGCGGCCTGCGTCGGGCTCGGCTCGTCGATCTTTCACCCCGAGGCCACGCGCATGGCGCGCAATGCGTCCGGCGGACGCCAGGGCCTGGCCCAGGGCATCTTCCAGGTCGGTGGTCAGGCCGGCGGCGCGATGGGCCCGCTGCTCGCGGCCTTCATCGTCGTGCCGCTGGGGCAGCGCAGCCTTGGTTGGTTCTCCATCGCCGCCCTGCTGGCGATGATGCTGATGGTCTGGATCGCCGGCCGCTATGCTGCGCTTGCGCCGGTGCGCAAAAAGCCGGCCGCGGCCAGCGCGATGCCCGCCGGCGCCGATCGCCCGACGGCCAAAGTGGTGATCCCCTTCCTCATCCTCATCGTGCTGCTGTTTTCGAAGAACGCGTATTCCGCCAGCTTCACCTCGTTCTACACCTTCTTCCTCATCGGCAAGTTCCATGTCTCGGTGCAGAATTCACAGCTGATGCTGTTCCTGTTCCTGGCATCATCCGCCGTGGGCGCGCTCGCGGGCGGCATCCTCGGCGATCGGATCGGCCGTGCCCGCATCCTGTGGTTTTCAATCCTCGGCGCGCTGCCGTTCTCTTTGATGCTCCCGTTCGCCAACCTGTTCTGGACCGGCGTGCTGACGATCGTGATCAACCTGATCATGGCCAGCTCGTTCGCGGCGATCATGCTCTACGCGATGGAGCTGATGCCCGGGCGGGTCGGCCTGGTCGGCGGCTTCTTCTACGGCCTGACATTCGGGCTGGGCGGCATCGCCGCCGCGATGCTCGGCGGGCTTGCCGACCAATACGGCATCGAGACGGTGTATAACATCTGCGCTTTCCTGCCGGCGATCGGCTTGCTCGCCTGGTTCCTGCCGCGCCTGCGCGATACCTAGCAGGGAGCTAAAAACGCGAACCGGTCAGCCCGGTAGAGCGCGGCGCAAGCGAAGAGAAGTTTTTTGATTCTTTTTTTCAAAAAAGAACAAGAAAGAACCTTCTTTTTTATAAAAAAGAAGCAAAAAATTTCCTTCCTTCGCTTGCTCCCACTGCGCGCGCTGGTTTTTCAGCAGCCTGCTGGAACCGTTCGCGGCCCGTCAGTACGGCCGCCGCCCGGGGGCAGGGAAGGGCTGCTCCAGCCCATCGACGGGAATGTTGCGGCCGTTGATCCAGTGCGCCCGCGGCGAGGCGAGGAACACGATCACATCAGCCACCTCCTCGCCGGTCCCGAGCCGCCCCATCGGGAACCCGCCATCGACATAGGCGTCATACCAAGCGGGCTCCGTCTGCCGGTACCGGTCCCAGCCATTGCCCTCGATCAGGATCGAGCCCGGCGACACCGTGTTGACCCGGATGCCCTGGCCGTTCAGGTCCAACGCCCACAACTCGGTATTGAAGATCAGCGCCGCCTTGGCCGCGCCGTACTGCCCGCTGCTCGCCAGTTGCGGCGTCCAGCCGGAGATCGACGCCACATTCACCACCGCCGCATGCGCCCGCCCGGCCATATGCGGCGCGGCCAGCCGCATCATCCGCACGGTCTGCACCACATTCAGGTCCAGCGCGCTGCGCCACTGCTCATCCGTGCTGTCGGCGATGCGCCGTCCGCCGCCGCCGCCGCCGACATTGTTCACCAGCACATCGATGCCGCCATGCGCCCGCACCGCCGCATCGACCAAAGCCTCCGCCTGTCCGGCGTCGGTCACATCCGCAACCACCGTGGTCACGGAAACCGCCTTGCCGAGCCCCGCCGCCGCCGCTTGCAGACCGGCCTCGCTGCGTGCGGACAGCACGAGGTGGCAGCCCTCTTCGGCGAAACACGAAGCTGTCGCCAGCCCAATGCCGCGGCTCGCCCCGGTGATGACCACAACCCGCCCGGCAAGCTTCAAATCCATGCGTCGAACCTCCGTGATGCCCGCTGCGACACGGGATGCGTTTCATGTGCGTGACACGGCAACCCGTCAGGGCCGGATCTCGTAGGCCGGCATTAACCCATCCGCCCGCGCGCGAAAGGCCAGACCCCGGCGGGTGGCGAAGATGTTGTCCTGGTGAAACAGCGGCACCACCGCCTGATCCGCCATCGCAACCTCCGAGATCTCCTGCAGCAGCGACTCCCGCCGCGTATCGTCGATCGTCGCCATCGCGCGGTCGATCAACTGGTCGATCAACGGGTTGGAATAGCGCGCGCGGTTCGACCCGCCCATGCCCTTGGCCACATCCACCGTGGCGAACTGCACCCGCAGCCCGAACGAGGCCTCGCCGGTTGTCGCCGAATTGCCGATCAGCATGAAGCTATAGGCATAGCCCGGCGCGCCCGCCGCGGCGATGAACGGCGCCCAGGGCTGCACCACCACCTTGGTGTCGATCCCGACGCGCACCAGCATCGGCGCCACGGCCTGCGCCACCAGATTATCGTTGACGTAGCGCCCGATCGGCCCGTGCAGGGTAACGGCGAAACCGTTGGGATAACCCGCCTCGGCCAGCAGCCGGCGCGCGCCGTCGGGGTCATAGGCATCCGGTTTCAGCTTCGCGCTGGAGCCGAAAAATCCCTCCGCCAGCAGGCTCGCGGCCGGCACCGCGGCACCCTCCATTATCCGCTCGACCAGCGCCTGCCGGTTGATCGCCTTGGAGATCGCCTGGCGCACCCGCCGGTCCTTGAACGGGTTGTGCGCCAGCGGCGCGCCGGATTTGTCGGTAACGAACGGCGCCTGGTCGCGGAACTGGTCCATGTGCAGAAACAGCACCGAGTTCGACCGCCCGCGCACCACGCTCACACCCGGGTCGGCTGCCAGCTTGCCGACGTCCGACGGCGGCACGTCGTCGATCGCCTGCACGTCGCCGGCCAGCAACGCCGCAACCCGCGACGGGTGGGACGTAATGATGCGCAGGCTGACCTTCTGCCAGGGCACCCGCCCGCCCCACCAATCGTCATTGCGGACGAGGTTGATCCGGTCGCCCGGCAGATATTCCACGAAGCGGAACGGCCCGGTGCCGATGGCGGCGGCGCCGCTGTTGAAATCCGCCGTGCTCGCCTGTTCCTGGCGGCGTGATGTGATGTTTACCGAGGCGAGGTCGACTGGCAGCAGCGGATACGGCGTGGCGGTGCGAAACCGCACCGTGGTCGGATCGACGATCACCGTCTCGGTAATCGCACGGGTGTAGGTCACGAACGAGTTCGGGCTGTTCGGCACCCACGGCACCCGGCGCAGCGTCGCCGCCACATCCTCCGGCCCGAACGGCACACCGTCGTGGAACCGCACACCAGGGCGCAGCTTGAACTCCCAGATGGTGTCGTCGATCGCTTTCCACGACGTGGCAAGGGCCGGCACCGGCACCTGCTGCGCATCCTGATCGACCAGGCGGTCGAAGATATGCACGGAAATCTTGATGTTTGAGTTGAGGTTGTGGAAATGCGGATCGATCGAGGTGACCGCGGTTCCCAATCCGATGGCGAGATCCTGAGCCTCCGCCGGGGCTGCGGCCAGGGCGACTGCCAGCACGAGTCCGAGCCTGCGCAAGACCATCGGAAACCTCACATTGCAACGTGGCACCGACAGATCAGCGCATATTGCGCCCGCTGGCCAGCATCGATCGTGCGCGGCGCGGCAAAACCTGCCGGCGGCCGCGTCAGATCTTCACGCTCATCCCGCCGTCAACGATCAGCACATGCCCGGTGCAGTAAGCCGAGGCGTTGCTGGCAAGGTAGACCACGGCACCGTCGAGTTCCTCGGCCTGGCCCCAGCGCCGGAGCGCGGTGCGCTGCGCGAACCGTTCGTGCTGTTCCGGGTCGGCGCGCAGCGGCGTATCCATGTTGTCGGGGGTCAGCATGTAGCCGGGCGCGATCGCGTTCACCGTCACGCCCTTGGGCCCCCATTCGACAGCGAGCGCGCGGGTCAGGCCCTCCAGACCGGCCTTGGCGGCGCAGTAATTGGCGTTCGCCTCGCGCGCGATATGCGCGTTGATCGAGGAGATGTTGATAATCCGCCCCCAGCCGCGCCGGATCATGCCCACCGAAGCGCGTTTCGCCAGGCGGAAGCAGGCATTGAGATCGACCTCGATAATCTCGTTCCATTCCGGGTTGGTCGCCTCGCTCGCCGTCTTGGCGTTGCCGTAGCCGGCATTGTTGACCAGGATGTCGAGGTGGCCGAGCTCGCTCTCGATGCGGTCGATCGCCGCATCGGCGGCCGGGATGTCAGTCGTGTCGAACGCCATCGCCGTCGCAGCCCCGCCCGCCGCGACGATGGCCGCCCGCGTTGTCTCGATACCCGCCGGGTTGCGGCCGTTGACGACGACATGGGCGCCGCAGCCGGCCAGCGCCAGCGCCATGGCCCGGCCCAGCCCGCGCGACGCGCCGGTCACCAGGGCCACCCTGCCGTCGAGTGAGAAGATGTTGGTCACGCGCTTTCCCCCACAGGCTGCGCCTCACAGGTAATCCGAACCCGGCCGCGATGTCACGCGCCAGGGCCTTAGAAAAATTTCTACTGCCACCCGCATTTTCCGCTTGCCATCGGCACATCAGTTAGACATAATCACATTTATGGCTACAATGCCCCTGGCCCCCATCGCGTCTGGCCACCTCAAAACCCTCGTCGCCCGTGTGCGGCACGCCGGCGGAGCTGTGTCCGAAACCATCCTGATCTGGCTCGCGCTCCGCCAATTGTTCGAAAGCCTGAACGCACTGTTCACCGCCTGGCGCAACGGCGAACTCCCGCCGCTGCCCGAACCCATTCCGGCCCCCGCGCCAACCCACGCCCGGACTCTGCCGGCACAACCGCGCCCGCGCGCCCGCCGCCACACCCCCCGTGCGCCCCGCACCCAACAGTGCAAGCTGCACTGCGAACCCGCGCGCAGCCCCGCCCCCTCCTACGCCCCAGCCACCCCGCCGCGCCCGCGCATCGGCGCGACCGGCGACAGACCGGCTTTTCGCAAAAATCGGCTTTTGCCGTTGCGGGAAACGTGCGTCCTATTTGTTGCTAAACCGCAACTAAATCACCTAACCCACGCTCATCCAACGCATATCCTGCGCATCGCCAATCGGGCAGAACCGCACGCCCTGCACATTCTTGGTGAACGGCCCGAACCACTTGGTGTTGTAAACATAGATCCCCGCCGCCTCCTCCACCAGAATCCGCGACGCCTCCTCATACAACGGCCGCCGCGCCTCCTGGTCGGTGATCAGCAACGCCTTGTCGGTCAACTCATCGAACCGCGCATTGCGGAAATAGCTGGCATTGCCCGAACCGATATTGCGGCTGTTGTAAATCACCCCGGTCCAGTTATGCGGATCGGCGAAATAGGCGCTGCGCCACAGCGGAATGATATCGTGGGTGCGGTCGGGGTCGTTGTACTTGTTCTGGATCACCGACCACGGCTCGCTGATCAGCTTCAGCTCGATGCCAACCTTCGCCGCCCCGTTCTGCAACAGGATCGCCGCCTGCTCGCTCTGCCCGAACCCGGCCAGCACGCCCACGGTCAACGGCCGCATCGGCCCCTTCACCATGGCCAGGTGCTCCTTCGCCTTGGCCAGGTCGTAGCTGTAGCCCTTCAGATCCTTCGGCGCCCCCCACAGCGTGTTGGGAATGATCCCCGGATTGCGCGCCACCGTGCCGCCCAGGATCTGCTCGTTGAACGCGGCATAATCGAACGCATAGCTCAACGCCTTGCGCAGGTTCACATCGTTCAGCGGCGCCCGGGCGTTGTGCAGGATGAAATACATCGTGCGGATCGACTCCGCCTCATCGATGCGGATATTCGGCCCCTCGCGCAACTGCTTGATCTGGTCCAGCGGCAGGTACCCGTCGGTGCACTGGAAATCACCCTTCAGCATCCCCAGCACCCGCCCCGTGGTCTCCAGGATCGAGCGGAACTCGATCTGCTCCACCGGCGCCGGCCCCCATCCCATCACATGCTGCGCGAACCGGTCCGCCTGGAACCCCACCGCCGGATCATACCGCCGCAACTTGAACCCGCCCGACCCCGCCTCGTTCTTCGTCAGCCACGCCGCCCCGAGATCGGCGGACTTGTCGTTCGCCCGAACCAGCTTGCTGTTGACGATCCAAAGCTCCGCCAGCACCGACAGGAACACCGCGAACGGCGCATTCAGCGTGAACTGCACCGTCGCCGCATCGATCGCCTTGGTCCGGCCAGGATCGATCACGCCCTTGAACAGCGCGTAACCGCCCTTCTTGATCTCCAGGATGCGTTCCATCGAGAACACCACATCCTCGGCGGTAATCGGGCTGCCATCATGAAACAGCGCCCCCGGCCGCAGCTTGAACGTGTACACCAGCCCGTCGGGCGAGATATCCACCTTCTCCGCCAGCCACATGACCAGCTTCGGCGGATTATCCACCCAACGCACCAGGCAGTCATACATATTCAGCCGCGTCGCGATCCGCCCGATATCGAACACGGTATGCGGGTCCAGCGTGTCATACGGCGAGTTGTTGGCCGTAACGATCCGTCGCGCCCCCTGCGCCAGCACCGGGCGTGCGAACAACGAAGCGCCGGCCGCGGCCAGCAGAGGTCGGCGGGAAACCGGGAATGCCATGCACGTTCTCCTAACCGCGAAACAGCTACGCTTTCACGCTCCCGTCAGCCGGGCAAGCCAATAAAGCGCTCGATCAACCGGTTCACCTCGCCGGACTGCTCCATATGCGGCACATGGCCCGACAGGCCGAGCACGTTAACCGTCGCCTGTCCGCGCAATGTCTCGGCCTGCGCCGCGGGAATGATCCGGTCATGCGCCCCCCAGATCACCTGCACCGGAATCCCCAGCCCGGAAATCGCCTCGCCCAACGCCACCGTCTGCCGCCCGTCGGCGAACCAGGCCGCGGCAATCGCCGCCAAGGCCTCGCCCACATTGTCCAGCCGCTTGAACCGCAGCACGTCTTCAACCATCGACCGCCCGATCAGTTCGGGGTCACGCACCAGCAGCGTCAGCACCTCGGCCACCTCCTTGCGCCGCTGCGCCCGCAGGAACCCGTCGATGAACCCGACGTTGATCTCCGCCCCCAGCCCCACCGGCGCAATCAACGTCAGCGACGCCGCCAGCCCCGGATGCCGGATCGCGACCGCCGCCGCAATCCCGCCGCCCAGCGAATGCCCCACCAGATGCGCCCGGCTCACGCCCAACTCCGCCAGCACCGCCACCACAACCCCACTGAGCGCGGCATCATCCGCCCCACCCAGTTCCTTGCCCGACGCCCCATGCCCCGGCAGATCCAGCGCGATCACCCGCCGCTTCTGCGCCAACACCGGCTGGTTGAACATCCAACTGCCCAGATCCGCCCCGAAGCCATGGATCAGCACCACCGGCACGCCGCCCTCGCCGGCCTCCGCCACCCGGATCCGCTGCCCGCCGGCCTCGATCTCCCGCAGCACCGGCCCGGTGTCCTCCGCCTCTTCCTCCGCGGCGATCACCTCGAAGCCGCCGATGAAGGCATCCACCTCCGCCTCCGCCGGCCCGATCACCGCCAGCAACGCACCCACCGGCAGCGTCATCCCGTCCTTCGCCACGATCCGGCGCAGCACCCCCGATGCCGTGGCCTCGGAGACGCTGGTGATCTTGCTGGTCTCGATCTCCAGCAACTCGTCGCCGGCCTCCACCGCGTCGCCCTCGGCCTTCAGCCAGCCGACGACCTTGCCCTCGGTCATCGTCAGCCCCCAGCGCGGCATAGTGACCGCGACAAGATCGGCACTCATCGCGCGTAAGCCACAGTCTGCCGCACCGCCTCGGCAATGCGCAGCGCATCGGGGATGTAAAGCTTCTCCAGCACCGGCGAGAACGGCACCGGCGTATGCGGCGCCGTCACCCGCCGGATCGGCGCCTTCAGGTCCCGAAAGCACCGCTCCCCGATGATCGCCGCGATATCCCCCGCCACCCCGCAGCGCGGCGTGCTCTCATCGACAATCACCAGCCGCCCGGTGCGCTCCACGCTCTCGGCGATCGTGTCGGCATCCAGCGGCGAGGTGGTGCGCGGATCGATGATCTCGCAATCGATCCCCTCCTTCGCCAGCACATCGGCCGCCTCGGCGGAGAAATGCACCATGCGCGACAGCGCGACGATGGTTACATCCTCGCCGTCGCGCACGATGTTCGCCTCGCCAAACGGAATCCGATACGCCTCATCAGGTACTTCGGATTTCAGGTCATAGACCAGCTTATGCTCGCAGAAGATCACCGGATCATCATCGCGGATCGCCTCGATCAACAGCCCCTTGGCGTCATAGGCGTTGGAAGGCACCACCACCTTCAACCCGGGCACCGCGGTGAACATCTGATACAGGCTCTGCGAATGCTGCGCCGCGGCCCCGCGTCCCGCCCCGATCATCGTGCGCACCACCAGCGGCGTCTTCACCTTGCCGCCGAACATGTAGCGGAACTTCGCCGCCTGGTTCAGCAACTGGTCGAAACACACACCGAGGAAGTCGCAGAACATCAGCTCGGCCACCGGCCGCAATCCGGTCGCTGCCGCGCCGGCGGCCGCCCCCATGATCGCGGATTCGGTGATCGGCGTATCGATCACCCGGCTGTCGCCGAACTCGCCCAGCAACCCGCGCGTCACCCCCAGCACACCGCCATAGGCATCGCGCGATCCATCCGTCCCCGCTCCGCCCGAAACATCTTCCCCGATGACGACAACGCGCTTGTCCCGCCGCATCTCCATCGCCAGCGCCTCATTGATCGCCTGCCGCGTGGTTTTCAGTGCCATCTGAGTCTGTCCTTAGTAGGTGCCGTAAACGTCGGTCAGCAAATCGCCGGCAACCGGCAGCGGCGCGGCCCGCGCCGCCTCGACGGCATCCTCCACCGCCTGCGCCACCTCGGCATCGATCGCATTCAGCTCATCGGCCGACAGCAACGCCGCTTCAGTCACCGATTTGCGGAACACCTTCAGGCAGTCACGCTCCTCGCGCAGCCGCGCCACCTCGTCCTTGCCGCGATACAACTGCGCGTCGCCGGAGTGATGGCCGAAGAACCGCACGGTGGAGACCTCGATCACGCTCGGCCCGCCCCCCGCCCGCGCCCGCGCGATCGCCTCGCTGGCGGCTGCATGGACGGCGAAGAAATTGTCGCCGTCCACCGTCACCGCCGGCAACCCGAAGCCACCCGCACGCCCCGCGATATCGGTATTGCCTGCGGCATAGCTATGCCCGGTCGCCTCGCCATAGCCGTTGTTTTCGAAGATGAATATCGCCGGCACTTTCAGCACGACGGCCATGTTCATCGCCTCGAACGTGGTGCCCTGGTTCGACCCGCCATCGCCGGTAAAGCACACCGCGACATTATCGGTCCCCAGCGTCTTCGCCGTCAGCGCCGCCCCGACCACCAAGGGCGGCCCGCCACCCACGATGCCGTTAGCGCCGAGCATGCCGACATTCATGTCGGCGATATGCATCGATCCGCCTTTGCCGCCGCACAGCCCGGTGCTGCGCCCGAACAGTTCCGCCATCATGCCGTTGATGTCGCAGCCCTTGGCGATGCAATGGCCGTGGCCGCGATGGGTGCTGGCGATGTTGTCTTCCGGGCGGAGATCCAGACAGACCCCCACCGCCGAGGCTTCCTGTCCGGCATAGAGATGCACAAAACCGGGGATTGCCCCCTTGGTGAATTCCACCTGCACCCGTTCTTCGAACAGGCGGATCGTCACCATGTCGCGATAGGCTTTCTTCAGGCGCTCATGACTCATCTGCATCGTCGTGGACCTTCACAGCAACGCCGCGTTCATTTGATCGCGGCCCATTTATCGAACTGCACTGCCTGCCGCAGCGCCTCCTGCGCGTCGGCAAAACCCTCCAGCGCCGGCATCGGCGCCACCCCGTCGACATGGCGGCGGAAATCGGCCAGCGCTGTATCCAGCGCCCGCGCCACGCGGGTCATCAGCAGGGTGGGGAACACGATCTGGCGGAACCCCATGGCAAAGAACTCGTCGGGATGCAGCCAGGTCTCCCGCCCCTCGAACGCCCCGGCCACCAGATGCGCGCCGCGGAACCGCGCGCCCAGCGTGGCGAAATCGGCGCGGTCCTGCATCCCGGGCACAAACAGCGCATGCGCCCCCGCCGCGAAATACGCCTCCGCCCGCCGCATCGCGCCGTCCAAGCCCTCAAGCTTGTAAGCATCGCAGCGGGCAACGATGGTCAGCTCCGTCCCCGCACAGGTCGAGACCGCGACACGCACTTTGTCCACCATGGTCGCGGTATCGACCACGCCGATCGCCCCAGCATCGCCGGGCTGCTTCTCGCCGCGCATCTGGTCTTCCAGCACGATGCCGCTGACGCCCAGGCGCATGAACACCTCGACCATCCGCGCCACGGCCTTCACGTCGCCATAGCCGTCATCGCCATCCACCATCACCGGCAGGTCGGTCGCCGCCACGATGTCCGCGATCCCCGCCGCCATCTCGCCCAGCGCCGCCAGGCCGATATCCGGCAAGCCGTAACGGGCGGCCAGCATCGAGGAGCCGCCGATCCCCATCGCCTGGAACCCCGCGCGCTGGATCATCCGCGCCGTCAGCGCGTCATGCGCCAGTGGCGTGATCAGCGGCCGGTCCAGCTTCACCAGGCTGCGCAATGTCGATGCCATCGCTCTATTCTCCCTTTCCCGGCGCATGCACCCATGGCCGCCGCGCTTTGTCCGCCGCCTGGAACGCGGCGATCTCGTCCACATGCTGGCGGGTGAGGTCGATGTGATCGAAGCCCTGCAACAACGCTTCGCGGCGCGCCGGATCGATGTCGAACGCAATCCCATTCGACCCGCCCGGCACACTCACCCGGCAGGTCTCCAGATCCACCACCAGCTTTGCCCCGGCGACAAACGCCGGATCGCGCATCAGCACGTCGATATCCTCCTGCGCCATGCGGATCGGCAGCAGCGCGTTCTTGAAGGAATTCTCATAGAAAATATCGCCAAAGCTCGGCGCGATCACACAGCGGATGCCAAAGCCCAGCAGCGCCCACACCGCTTCCTCGCGCGAACTGCCGCAGCCGAAATTGCGCCCGCCCACCAGGATGCACGCGTCGCGATACGGCGCCTGATTCAGCACGAACTCCGTCCGCTCGGTGCCGTCAGCGTGATAGCGCCAGACGCCGAACAGGCCTTCGCCCAGGTCCCGCCCGTAATTGACGATCCAGGTCACCGGGATGATCGCGTCGGTGTTGATGTTTTCCAGCGGCATCACCGCCGCCGTGCCGGTCAGTGTGGTGAACTTGTCCATATCCGCCTCAGGATTTGCTGCCGGAAAAGGTCCGGACATCGACGATCCGCCCGCTCACCGCCGCCGCGGCGACGCTCGCCGGGCTGGCCAGATGCGTGCGGCTGCCCGGCCCCTGCCGGCTTTCGAAATTGCGGTTCGATGTCGCGATGCAGCGCTTGCCCGGCGGGATGAAATCGCCATTGCCGGCGACGCACATTGAGCACCCCGCCTCGCGCCATTCGAACCCGGCGTCGAGAAAAACCTTGTCCAGCCCAGCGTCGATCGCTGCCTGCCGCACCTGCATCGAGCCCGGTACCACCAGCGCGATCACGCCGGGCGCCACCTTGCGGCCCCGCGCCACCTCGGCGGCGGCCACCAGGTCGGAGAAGCGGCCATTGGTGCAGGAGCCGATGAAGGCGTAATCGATCGGCGTGCCATCCAGCGGCCGGCCGGCCGTCACCCCGATATAACCGATCGCCCGCTCTACCGCCGCGCGGCGCACGGGATCGTCGATCGCCGCCGGATCGGGCACGTTTTCGCCGATACCCACCACATCCTGAGGCGAGGTGCCCCAGGTCACCTGCGGCGCGATCTGCGTGCAGTCGATCGTCACCTCCCGGTCGAACACCGCACCATCGTCGCTGTGCAGATCTCGCCAGTCCGCAACGGCCGCATCCCACGCCCGGCCCTTCGGCGCGAATTCGCGCCCCTTCAGCCAGGCGAAGGTCACCTCGTCCGGTGCGATCAGCCCCGCCCGCGCGCCCAGTTCGATCGACATATTGCAGATCGTCAGCCGCGACTCGACCGGCAGCGCCTGGATCGCCGGCCCGGCATATTCCACCGCGTAGCCAACACCGGCAGCCGTCCCCAGCTTTCCGATCACGTACAGGATCATGTCCTTGGCCGAGACGCCGGCGCCCAGCGCGCCTTCGAACCAGATCCGCATCCGCTTTGGCCGGGTCTGCACGATGGTCTGCGTCGCCAGCACGTGCTCGACTTCCGATGAGCCGATGCCCCAGGCCAAGGCCCCCAGCCCGCCATTGCTGGCGGTATGGCTGTCGCCGCATACGAGAGTACAGCCCGGCAGGTCGATGCCCAGTTCCGGGCCCACCACATGCACGATACCCTGCCGCGGATCGCCGATGTCGAAGCGGGTAATGCCGAACTCCTCGCAGTTCTGCCGCCACATGCGGATGAACGGCAGCCCGGCCGGATTGGTCGCCTCGCCCCGCCCCGGCAGGGTGGCCACGATATGGTCCACCGCGGCGAAGGTCAGGTCCGGGCTCTGCACGCCGATGCCGCGCTTGCGCAGGCTGTCGAACGCGCGGTGGCTGGTCATCTCATGCACCAGATGGCGGTCGACATGCAGCAGGTCCGCCCCGCTCTGCAGCCGGCGGATCACGTGATTGTCCCAGATTTTGTCGACCAGAGTCCGAGGTGTCATCCGCCAAGCCCCACATCCGAATGGCGCCGCCAGCGCAGCGCCCGCGCCTCGACCACCGAGAGCATCCAGTTGAAAATCATCGCCAGGATCATCAGCACCACCAGCGCGGTGATCGATCCGGTCATGTCGTAGGTGCCGGTCGAACGCATCACGTACCAGCCGAGGCCGCGCGAGGAACCGATCAGTTCGGCCACCACCGCGCCGATCATCGCCATGCCGATCCCGATCCGCACCGAGGCGAAAATCCACGGCACCAGCGAAGGAATCACCACGTGGCGCAGCATCGCCGCGCGCGACGCGTTCATGCTGCGAAACGCCTCGATGATATCACGGTCGATCGTGCGCATGCCTTCGCGCACATTGAACAGGACCACGAACAGCACCACCGACGCCACCAGCGCCACCTTCGCCAGCAGCCCGATGCCCAGCCAGATAATGAACAGCGGCGCCAGCGACACCCGCGGCAGGCTGTAGAAGCCCATGATGATCGGATCGATCGCATCGGACAGCCGGCGCGACAGACCCAGCACCACTCCGATCACCACCCCCAGCAGCATCCCCAGCGCGAGGCCCAGCAACGCTTCCTGCAGGGTCTGCCAGGTGTGCATCTGCAGGCTGCCATCCTCGGCCATCGAGACCAGCCGCTCGGCCACGCCCAGCGGTGAGCTGATCCATTTGCCGCCGACCCAGTTATCCGACAGCAACTGCCAGCCGATCAGCGGCAGCACGCAGGCGACAATCCGGTCGCCATAGAACAGCATCCGCTTGCGCCGCACCGCAGCCGCGCGGCGCCGGTCATATTCCTCCTCGCCCTTGCCCTCAGTCACGCGCCAGCACCCCTTCCATCTCGCGGCGCAGGATGTCCCAGATCCCTTCCTGCAGATCGCGGAAGCCAGGTTCGAAACGGGTGCCGTAATAGTCGCGCGGGCGGGGCAGGCCGACATCGAACGCCCGCGCGATGCGGCCGGGCGAGGCGGTCATCACCAGCACGCGGTCAGCCATCGCGATCGCCTCGTCGATATCGTGCGTCACCACGATAACGGTCTGCCCCAACGTTTCCAGGATCTTCAGGAATCGGTTGCCGACATGAATCCTCGTCTGCGCATCCAGCGCCGAGAAGGGTTCATCGAGCAGGAACACCCGCGGTTCGTACGCCATCGTCCGCGCCAACGCGACGCGTTTACGCATGCCGCCGGAGAGTTCGGAGGGGTATTTGTCGGCGGATTTCGCGAGCCCGATCTCACCGAGCAGGAACCGCGCCTTGTCCAACGCCTCCGCCCGGTCGCGCCCGGCCAGCGTGGCACCCATCACCACGTTTTCCAGCGCGGTCTTCCACGGCAGCAGCGCATCGGACTGGAACAGGAAGCCGATGCCGCCCGGCACCCGTTCCACCTTGGTGCCGCCGACCCGCACATCGCCCTCGGTCACCCCCAGCAAGCCGGCGACAAGGCGCAGCAGCGTGCTCTTGCCGCAGCCACTCGGGCCGATGATTGCGACGAACTCGCCGGGCTTCACCGTGAACGACACGTCCGACAGCGCCAGGTGCGACCGCACTTCGCCGCCGGGAGGCGCGAATCTGAGCGAAACCCCCGCGATGGCGATCTCAGGCGACAGCATCACGCTAATCCGGCAGCCGGACGATCAGCTTGTCGAAACCTGGCATCTTCTCGGCCGTCACCGTGCGCGAGGTCACCAGGATATCCACCGCCTTGTCGTAGAGGTCGCGGTCGAGATCGCCATTCACTGGCGCCCAGTAGACCTTCAGCGCGAAATCAAGCTGCGCGTTCAGGCTCGCCTCAGTGTCGTTCGGATAGGCCAGCTTCGCCATGCGCAGGGCAAACGGCCGGTCATTCTGAAAGCGCTTGAGGATATCGCGCAGCGCGGCCTGGAAGCGCTGAAACTTCTCAGGCGTGGCGGCCAAATCCTTTGACCGCGCGATGGAGACCAGGTTGGGGTAGGGCAAAGCCTCCCAATCCCCCACCACGCGCACGATCCCGGCATCGATCGCCTTGGTCAGAAACGGGCGCACCAGCACCGCGGCATCGACACGTCCGTTCTCTACCCCGGAATACAGATTGGCCACCGATCCCAGCGCGATCAGCGTCACGTCGCGATCCGGGTCCAGCCCCGCCTTGCGCAGCGCCCAGCGCATCAGCATGTCCGACGACGAACCGGCGCCGGAAATCCCGATCGATTTGCCCTTCAGGTCGGCAACAGTCTTAATCGACGACTTCACCGGCGCCACCAGCGACCAGTTCATCGATTTCAGGATCGCGCCGAACACCTTCACATCGACGAAGCCTTGGGCGGCGAATGCCACCGGCTTGTCGAAGCCCGACATCATCACGTCGGCCTGTCCGCCGGCGAAGATCACCCCGGCCTCGCCGCCGCCCTCGATCTGCAGGTTCTCAACCTCGAGGTTGTAGTCTTTCGCACTCTGCTTCAGCGCGAACACCGGCAGGCTGTGAAACGCCGGTGTGGCTTCGATCAGCGTCAGCTTCAGCGGCTTCGGATCGGCGGCCAGACTGGTCCCGGCCGCAAACAGCAGCGCAGCAAACCCCAGCGCAATGCACCTGGTCAGCGCGGTCTTCATGGCATTCCTCCCGATTTGCCGGTTGGTCCGGCTTGTAGCGAGTTGATACGTCAATTTGATGCCGATGCCGCGGCGGTGTCAATCTGGCACCGCCGGCTCATTGGGTTTGGCTATGTCAGGATCGGCACAGAAAGATTTCTGTCAGCTCGGCAATTCGCTGGGGCGCCTCGACCAGAACGCTGTGCTTCAGGCCGGGCAGGATTTCCAACTGCGCGCCGGCGATCTGGTCGCGCATGAAGCGAGCCATGCGCGTGTTGGAGCCGATGTCGTGCTCGCCGGTGACGACGAGTGTCGGGTGCGCGATGCCGTGCAGCCGGTCGCCCAGATCGCTGGTGGAAAATACCGTGTAGGCGGCCTTGTAGGATTCAGGGTCATTCGCCTTCAGCTGGGCCATACGCTCGGCCACGCGCTCGGGGTGGGCTGCGAGAAACGCATCGGAGAACCAGCGGTCCTGTGCCGCGCCGGTGATCGCGCCGATGCCTGCGTTGCGCAGAATCTCCAGCCGGCTGCGGACGCGGGCGCGCTCATCCTCGGTGCGCCCGGCCACGGCACTGACGATCACCAGGCGATCCACGCGCGCGGGGTGATCGAGCGCCAAGGCCTGCGCGATCATGCCGCCGAGGGAAAAACCGACCACGTCGGCGCACCCCACGCCTTCGGCGTCCATCACGTCGAGGACGTCTTCAACAAAGGAGTCGAGCGTGATCGGATCGCGGATCGGGCCGGAGCGGCCGTGCCCGCGCAGGTCCGGCCACAGCACGCGAAAGCTGCCGGCGAGTGCTGCGGCAATCGGAGTCCAACTGCCGCCATCGGCGCCGACGCCGTGGATCAGCAACACCGGTCGCCCCTCGCCGGAGACGCGATAAAATAGGGCCGGGCGACCGGCGCCGCGCTGCAACTCGTGCTCAGCAACATTTGTGGACGGCGTCATCGACGGCAAATCCCCCTGAATTCGGTCGATGCAACTTTACAGCGTCATGCGGTATTTGGTATACCATAATACAATAAGAGCGGGCGGGGGCACCATCTTCCAGACGTCATCCAGCTGTTTGTCGCTTCGTGTTCCCACGTCCGATGATGGTCGATGGGACGGCTGATTCTGACCCGGTTGGCGATGATGGCGGTGAATGTGCTCGCCATCTCCGCCCTGCTGTTTTTCAGCGTCACGACATTGCTCGGCTCCCCTGCCGCCATGATGCTCGGCGAGGATGCCAGTCCCGCCGCGGTCGCGGCGTTGAATACGCAATATGGCTTTGACCGACCGCCGATCGAGCAATTCGGCACCTGGATCGGACACGCCTTGCAAGGCGATTTCGGCCGCTCCTTTATCACTCGCCAAAGCGTGGCCGCCGCGATCGCCGATTGCGTGCCGGTGACGCTGGAACTCACCGTGTTCTCGATCCTGCTGGCGGTGGTCCTTGCGGTCGGCAGCAGCACCGCACCGGTGGCGCGCCGGCTAGTGGGTGCGGCCAGTACGGCGGCGATCCTGATCGGGGTCACGGTGCCGAATTTCATGATCGGCATCTCGCTGATCCTGGCATTCTCCGTTGGCCTCGGCTGGCTGCCCTCGACGGGCTGGGTGTCGTGGTCGGAGGGTGCGCTCAGCCATTTACAGCACATCCTGCTGCCGGTGCTGACGCTGTCGGCCTATTATTTCGGGGTGTTCAGCATCGTCTACCGCGCAGAGTACCGCGATGTTTGCGAGCGCATGTTCATGCGGGTCGCCCGCGCAAAGGGGCTGGGCGAGTGGCGCGTGGCGTTTCGCCATGCGATGCCGAATGCCATCCTGCCGGTGATTACTTTTGTCGGCATTTCGCTCGGGCAATTGACCGGCGGGGCCGTGGTGACCGAGACGATTTTTTCCATGCCGGGGACCGGGCGGCTGTTTGTTTCCGCCATCGCCGGGCATGATTTTCCCGTAATGCTCGCCGTCGGGGTGATGATCGTCGTTGGCGTGGTGACGATGAACCTGCTGGCGGATATCGCCTACAGCCTAGCCAACCCACAGATCCGTCACGAATGATGCGGCATCCCTCCCTTCAGCGGGCGTTCGGCTGCACGGTGATCGCGGTGGCGGTGCTGCTCGCGGTGTTCGCCCCCTTGCTTGCGCCGGCCGACCCCAACCGCTCCGGCGTGGATATGCTGGACCTGCCGAGCCTGGCCAATCTGTTCGGAACCGACGATCTGGGCCGCGACATCTTCAGCCGGGTGATGCATGGCGCGCAGCCCTCGTTGCTGATCGGCTTCGGCGCGGCTTGCGTGGCGATGCTGATCGGTGTGCCGATCGGGCTGGCCGGCGGCTATATGCGCGGGCGGATCGACCTGCTGGTGGTCGGCGTGATCGATCTGTTCATCGCCCTGCCCGGCCTGATCCTCGCGCTGATCATCACCGCGATGGTCGGCGCGACGTTGCGCAATCTGGTGCTGGTGCTTGGCTTCGTGATGTGGCCGCCGGTGGCGCGGCTGGTGCGTGGCCAGGCGCTGGCGGTGCGTGAGGCGCTGTTTGTCGAGGCGGCGCGCGCGGTCGGCGGCAGCCATGGCTGGATCATCCGGCGGCATGTGCTGCCGAACATCCTGCGCGTGATCGCCGCGCAATTCGCCGTCAGCGTCTCGGTGGCGATTTTCACCTCGGCCAGCCTCAGCTTTCTCGGACTCGGCTTGCCGCCACCGATGCCCGACTGGGGCGGCATGGTGCGCAGCGGATTCGACTATCTCTCGATCAATCCATTCATGAGCCTGGCACCCGGCGCCGCGGTGACGCTGACGGTGATGGGGTTCTACGTCGTCGGAACGTCGTTCAAATGAAGGAGGCCACGATGCCCCAACCCTCGCTCCCCCGTCGTAGCGTGCTCGCCGGTGCCACGGCGCTCGGGCTGGCCGGCACGGCACGCGCTCAGACGGGGTCACCCCGCAAAGGCGGCGCGCTGAATGTCGGCATCAACAACGATGCCCGCACCTTCGATCCGATCTACTCTGTGCAGTTCAGCGAGCGCCAGGTGCTCTACCTGGTGTTCAACACGTTGGTGAAATACGGCCCCGATTTCTCGATCCAGCCAGAGCTTGCCGATAGTTGGAACGTTTCGCCCGATGGAAAATCGGTTACGTTCCAGCTGCATCCAGGCATCAACTTCCAGGACGGCACCCCGTTCGACGCCGCCGTGGTAAAATGGAACATCGACAAACGGCTCGACCCGGCAACAGCCTCGCCACAGCGCGAGTTGCTGGCCCCGGTGATCGCGGCGGTGGAGGCGACGGGCAAGCTCACCGTCGTGTTCAACCTGAAGGAGCCGTATCCCGGCCTGTTCAGCCTGCTGGGCGAGCGGGCCGGCTTCATGGTGTCGCCCACCGCCTATGAGAAGCTGGGCAAGGACTTCGCCAACGCCCCGGTCGGCACCGGCGCGTTCCTGTGGAAGTCCTGGGTGCGCGGCAGCGCGCTGACGCTGGAGCGCAATCCGGCCTATTGGGAGGCGGGGCTGCCCTATCTGGACAGCGTGGTGTTTCGCGATCTCGCCGGCGCTGTTGTTGGCACGCAGCGGTTGCTGACTGGCGAGTTGGACGTGGTGATGGAGCTTTCGCCGCAGGATATCCGCGTCATCGACGGCAAGCCGGGCATCGCGCTGAAGCCGATCACGCTAGGGCGCTGGTATTTTCTGCAATGGCACGTCAACACGCCACCATTCGACAACGCGAAGCTGCGGCAGGCTTTCGCCCACGCCATCGATCGGCAGCGGCTGAACGACATCGTCATGCGCGGCAAGGGCACGGTTTCGGATGGCCCGACCCCGGAGGGGCTGTGGTGGAACGATCCCTCGATCAAGGCGCCGGCGCATGACCCGGCACGGGCCCGCGCGCTGCTGACCGAGGCCGGCTATCCGAACGGGTTCAGTTTCGTGCTGTCGACGCCACAGGTGGCCGCCTTTCAGCAGCTCAACCAGTTGCTGCAGGAACAACTGGCCGAGGCCGGCATCAAGGTCACGCTGCAGACCGTCGGTGCCAGCGAATGGTATGGCCGCGTGGTGGATGGCACCACGAATCTGACGCCGACGCGCTGGGTGCAGCGGCCAGACCCGGACGGGCTGATGTATATCCTGTTCCACAGCAAGGGTTTCGCGAACACCACGAAATATCAGAACCCGGAGGTTGACCGGCTGCTGGACACCGCGCGCGCGACGTACGACGTCGATCTGCGCAAGCGGCTGTACTCCGATGCGCAGCGGCTGATCGTGGCCGATCTGCCGGTGGCGCCGCTGATCTTCGGCGCGGAATATGCCGCCATGGTCGACAAGGTGCGTGATTTCGTCTGGATTCCCGATCAGATCCCCCGCTTCCGCAGCGTCTGGAAAGCGGCCTGATGGCGGCGGCGCGCACGGCCTCGCTGCGGGTCTCGCGGCCGACCACCACGCTGCGCGGCCAGACGCTGACCACGCTGCGCCGTGCCATCGTCGAGGGGCGGTTCGCGCCCGGTGAGCGTCTGGTTGAGCGCGACCTCTGCGCACGCCTTGGCGTCAGCCGCACCCTGGTGCGTGAAGCCCTGCGCAGCCTGGAGACCGAGGGGCTGGTGCGCGCCACCACCGCGCGCGGCCCTTCCGTCGCCCGGCTGAGCGCGACGGAAGCGGCGCAGGTCTACGAGGCACGCGAGGCGGTCGAGGGTCTGGCCTGCCGCAATTTCGCCACCACCGCGACCACTGCCGATCAGGATCGCCTGGACCAGGCGCTTGTGGCGCTTGATCTGGCCACCGCCGAGGATAATCGCGCCGCCACGCTGCTGGCCAAAGCGCGGTTCTATGATGCGCTGATGTTGGGCGGCGGCAACCCGGTGCTGCATGACATGGCGCTGCAGTTGCGCGCACGCGTCGCCATCCTGCGCGCGACCTCGCTGTCCAACACCGGGCGCACCGAGACCAGCCTGGGTGAAATGCATGCCATCGCCGAGGCCTTGCGCACCCGCGACCCTGACGCGGCACACGCGGCCTGCGTGCGGCATCTGCGCAATGCGCGCGACGCCGCCATCGCGATGCTGCTCGCCGCCGGAACATAAAGAGAGGACCTGGAAATGGACGCCAAGATTCGCAAGACCGTTCGCTACGTCGAGGATATCCGCATCGAGGGCGGGCGCGTGGGCGCACAGCCGGTGCGCATGATCGCCGCGGCGGTGGTGATCGAAAATCCATGGGCCGGACGCGGCTTTGTCGAAAACCTGCGGCCGGAAATCCTGGCCATCGCGCCCGGGCTCGCGCGGCATCTCAGCGCGCTGATCATCGCGGAGGCCGGCGGACCAGGTAACATCCAGGCCTGTGGCAAGGCGGCCCTGGTGGGCACATCGGGCGAGATCGAGCATGGCGCGGGGCTGATCCACACGCTGCGCTTCGGCAACCTTTACCGCGAGGCAGCCGAGGGCAAGAATTTCCTCAGCTTCACCAACACGCGCATTGCACCGGGCGGTTCGATCGTGGTGCCTATGACGCACAAGATCGACGGCGGCACCCGCTCGCATTTCATCTCGCTGCAATTCGCCATCTCCGACGCGCCGGCGCCGGACGAGATCGTCATCGTGCTGGGCGGCTCCACCGGTGGCCGGCTGCATCCGCGGATCGGGGATCGCTATCTCGACGCCGCGGAAATGGCAGCGGGTGGCTAAGGACATCGCCATGCAGCATCTCCGGCTCGGCCGCTCCAGCCTGCGCGTTTCCCGTCTCTCGCTCGGCGCGATGGGCTTTGGCGATACGACCTGGCGTTCCTGGGTGCTCGCGCTCGATGATGCGCGAGCGATCTTCCGTCGCGCGCTCGATGCGGGGATCAGCGTGATCGACACCTGCGACTACTACTCGAACGGTCTCAGCGAGGAGATCGTCGGCACGCTGGTGGCCGAGGCCGGTTCGCGCGACGCGCTGGTGATCGCCACCAAGGCAGGCAACCCGATGGGCAAAGGGGCGAATGACCGCGGTTATTCGCGCAAGCACCTGTTCGCCGCTGTCGATGCCTCACTGCGCCGCTTGCGCACCGATCATATCGATATCTACCAGACCCATATCTGGGACCCGGCGACCGACCTCGCCGAGATGATGGACGCTTACGACGCGCTGATCCGCTCCGGCAAGGTGCTCTATGTCGGCATTACCGACATGCCGTTCTGGCAGTTTGCCTCCGCGCAGGCACATGCCGCGACCCATCAGCGTAGCCGCTTCGTCTCGGTGCAAAATCACTACAACCTGCTGTGGCGCGAGGACGAGCGCGAATTGTTGCCGTATTGCCGCGCCGAGGGGATCGGGCTGATCCCCTACAGCCCGATGGCACGAGGCTTTCTGTGCGGCCGCGGCCGCCGGGAGGAGGGCAGCCGGACCGAACGCGCGAAAACCGACGATTTTACCTACAAACTCTATGGTCGCGCCTCCGACGAGACGGTCGTCGACGCAGTGACGGCGGTGGCGGTCGCGCGAGGGGTTACACCGGCGCAGATCGCGTTGGCCTGGGTGCTGTCGCGCCCAGGTATCACCTCGCCGATCATTGGTGCGACACGGCTCGAACAGGTCGACCAGGCGGTTGCCGCACTCGATATCCGCCTGACTGCTGAAGAATGCTCTGCGCTTGAATCGCCCTACCTGCCGCGTCCGCACCGGAGCTGACATGACAATGCCCGCGCTGCCCGATTTTCTCCGCGACGTCGCCGTTCGCTTTCTCGGCCCTGACGGCCCCGCGCGGCTGGCACCCTGGATGCGCCCGGAAGCGGACTGCATGACGCCGGCCGCGCTCAGCGCGATGAAATCCACCCGCGTCAGCTTCGCCCGCGTGCTCGCCCGCCACATGATCCGCGATCGCTGGCGCATCGAGGCGCGCAGCTTCGACTGCGACGCCGAGGGCGAGGCGCGCGGCATCTATGACATCACCATGGGCGCCCACCGCATGACCTACATCGCCCGGCTGTTCCGCTGGGACGGGGTTGAAAAGGTTGGCCGCCGCTCCGACGGTGCCTATCGCGACATGCTTGGCGCCATCTTCCTCGGGCAACCCGATGACGCACGCATTGCGGTCGAGTTCGCCATGCTGGAGACGCGCGACGCCGATAATATGCGCACCACCGGCGATGTCGTCGGCTGGACGCCCGCCAACCGCTCGGTGCGTTTTTTCGATCATGTGGTCGACAGCCTGGCTGCCGGGCATCAGCCGGACCCCGCAATCATCGGCAGCGGCGCCGGTTATCTGCTGCGCAATGGCGGCTATCTCGGCAGCGGCCGCTTCGGCACGATGTCGGTCGAGGGCTACCCGGCAGGGCATCCGTTGGCGCATCCGTTTTTCGCCGACCATTTCGGCCTGCTGCTGGTGCGCCAGGTTTCGATCGATCTGGTCAACGCCATCGCTGCCGCGCGGTCTCCGAACGCCGCCCGGCTTTCCGCCGAACTCGCGCGCTATATCGGCGTTGGCAATTCCTCGGGCCAGGGCATGTGCGTGGCGCTGCAACGCTGGCCGCATTGGGTGGCGGCCTGGATGGTGGTGCGCGAGGTCTCGCTCGGCTATGCCCGGATGCAGCCGATCGGCACTCAGACCGGCCGCATGCTGGAACTGCTGGACCGCGCGATCGATTACTACAATTCCATCGAGGTGCCGAACGAGGAGTTTATCGTGCCGCACCCGGTGATCGTTGCGAATCTTGCCCGCCTTCAGGGTTGGGTAATCGCGGCACCGACCGACCAGCCCTGGGGTCGTCTCGCTGACCGGGCCGCTGCCGAGCTCGACGCCGAAACCGCAGAACAGTTCAATGCGCTGCTGATCGAGCTGTATCCCGATTTCGCCGACGCCGCCGCCGACTATCTGCCGATCGGCGGCCTGCTGCCGCGCGACGTAAAGCCGGAGATGACGGTGGGCGAACTGCGCGGTTTGCTGCGCAGCCGCTACGACTGGGCGCTGCGCATCAGGCGCGACCTTTACGACCGGCGGCGGCATTTCTGGTACCATTCCGCCGATAACGGCGAACAGCGTCGCGGCGATCGTGGCATGGACCCGCATGAGGAGTTCGAATCCTTCATCGACCATGTCGGACTGTTCCAGCGGCTGGCCGCGCTGCTGGCCGCGCATGAGGACACCACCCAGATTGCAGCCCTGATCGCCGAGCAGCCTGATATCGCCCATGCTGTTGCCCGGGTGCAGTGCCTCGCAGGACTGCCCTATGCGGAAATCCGCGGCAACCTGATCGACGCGGATTTCCTGCCCTCGCAGCTCATCCGTTTTTTCCTCGCCAGCCTGGGCATCGAATGCGGCAATCCGCTGTCGATCCGCTACGTCCGTGGCGTGTTCTTCCAGGGCATGCGCCTGCCGTCGGAGATCGCCGAGGGCACCGACGATGACTGGGCCTTGCCCCGGCAGCCGGCTTTGGTGGAGGCCGCGTCGTGAGCAACGTCCGTGTCGCCATGTCGGAAATCGTCCGAGAGGGCACCTGGACGCTGCGGGCGCTGGGGTATCCCTACGGCGTCGCCGAACGCGCAGTGACGATGCTGGCATGGACCGAGGCGGTGCATGGCGCGGCACTGACGCTGCTTCGCCTTGGCGAAGCGGCGATCCGCGCCAGCGCGGCGCGCGCCACGCCGGCCTGGCGGCGTGATGCCGGCGGCACGCATCGCACCGAGGCAGGCGGCAAGTGCCTGTTCGAATGCGGCCCGCCGGCGCTCGATCTTGTCACGGCGGATGCCCGCACTCTGGGCATCGGCCGTGCGGTGCTGCACGGCGTTATGGGTACGCGCCTGGCTACCTCGCTGGCATTCCTGGCGGCAAAGCGCGATCTAGCCTGCCTGCTGGTGCATCGCGCCGGCACCGACGAGATCGACCCGGTGCTCCCTGACGGCTGGGTCGCCACCGTCCCGACGCCGGAGGGGCCGGTGTTTTTCAGCGGCGCCCTCGGCACCCAACTGCCCGACGCGCTGCCAGCCTGTCTGCGCGATGCCGATCTGACGGCAGAGGC
>CAIRTN010000020.1 GCA_903881515.1 uncultured Rhodospirillales bacterium | reverse complement strand
GCCGCTGCCGGAATTCCGAGCATGGTTGTCGGAGAAAGCGGTGGCGACGGTTTGACACTCGCAACGGGCGACACCATCTCCCTTGCCAGACTGCGGGAAGAACATGCACGGTTCTTCCCGGAATGGATGAACACGCCGCAAGGCTGAGGAGCGACCAAATGGCAATGCAAGCCGCGGATATCGAGGCCCTGATCAAGGCCGCCCTGCCCGATGCCCATGTTGCCATCGAGGATCTCGCGGGCGACGGCGACCACTACGCCGCGACCGTCGTCAGCGAGACGTTCCGCGGCAAGTCACGGGTGCAACAGCACCAGATTATCTACGCGGCTCTGCGTGGCCGCGTCGGGGGCGAACTGCACGCCCTCGCTTTGCAAACCTCTGCCCCGGATTGAGGAGAAATCTCATGGCCAACCCGACCGTCGACCGCATCCAGAGCGAGATCACCGAGAACCCGGTGATGCTCTACATGAAGGGCACCGCGATGTTCCCGCAATGCGGGTTTTCCGCGCGCGTGGTGCAGATCCTGACCCATATGGGCGTGCCGTTCAAAACCGCCAACGTGCTGGAAGACGCCGAGCTGCGCGACGGGATCAAGCAGTTCTCGAACTGGCCGACCATCCCGCAGCTTTATGTGAAGGGCGAGTTCATTGGCGGCTGCGACATCGTGACCGAGATGTTCCAGTCCGGCGAGCTGTCCTCGGTGCTGACCGAAAAGGGCGTCAAGCACGAAGCCCAGGCCTGAGACCATCATGCCCGCCAGATGACGGCGGGCTAAACAAATCCTCATGCCTCCGCGAGCGGCGCCTATGGCATAATGCCTGCCGCTCGCGGGATGGCTGACGTCCCGCGTCAATCCGTGGACACGTCGACCATGACCCAAAAAATCATTCGCACCTTCGTTCTTCTCGCGCCGCTCGCGGCGGCGGGATGCGCTGTCGCGGTGCCATCGGGGCCCAGCGGCATCGCGCTGCCGAAACAGGGCGAGGACCTCGGGCAGTTCCAGTCGCAGGAGAATTACTGCCGCGACTACGCCAATGCGCGCATCGGCTATGGCAGTTCGGCGCAGGTGGCGAGCGAAAACGCAACTGGCAATGCGGTCGCCGGCACCGCGATCGGCGCCGCGGCCGGGGCGGCGCTGGGCTCGCTGAGCGGCAATGTGGGTGCCGGCGCGGCGGTGGGCGCGATCGGCGGACTCATGGTCGGCAGTTCGATCGGCGCCAATAACGCGGCGGCCGCCGGCGGATCGCTGCAGCGGCAATACGACACCGCCTATACCCAGTGCATGGTCTCGTCGGGCCATACGGTGCAGGCGCCGGCCTATCCGCAGCCGGCCTATGGCTATCCGGGCTACGCGCCGTATCCGGGATATGGCTATGGCTACGCGCCGTATCCTTATCCCTACCCCTATGGCTACGGCGTCGGCATCGGCCTGGAATTCGGCGGCGGACGGCGCTGGCATCACTACTGATGCCGCGGAGATGGGCCGGGGACGCTGTCCCCGGCCCAGCCGTTGCTAGGCTGCCGCGCCCATGTCGGCGGCGATCATCTTGCTGATGTCGGCGTCCATTTTCAGGTCCTTCACCAGCTTCTCCTGATCCACCAGCATCTTCGCGCGCAAAGCGGCGATTTCGGCCTGGGTGGGTTCGGTGACCTGCACGCCATGCGATTTCAGCTCGTTCAGCGCACGTTCCTGCGCCGCGCCCATGTTGGCGCGATAGGTGGCGATGTTGTCCTTCCACAGGCTGAGGACCATTTTCGACAGCTCGCCCGGCAGCTTGGCAAGGAAGGCGTCGCTGATCAGCGGGACGTATTCGTTGATGTTCTGGTGATCCTGCAGCGAGTATTTCAGGCCGGCTTCCCACAGCTTGGCGGAGAAGCAGCTCTCGTTGGTGGAGACCAGGCCATCGAACGTGCCCTGCGACAGGGCGAGCGGAACGTCGGGCCAGGCGGTGGTGTTCGGGATCGCCTCGAAGAAGCGGGCACGCACACCGAGGGCGGCGCCGCCGGCATTGCGGATCTTCAGGCCTTTCACGTCGGCGAAAGTGTGTAGCGGCTTGGACGAGGTGTACCAGTTCTGCGCCCCGAGCTCGAGCCAGGGGCCGAGCACGCGCAACTTCAGCTTCTTCAGCATGAGGTCGTTGACCAAGGCGCCGGTCTTGCCGTCGACGATCTTGCGCACGTCGGACAGCGGCAGGCCGTAGAGCATCGGCAGGTTGGGGAAATCGAAATCGGGCACGAAGCCGGTGAGCGTCCAGGTGCCGGGGCAGGCCATCTCGACCTGGCCCTGGACCAGGGCCTTGGTGACATTGAGGTCAGAGAACAGCGCACCAGCGTGGAAGACTTCGACCTTGATGGCGTTGTCCGAGGCTTTCTCCAGCTTCGCCGCGTAATCCAGGATCGACACGTTGCGCATGTGCGAGGGCGCGGTGTCGAGCGAGATGCGCAGGCGGATCGGGTCGGCGGCGCGGACCTTGCGCGTCACCAGGCCGGCGGATGCGATGGCGGCCGCGCCAAGCGCGAGGGTGCGGCGGGAAATCGTCTTGGTCATGTGTTTCTCCCTTGTCGATGCGGTGCCCGCATTCGGCGGTGTGCGTAGCAGAAATCGCCCGGCTGTTCCAAACTGCACCCGGCAAGATGGAGAATATCTCATGCGGTCGGTTGCGGAATGTGTCAGCGAGGCGCGGCAGTGGGATCGGCTGATGCAGTTGGCGAAGCTGGGGGCGATTGCCGGGGACGGGGTGAACCGGCCGTGCCTGTCGGCGCTGGATCGCGAGGCACGGCGGCTGGTGATCGGCTGGGCGGAGGCAGCGGGGGCTGCGGTCAGCATCGATGCGGCGGCGAATTTGTGGTTCCGGGTGAAGGGCGCCGATGACAGTGCGGCGCCAGTGCTGACCGGCAGCCATATGGATTCGCAGCCTGAGGGCGGGCGGTTCGATGGGATCTATGGGGTGGTGGCCGGGCTGGAGGTGCTGTCGGCATTGCATGATGCCGGCGTGGTGCCGAAGCGGGCGGTCGAGGTGGTGGCCTGGACCAACGAGGAGGGTTCGCGGTTCGCGCCGGGGTGCATGGGCAGCATGGCCTGGGCCGGGCATACGCCGATTGCAGCATTTGCCGAGGTGCTGGATGCCGACGGGGTGCGGTTCGGCGATGCGTTGGCCGAGCAGTTGGCGGCCGAGGCGGATCTGCCGCGCCGGGTGCTGGGGCATGTGCCGCATGCCTATCTGGAGGCGCATATCGAGCAGGGGCCGGTGCTGGAGAATGAGGGGCTGGATATCGGGGTGGTGACCGGGATTCAGGGCAGCCGGTGGTTCACGGTGACGCTGACCGGGGAGACCGCGCATGCCGGGACCGCGCCGCTGGCGGGGCGGAAGGATGCGGTGCAGGACATGGTGCGGGCGATCAATGCGCTGAATGCGCTGATGCATGATCCGGAGGATGTGCTGCGGTTTACCGTGGCGCGGGTGACGGTGGCGCCGAATTCTTCGAACTCGGTGGCCAATCACGTGAGGTTCTCGATCGATCTGCGGCACCCCGACCGTGATGTGTTGCTGAGCAAGGGCGATGCGATCGAGGCGACGATCCGGGCGGCGGTGCGCGATTGCGGGGTGCATCTGCATGAGTGGTTCCATGCGATGCCGGTGGCGTTCGATGCGCTTGTGGTGGACACCGTCGAGGCGGCGGCTGCGGGGTATCGCAGCCGGCGGATGGCATCCGGCGCGTTTCATGACGCGCAATTCGCGGTGCCGATCGCGCCGAGCGGGATGATCTTTGTGCCCTCGCACAAGGGGATCAGCCACAACCCGGCGGAATACACGTCCCCGTCGCAACTGGCGGCGGGGACGCGGGTGCTGGCGCGCAGCCTGATGGCGCTGGCGAGTTAGCGCACGCGGTTCTGGTAGGGCGTGCCTTCGGCGCAGGCGCGGATGTTGGCGGCGATCAGGGCCTGGCGGCGGGTGATGGTGCCGGAGGTCCAGCCGGACATGTGCGGGGTCATCACGATGTTGGGCAGGGTGTGGAACGGCTTGCTGGACGGCAGCGGGTTCGGGGTGGCGGCCGAGGGGTATTGGTACCAGGTGTCGATGATCGCGCCGGCGATGCGGTTGCTGGACAGCGCGTCGTAGAGGGCGGTTTCGTCGATCACCGGGCCGCGGCCGACATTGATGATCACGGCGTGGGGGGGCATCGCGGCGAAGGCGGCTGAATTGACCAGGCCGGCGGTGGAGCCGGTGAGGGGGAGGGAGACGACGAAGGCGTCGGCGGAGGCCCAGAATGAGGCTAGGTCGGTGAGCGGGAAGGACTGGGCGACCAGGGGGTCGTTGACCGGGCTGCGGTTGGCGACGGTGACGCGCATGTTGAAGGCGCGGGCGCGGGTGGCGATGGCTTTGCCGATATGGCCGTAGCCGAGCAGGCCGATCGATGTGCCGGAGATTTCGCCGTGCACGCGTTCGGGAGCTCCGGCCCAGTAGGTCCAGTCGCCCTGACGCAGGCGACGGTCGGCGTCGGTGAAGGGGATCGCGCGGGCCAGTAGAGCGGCCATGACGTATTCGGCGATCGAGTCCTGATGACCGAATACGTTGCAGACGGCGGCGCTGGGCGGCAGGGCGGCGAGGTCGACGGCGTCGTAGCCGGCGCCGGGGACGTGGAACAGGCGCAGGTTTTCCGGGCGGGGCATCGATGCGTTGAAGCCGACACCGATGATCGCGTCGGCGGCGGCGTAGGTGGCGCGATCGGCGTCGCTGGTGAGCGAGTCGGGAAGGATGGCGATTTCGCTGCCGGGGGGAACCAGGCTGGCGAAGCCGTCGGAGAACGAGGCGGCGTTTTCGCCGTGAAAGACGATGCGCATGGCGGGTGGGTCCTGGTGGTTGCGAAGATGCTGGTTCGGGCGTAGCGAACGGAAAGCTTCAGGGGAAGAGAGATGGGCCGGAATTTGTTCGATCTGACGGGGCGCACGGCGTTGGTGACCGGGTCTTCGCGCGGGCTGGGGCTGGCGATCGCCGAGGGGCTGGCGGAGGCCGGGGCGACGGTGGTGATCAACGGGTCTGACCCGGTGCGGCTGGCGGAGACGGCGGCGGGGCTGCGGGCGCAGGGCTTCACCGTCCATGAGGCGGCGTTCGATGTGACCGACGAGGATGCGGTGATGGCGGCGTTCGAGCGGCTGGATGCGGCGGGGATCGCGGTGGATATCCTGTTCAACAATGCCGGCATCCAGTTGCGCGGCAAGATCGTCGACCAGACGGCGGAGAACTGGCGCAAGGTGATCGAGACCAACCTGACCAGCGCGTTCCTGGTGGGGCGCGAGGCGGCGAAGCGGATGATCGCGCGGGGGCGGGGCGGAAAGGTGGTCAATACCGGATCGCTGATGAGCGCGCTGGGCCGGGCGACGACGGCGCCGTACACGGCGGCGAAGGGGGGCATCAAGATGCTGACCCAGGCGATGACGGCGGAATGGGCCGAGCACAACATCCAGGCCAACGCGATCGGGCCGGGCTACATGCTGACGGCGATGACGCAGCCGCTGGCCGATGATCCGAAGTTCGATAGCTGGGTGAAAGGCCGCACGCCGTCGCGGCGATGGGGCACGCCGGACGATCTGATCGGGACCGCGGTGTTTCTGGCGTCATCGGCGTCGGACTACGTCAACGGGCAGATCATCTATGTGGATGGCGGCATGCTGGCGGTGATCTGAGAGGGATTTTTGTTACGATTTCGGAACAAAAATGTCGCAGTTAGACGGTCTGCGATTACGGCGGTTTCGGGCGGTTTTGGGTAGCGGTCGACGCGCGGCCTCGGGGCGTTCGGGCGGAGGGGGCTGGGTTCGCTGGCGACCGGGATCGGGGCGCTTTTGCAGGGCTGGCGCAGTACGGGCGCGCGGCGGCGCGCATGGGTGCGGTGCTTGCGGGGGGCACGGGTGCCGCACGCATGGGGGCGGGGCGCGCGGATAGGATTGCGGGCGGGCGGAGGGGGCGGCAGGGCGCCGGCGCGCCAGAGCAGGAAGATGCTTTCGAGTTTGCCGAAGAGGCTGGCGAAGGCTTCGGCGAGCAGCAGCAGGAGCGGGGCGAGCGGGCCGGAATTCTGGGCCTTGTCCGTGAAATGCGCGCAGGTCTCCCGCATTATGCGGACGACGGGATCGTGCGCTGCGATGGGGAGGAGGATGCGGGACACGGTGTTGGCCTTTTCTAATGTTGTTATTTCTTCTAACTCTTACGTTGGTGTTTGGGAATTGCAATTAGCGCATTTCAGCCATGTAATTGCAGCCGCTGGGGCATGGGCCGGGTCATGTCCTGCGGCTTTACCCAGGCATCGAACTGCTCCGCAGTGGTGACGCCCAGGGACAAGGCGGCCTGGCGCAGGGTCAGGTTGTCGCGATGGGCCAGCAAGGCAGTTCTGGCGGCGGCCTCGTAGCCGATATGGGGGCTCAGCGCGGTGACCAGCATCAGGGGGAATTCGGCGTCCCACAGGCCGTCGATCACTTCCTGCGCGGCGCGGGTGATCAGGCTGGCTTTTTCGGGCGGGAGCTGGCCGAGGGCGGGGTGAGGCGCCGCCGGCGGCGACTTTTGTTTCGTGATAGACACCATCGCGCATCTCAACTAGCGTTGGGCTGCGCTTCTGATGGCGCCCTCACGACCGACAGGGGTTGGCGATGACGGTTCTTGGCTCACACGGCTTGTTGGTGATGGCCCTGGTGGTCCTGGGGTGGGTTGGTGCGGCAACGGCACTCGCTTTTCGCAGCATGCGTTGCACGTTCGGACGAAGCCGGGCCAACACGCCGGCCTTCCTGTACATCACCAGGCGGCGTGTGGAGCCCCAGACCCGCTGACACGTTCCCAAAAGCTGACGTAGGCGCATTTTGGTTCAACCCGCAGCTTAGGATAGCGACACCACGCGGGTTCCGGCGACGTAGGTGAAATAACAGGAAGCCCAGTGTCATGCAGATTGCGATACGGCGCCGTTCCATCATTGCCGGGCTGACCGCCACCATCGCCGGCGTGCGCGGCGCGGCCCAGGCGGCCGATACCGTCCGGCTCACCTTCATTCACTTCAACGACGTCTACCGCCACGGTCCGGCCGAGCAGTACGGCGGCATCGCCGAACTGGCGACGCTGATCGAAACCGAACGGGCCCGCGCCCAGGGGCCCGTTTTCCAGACCTTCGGTGGCGACGTGCTTTCGCCCTCCATCGCCTCCTCGGTTACCCACGGCGCGCATATGATCGCGTTGCTGAACGCGCTGGGCAACGACATCGCCGTGCTGGGGAACCACGAGTTCGACTTTGGCTCCGACAACGCCGCCAAGCAGATCGCCGCTTCGCGCTTCCCCTGGCTCGGCGCCAACGTGCTTGGGCCCGATGGCAAACCGTTCGGCGGCGCCATCGCCACCACGATGCGAGCCGCCGGCGGGCTGAAGATCGGGTTCGTCGGCATCCTCACCAAGCTCACCGCCATCCTGTCCCCCCAGGCCGACGGCGTCACCTTCGCGGATGAGGAGGCCGCGCTCAGGGCTGGCGCCGCCGAGCTGCGTCGGCAGGGTGCCGACGTCATCGTGGCGTTGACGCACCAGGACCTGCGGGACGACGAGCGCATGGCGCGCGAGATCGCCGAGATCGACCTGATCCTGGGCGGGCACGATCATGACCCGACGCAGATGCGCGATACCGGCGCCCCCGTGCTCAAATCCGCGTCCGACGGCCGCTGGCTCGCCGTCGTTGAACTCGCCGTCACCCGGCCCGATGCCGCAAAAAAGATCCGCGCCGGAATCCACTCCGTCGGCTGGAAACTCATCCCCAATGTCGACATCCCCCCCTCGCCCCGCATCGCGCCGTTCATCGCGGAGATCGACGCCAACCTCAGTGAGATTCTTGCCCAACCGATCGCCACCCTAACCGCCCCGCTCGACACACGCGCCGCCGCTTTACGCAGCGGTGAGGCCGCGTTCGGCAATCTGGTCGCCGATGCGCTGCGGGCGCATTTCAACGCCGACGCCGCGCTGATTAACGGCGGCGCGCTGCGCGGCGACCGCGAATACAAGCCCGGCACCGTCCTCACCCGGCGCGACCTGATGACCGAAATGCCGTTCGGCAATGCTGTGGTTGAGGTGGAGGCGACGGGTGCGATGCTGCGCGCGGCGCTCGAATACGGCGTCTCCGCGGAGGAGGACAAGGCCGGCCGCTACCCGCAGGTCTCGGGCCTGCGCTTTACTTACGCCGCTGCCGCGCCCGCCGGGCAACGTGTGCGTGAGGTATGGATCGGTGACCGGCCGCTCGACCCCGAGCGCGCCTATCGCCTGGCGATCACGGACTACCTCGCCGCCGGCGGCGACGGCTACGACGTGCTGAAAACCGCTAAAACCTTGGTCAACGCCAGCGGCGGACCGTTGCTGGTTAACGTTGTTACCGAGTCTGCACAGAAAACGCCTGCGCTGGCCGTCTCGCGCGAAGGGCGCTCGCGGGCGGTTTAGCGCTGCGCCGCGTTCGCACTTGAATGTTGGGGGGCGATGTGCGGGAGCGTGGCACGGGGAGGCCGGGGCGTGGTAGCGTTTGGATATGAAACGGGTTGATGCCATCGCGGTGCTGCGGGCGCACGAGGCCGAGTTGAGGGGCCTTGGGGTGGAGCATCTGTATCTGTTCGGGTCCACGGCGCGGGACGAGGCGCGGGAGGATTCGGATGTGGATTTGTTTATCGATTATTTGCTGGGACTCGCTGAGTTTGTTCGAATTGATGGATGTACAGGAAGCGGCGGCGCGAAGATCGTACCCCACCACGTGGTAGGGCACGATCTCCTGCGGATTTAATGGTTGCAAATTGTTTCGGAGAAAAGTTAACGTGGCAGCTCGATAGAACGGAAAGTCGGACAGTCGGGGAATCTCGGTTTATTCCATGATATTTGCTTTCCGAGCCAATTTGTTCTCGTGAGGACTCAATGATCTGGGCCATATGCGTTATCTATGGATTTTTCATCGTACTCGTGGGGCATAAGTTACGAGCGAAAGGCGCGAGCCTGGCGAAAATTTCGGGTGTAATTTTTATATCTTTGATTTTGTCTCCGCCCCTCGTATTTCTGTTTATCTTGTTTCAGGATTGGCGAACGGGTTTAAGAGGGCGGGCGTGACCACGCGGCCAAAGGTGGGGGATCATCTGCTTACCCCTCGCATTGGCTACTCGCACCATGGTATTTGTATTGGCCGCGAGAGGATCGTTCACTATAGCGGCTTGGCGAACGGTTTAACTGCCGGACGTGTGCAGGAGGTCTCCCTGGATGAGTTTTGCGGCGGGCGCAATTTTAAAATTATACCTCACCCGAGCAGGAAATATGGCCCCCGCGCGTCAGCAAATCGGGCCAATGGGCGAATTGATGAAAACGAGTATCACGTAATCACCAATAAATGTGAGAACTTCGTAAACTGGTGTATCGAAGGGGAAAGTCGCAGTGAGCAAACGGATTTCAGGATCGAGCATCTGCCGGATGGCATGCTCGTTGCCGTAATTGGCCTCATACCGTACGCGATTATTCGCCGAATCTTCGATTGACGGTTGTCGGACGCCGAAGACCTCGAGGAAGCCAATTCAGAAGGTTTACGATTCGCACGTTCGGAGGTGGCGTCATGCCATTCGCGGGCCAACTTAGTGGGTTTGTTGCGGTTGGTTCGCCCGGGAGCAATGGGGAAGTTTGCGCCTGGGGAAAAGGAAGCGTGGATTGCCACGCAAGGGCTCGCAATGACGGTTGAGGGGTAAGTGGCGTGCGGGAGTGAGGCGCGGTGACGGCGCCAGAGGGCGGCGGATGACACTTCGCTTTTGGGGTCTATGGCAAACGTGGCTCATTTCGATTTGAGGTCACGGATGGGCTCAGCATCCGGGACATCCCAGATCAGGAAAGGCGCATGACGACTACTCGGCCGGCTGTGTTGGCGGATGCTGCCGCTATTGTTGCGGTGGATCGGGAGTCGCGGATGACGGCGATGCCGTCGATTGTCTGGCCGCGGAGCGCGGCGGAGATTCTGGGGTATGTCGGTGGGGTGCTGATCCCCAGCGGGGACGTACTGGTGGCGGAGGAAGAGGGGGCGGTTGTTGGGTATATCGCGCTGAAGCCGGGGTGGGTGTTGCAGCTTTATCTGCGGCCGGATTGCTGGCGCAGGGGGATTGGCTCGGCGTTGATGGCGGAGGCGAAGGCGCGTTTTCCGGAGGGGCTGGCGTTGTATTGCTTTCAGGTGAACGCGCGGGGGCGGGCGTTTTATGAGAAGCACGGGTTTGAGATTGTGGCGTTGGGGGATGGGTCGAAGAATGAGGAGGGGGCGCCGGATATTCTTTACCGGTGGGCGGGGGTTGGGGGGCCGGGGTAGGTTGGGCGGCGGGCGAGGGAGAGGCCGCGGCGTCGACGGGGTAGGACGAGTGGCGGAGAGGCCGAGGCGTCGGCACGGAAAAGCGTGGATTGCCACGCAAGGGCTCGCAATGACGGTGGAGGGGTGGGGGATTTGCGGGGGCGTTGCGCGGTGACGGCGGCGGGGGTGTTGGCTCGGCGTTTTGCGGGCGTGGGGTGGAGGGTCCTGGATTGCCACGACGGCAAGGGGCGTCTCGCAATGACGGTGGAGAGATGGGGCGCGTGCGGGAGAGTTGCGCGGTGACGGCGGCGTGGAGGACGGGCGGGTTGTCCATGCTGCTTCATGCATGGGTTCAAAGGGTCCCCTGACCCTTTGCGGGTCCAGGGCGGAGCCCCATAGGCGCGAATCGAAGGTTTTGCATCGACGCGGTTTGGTATGATTCTCCGTCTGAATGTCGAATCTTCCCCTCCCTGCGATTAGTTGGTCGTGGATTATTTCCCGGCTTGGT
>CAIRTN010000019.1 GCA_903881515.1 uncultured Rhodospirillales bacterium | reverse complement strand
TCAAGGCCAGCGCCAAAACCACCAAACGCGAAAGGACAAAGCAGTGACTTGACCCCATCCTGTCCAAGGGGAAAATGCCCCTCAAGGCGGGTCACTTCTCAGTGAAAACCCCGGGTCAAGTCTCGGTGGAAATCAACACTGTCACTCAAAACCGCTCTCGCCGCCATCATCAGCAACGAAATTCTACACCCGCTCTGACAACCGCGGCCTTCGCCGGACGGATACTGTCCAAGGTCCAAAGCCTATGGACAACCTCAGCCTTGTTGAGGCAGTTGCCAGCTTCGGCGAGCGCATGACTGTAGCCGACGCTGCCAACGGGTGCCATCCTTCTGATAATGCCATTATAACTAATGAAATCACCCTGCCGCCGCCGGCGCCGAAATGCTCAGACCTGAACAGGATGGAAAATGCACCGGGAGCGCACGCAGGCGTGCTATTGGAATTCTCGCTCCAAAAGTTGAACCGTCCGTTACAATGTTTTCAAGAGCGGGAATGATTTCTTTACCCGAGCAAGACATCCCGTGCTTGATTGATCCGCGCCGCCAGCCAGTCGGAGCCGCCGTGGTCGGGGTGGGCGGCGAGCATTAGGCGGCGGTGGGCGGCGCGGATGTCAGCTTTTGAGGCGCCTTCGCGCAGGCCTAAGATGTCCAGCGCTTCCTGTCTCACCATGTTGCCGCGCGGGGCTGATGGACCGCCGTCGATGGTAGGTTTGGCCTGGGCCACCCAGGACCAGATCAGCGGGCCGAGCAGGAACAGGCCGCTGATCGCGAGGCCGCCGCGGCCGGTGAGCAGCAGCATGGCGGCGAGCAGCAGGCCGCCGATGGCGGCGGTCCAGATGCCCATGCTTTTCAGCGTGGTGACCTGGGCCTTGGAGAAGGCGCCGAGCGCGCCCTTCACCACCAGCAGGGCGACGATACCGAGAAGGAAGACGACCATGCGGTGGGCTTAGCCTCGCCGTGCCTGGGCTTCGAGGGTTGCGACCGCGCTGACGTTGACGATGCCGCGGGCGGTGACGCTTTGCACCACGACGTGGATCGGCTTGCTCATGCCGAGCAGCAGCGGGCCGACGGGCAGTCCGTCGGCGGCGGCTTTGAGCATGTTGAAGGCGATATTGGCGGCGTCGAGGCTTGGCATGATCAGCAGGTTGGCGGTGCCTTTCAGGCGGCTGTCGGGCACGGCGCGGTCGCGGATCACTTCGCTGAGGGCGGCGTCGGCGTGCATTTCGCCATCGATCTCCAGGTCCGGCGCTTTCGCGCGGATCATGGCGAGCGCGGTGCGCATGCGGCGCGCGGAGGGGGAGTTGGAGGCGCCGAAGCTGGAATGCGAAAGCAGGGCGGCCTTGGGGACGATACCGAAGCGGCGGACCTCCTCGGCGGCGAGCAGGGTCATCTCGGTGATCTGTTCGGCGGTGGGGTCGCTGTTCATGTGGGTGTCGCAGACGAACAGGGCGCCGTTTTGCAGAATCAGGCAGGACAGGGCGTAGATGCGCGAGACGCCGGCGCGGCGGGGGATCACCGGCATGACGTATTGCATGTGCCGCCACCAGTCCCCGGCGCCGCCGCAGATCGCGGCATCGACGATGCCGGCGTGCAGCAGCATGGCGGCGGCGACGGTGGGCCGGGTGAGCACGCGGCGGCCGGCGGAATCGGGGGGAACGCCCTTGCGGCCGACCAGGTGTTGATAGGCCTCCATCAGGGGCGCGAAGATTTCGGTGTCGGTCGAGGGGTCGAGCACCTGCACGGTCTCGTTGAGGTCCATGCGCAGGCCCATTTCGGCGACGCGGGCGGCGATGACGGCGCGGCGGCCGATCAGCACGGGGTGGGCGATGCCGTCATCGACCAGGGTCTGCACCGCGCGCAGCACGCGTTCGTCCTCGCCTTCGGCGTAAGCGATGCGTTGCGGCGCGGCCTGGGCGGCGGCGAAGACCGGGCGCATGAGCTGGCCGGAGCGGAACACGAAGCGTTCGAGTTCGCGCTGATAGGCGTCAAAATCGGCGATCGGGCGGCGGGCGACGCCGGAGGCCATGGCCGCGCGGGCGACGGCGGGGGCGATCTGCAGGATCAGTCGCGGATCGAACGGTTTGGGGATGATGTATTCCGGGCCGAACACCGGGGCGGAGCCGCCATAGGCGGCGGCGACGACTTCGCTGGCCTCGGCGCGGGCGAGTTCGGCGATGGCCTCGACGGCGGCGAGTTGCATGGCGGCGTTGATGGTGGTGGCGCCGCAATCGAGCGCGCCGCGGAAGATGAAGGGGAAGCAGAGGACGTTGTTGACCTGGTTCGGGTAGTCCGACCGGCCGGTGGCGACGATGGCATCGGGGCGGACGGCGCGGACGGCCTCGGGCAGGATTTCCGGCTCGGGGTTGGCGAGCGCCAGGATCATCGGGTTGGGGGCGAACTTGCCGAGCCATTCGGATTTCAGCACGCGGGGCGCGGAGAGGCCGAGGAACACATCGGCGCCATCGAGCACGTCGCCGAGGCCGCGGGCGTCGGTCTGCCTGGCGTAGCGCAACATGCGGGGCTCCAGGCCCTCGCGGTCGGCGTGCACGACGCCCTTGATGTCGGTGAGCGTGACGTTTTCGGCGCGCACGCCCATCTCGACCAGGAGATCGACGCAGGCCATCGCGGCGGCGCCGGCGCCGGAGGTGACCAGTTTGACCTCGGAGAGCTGTTTGCCTTGCAGCATCAGGCCGTTGCGCACGGCGGCGTCCACCGTGATCGCGGTGCCGTGCTGGTCGTCGTGAAACACCGGGATCGACATGCGGGCGCGCAGCCGGGCCTCGATGTCGAAGCATTCGGGGGCTTTGATGTCTTCGAGGTTGATGGCGCCGAAGGTGGGCTCGAGAGCGGCGACGACTTCGACGAAGCGGTCGGGGTCAAGGGCGTCGACCTCGATGTCGAACACGTCGATGCCGGCGAATTTCTTGAACAGGACGGCCTTGCCCTCCATCACCGGCTTGGAGGCGAGCGGACCGATATTGCCGAGGCCGAGCACGGCGGTGCCGTTGCTGATCACGGCGACCAGGTTGCCGCGGGCTGTGTAGAGGTAGGCGTTGTCGGGATCGGCGACGATCTCGGTGCAGGCGGCGGCAACGCCGGGGGAGTAGGCGAGTGCCAGGTCGCGCTGCGAGGCCATGCGCTTGGTGGGCTCGATCGCCAGTTTTCCGGGGCGCGGCAGCCGGTGATAGTCCAGCGCCGCCTTGCGGATGTCTTCGTCCATGTCCTGCTCCTTCGCCGCGGCGAGGGCGCAGTATGCCCCGCGCCGCGGCGGGTGGCTATTGCCGCCTGTCGGCGGGGGGCGATCTCATGTTGGCATTGTGTGGGCAACGGAAACGAAGTGTAGTGTGGCGGAATGAACTGCGGGACAAGGGGAACCGGAGCCATGCTGCCATCGATGCCGATGCGGGCGCTGCGCGCCGCGCTGTTGCTGTTGCCATTGGCCTGGGCGGCGCCGGCGGCGGCGCAAGTGGACCCGGAGGCGCGGCAGCGCTGCTTCGACGCCAAGGCCGATGCCGATTTGAAGATCGGCGCCTGCACCAGCCTGATCCGGTCGGGGCAGTACGACAATGATGGGCTGTCGCGCGTCTATACCGTGCGTGGACTGGCTTATCAGAACAGCGGCCATGCGCAGGAGGCGGTGAACGATTACACGCAGGCGATCAGCCTCAACCCCAGCCTGACGCAGGCGGTGATCAACCGGGCGACGGTGTATGAGCGGGTGGGGCAGTTCGGCGATGCGCTGACCGATTATAGCCGGGCCACGGAGTTGGACGGCAACAGCGCGGATGCCTGGATGGGGATGTGTTATGCGCATTTCCGGTTGGGGCAGACGCAGGCGTCGCTGTCGGACTGCAACCGCTCGCTGCGGTTGCGGCCGGGGCATTTCGTGACCTTGCTGGATCGGGGGTTGATCCACCTGCGGATGCGCAACTGGAACCTGGCGATCGCGGATTACGATGCGGCGCTGGCGATTGTTTCGGACAGTCCGTGGGCGCATTACGGGCGGGGGCTGGCGTTGAACGCGCTGGGGCGGACGACCCAGGGGAAGGCGGAGATCGAGACGGCGAAGCAGGAGGATACGGGGATCGGGCCGAAGCATCGGCCGTTTGATTTGAATATGCCGCTGCCTTGAGGGCTTGAGGCGTGTCTGGTTGAGGGGCATCGGGAAAAGATTTTTAGACAAGACCAGGGCTCTGCCCTGGACCCGCAAAAGGCCATGGGCCTTTGGAAACCCAATCACTTGTGTGGTGGATGGGCGGTTGGCTCGGCGTTGGGATTGGAGCGGCGGAGCCATCAAGAGTCTTTGGGCTTCGCCGCCCACGTACGTCGGTCATCGACCAAATTGATGTGGGGTCAAGGGGGGTGAGCCGCGAAGCCACGGCTATCGCATTTGCCCGATGATTGATCGTGCGAATTCGTCTGACCATCCTGAGCGTTTACGTTTGCGTCGGATTGAGATGTCTGGTCTGGCCGATCTGAGGACGTTGAGCGCGAGTTTTCGCAGGATGGCGAGGTT
>CAIRTN010000018.1 GCA_903881515.1 uncultured Rhodospirillales bacterium | reverse complement strand
CGGATCAAGCTCAACAACGCCATGTCGATCACTCCATGTTCCCCCGCCGTTCGCAGTGGGGGGAGGTTCAAACATGGGTCAATTCTCAGTGGAAAATTCCGACCTTCCCGGGTCAGATCTCAACGGAAATCAACAGCCTCCCTTTTTGAACTCGTTGGCAGGGATCGTGACACAGGACCGGAAAGCCCGCAAAGCCGCCTCGCCCGCGGCGGCGTGACCGCTTTCCAGCTGTCCAACAGGGGGCTACCCCACATCGTTCTCCCGGCGTAGCCTAGCCGCAACCTTGCGCGCGCGTCCGGGGCGGGAGCTCGATGGACAGGCCGCGCCGGGACCGGAAAACGACCACGGAAGCAACCATGACGGACACAAGATACCTGGCGCCGCGGACGCTCGATGAAGCGATCGCCGCGTTCTCAGCCGCACAGGGCGCCGCGCGCCTGCTTGCCGGCGGCACCGATCTGATGGTGCAGATGCGCAATGGCGCCATCAGCCCCGCCACGGTGATCGATATCAAACGCATCCCCGAGTTGAGCAGCATCGAGGAGACCGCCGAGGGCGGGTTTCGCATCGGGGCTGCGGTGTCGGGTGCGGTGCTTGCCGAGCATCCGCGTTTTGGCACGGTGTGGCCCGGGGTGCTTGAGGCGATCAACCTGATCGGGTCCACCCAGGTGCAGGGCCGCGCTTCGCCGGGCGGCAATCTGTGCAATTCCTCGCCCGCAGGCGACAGTGTGCCGGCGATGGTTGCCGCGGGAGCGGTGGTCACGATTCAGGGGCCGAACGGGCGGCGCGAGCTGCCGGTGGAAGCGGTGCCGGCCGGGCCGGGCCGGACCAATCTGACCCCCGGCGAGATCGTGGTCTGCTTCACCCTGCCGCCGCGCGCGGCCGGGTCGGCCGATGCGTATCTGCGGATGATCCCGCGTACCGAGATGGACATCGCCGTGGTCGGCGTCGGCGTCAGCCTGACGTTGGTGGACGGGGTCGTTACCGCAGCGCGTGTCGGGCTCGGCGCGGTTGCGCCGACGGTGCTGCTGGTGGCCGATGCCGGGAAGGCGCTAATCGGCTCCCGCCTGGACGATGCCGCGCTGGAGGCCGCCGCCGCCGCCTGCCGCGCCGCCTGCAAGCCGATCGACGACAAGCGCGGCACCATCGTCTATCGCACCAAGGCCGCCGGCGTGCTGTTGAAGCGCACCGTGGCCATCGCCGCCGAACGCGCAGGGAGGGTCTGAACCATGGCCAAGATGCATATCGCTACCACCATCAACGGCGAGCCCACCGAATTCCTGTGCGAGCCTCATCAGAGCGTCCTGGACGTGCTGCGCAACACGCTGGGGCTGACCGGCAGCAAGGAAGGCTGCGGCACCGGCGATTGCGGTGCATGCTCGATCACGCTGGACGGACGGCTGGTCTGCTCCTGCCTGGTGATGGCGCCCGAGGTCGAGGGCAGGCAGATCACCACCATCGAGGGCATGGCCCAAGGCGATCACCTGCACCCGCTGCAGCAGAAGTTCCTGGAGCTTGCCGCCCTGCAATGCGGCATCTGCACCCCGGGCTTCCTGGTCGCCGCCAAGGCGCTGCTGGAACAGAACCCGGACCCGACGGAGAGCGAGGTGCGGTTCTGGCTGGCCGGCAACCTCTGCCGCTGCACTGGCTATGACAAGATTGTCCGTGCGGTGCTGGAAACCGCCGCCGATATGAAGGGGGCCGCCTGATGAACGCCATCGACAACAAGTGGATCGGCCAGCGTACCATCCGGCCGGACGGCGCTGACAAGGTGACCGGCCGGGCCTGCTATTCGGCCGACCTCAGCATGCCGGGCATGATCTGGGCCAAGGTGCTGCGCAGCCCGCATGCCCATGCCGTGATCCGCGGCATCAACACCGCCAAGGACGAGGCGCTGCCGGGGGTGAAGGCGGTGGTAACCGCCGCCGACATGGTGGAGTTCCCGCTCGACAAGTCGGTGATGCTGGGCATCCAGGACATGCGCTGGATGTCGCGCAACATGCTGGCGCGCGAAAAGGCGCTGTTCCACGGCCACCCGATCGCTGCGGTCGCCGCGATCAGCGAAGAAATCGCCGCCCAGGCATGCAAGCTGATCGAGGTGGACTACGACGTGCTGCAGCACGCCATCGAGATCGAGGACGCGATCAAGCCGGACGCGCCGATCCTGCACGACTTCGTGCGCCATGAGGGCCAGAAGTCGAACATTGCTGGCACCATGGTGATCAAGCAGGGCGATATCGAAGCCGGCTTCGCCGAAGCCGACATCGTCATCGAGCGCAGCTTCAAGACCCGTCCGGTGCACCAGGGCTATATCGAGCCGCATGCCTGCACGGTGTCGTGCACCGCCGACGGCAAGGTGACGATCTGGTCGTCGAGCCAGGGGCAGTTCATGGTCCGCGGCATGACCTCGTTGCTGACCGGGATTCCGCAGAGCAATATCCGCGCAATTCCGGCCGAGATCGGCGGCGGCTTCGGCGCCAAGACGATCATCTACCTCGAACCGGTGGCCGTGCTGCTGTCGAAGAAATCCGGCCGGCCGGTGAAGCTGGTGATGACGCGCGACGAGGTGTTCCGCTCCACCGGTCCGACTTCGGGCTCGATGAGCACGATCAAGATCGGCGCGAAGAAGGACGGCACCATCGTGGCCGGACAGGGCACGTTCTACCTGCAGGCGGGCGCCCTGCCGGGCTCGCCGCTGCGCGGCGCGGTCGGCTGTTCGTTCGGGCCGTACGATATCCCCAACGTGCTGTCGGTGGGCTACGACGTGCTGTGCAACCGCTCCAAGGTTGCGGCCTACCGCGCGCCGGGCGCGCCGATTGGCGCCTACGTGATGGAAAGCGTGCTGGACGAGCTTGCCGAGGCGCTGAAGATCGATCCGCTGGAGCTGCGGCTGAAGAACAGCGCGAAAAAGGGCACCAAGGCATCCTACGGTGCGGTGTTCGGCGCGATCACCTTCGAGGAGACGATCCGCGCGATCAAGGAGCACCCGCACTACTCCGCGCCGCTGGAGCATGCGCCGGAGAAGGGCGTGCTGCGCGGGCGCGGCGTGGCCTCGGGCTTCTGGTACAACGCCGGCGGTGAAAGTAGCGCGCAGGTGAACATCACCGAGGACGGCAACGTCACGGTGACCACCGGGCATCCGGATGTCGGCGGCAGCCGGGCCTCGATCGCCAACGTGACCGCCGAGCTACTGGGCATCGAGCACAAGCGGATCTCGGTGCTGATCGGCGATACCGCGTCGATCGGCTTCTCCAACCTGACGGGCGGTAGCCGGGTGACCTTCGCTTCGGCGATGGTGGTGACGCAGTCGGCCGAGAAGGTAATCGCGCAACTGCGCGAGCGGGCGGCAAAGATTTGGAAGATCGATCCCGAGGCGGTGGCCTGGGCGAACGGCGAGGCACGGCCGGCCGGTCCGAATGCAGGACAGTTCCCGCCGCTGACGCTGAAGGATCTCGCCGCCAAGGCGAACGAGATGGGCGGGCCGATCGGGGCCGGCGTGCAGCTGACCACCACAGGCGCCGACCCTGGCTTCGCCACCCATGTGGTCGATGTCGAGGTTGACGTGGAACTCGGCATCGTGCGGGTGCTGCGCTACACCGCTGCCCAGGACGTGGGCCGTGCGCTGCATCCGGACTATGTGGAGGGCCAGGTGCAGGGCGGCGTGGTGCAGGGCATCGGCTGGGCGCTGGCCGAGGAATACCTGTACGACAAGCAGGGGCGGGTGGATAACGCCAGCTTCCTGGATTACCGGATGCCGGTGTGCTCGGACGTGCCGTTCATCGAGCCGCTGGTGCTGGAAATCCCCAACCCTAAGCACCCGCAGGGCGTGCGTGGGGCCGGCGAGGCGCCACTGGTGCCGCCGTTGGCCGCGATCAACAACGCGGTCTACAACGCGCTGGGTAAGCGATTCTACAGCCTGCCGCTGTCGCCGCCGAAGGTGCTGGCGGTGATCGAAGGCTAAGAGAAAACCCGGCCGGGCCCTCAGCCCGGCCGGTGCGCCTTCAGGAACATGCTGATGTGGCGGACAGCCAGCGGGATCAGTTCCGGCGGGTCCTTCCACGGATACAGGCTGACCTGCGCGTTCGGCGCCAGCCGCGCCGCTTCCATCGCCACCGCATAGGGATGCGCCGGCACGTCGTCCGGCAGGATCAGCAACGGTGTCTGGCAGTTCCGCACGAAGTCCCGGCTGACCGTGAACACGAAATCGGGATCGGTGCGATACATCCGCGTCAGGAACGCCTCGACCTCCGCCATCGTCACCCCCGGCCGCCGCGCGCAGAGCGCCGGCCCCCAGCCGGTCATGTTGTTTTTGAAGGGCAGGTCGCGCAGCTCTGGGCGGGACCCGCTGGGCTGTGCCAGTACCGCGGCCACCACCCGTTCAGGTGCGCGCCGCAACAGGTTCCAGATGAACGGCCCACCGATGCAGAACCCTAGCACTAGGAACTGCTTGATCCCCAGGTGATCCATCAGCCCCAGCTGATCGTCGGTGTAGGCATCCCACGGCCGCTCGGCTTCCAGCGGGCCGGAGGACTGACCACCATTGGCGTTGCGCAAATCCATGGTGATGCAGCGGTAATCGCGTTTGAAGATCTCCATCGCGTTGAACGGCGCCTTCTCGCCGACAAACGGCATCGTCGCGTTCAGTCCACCGCCAGGGATCAGCAGCAGCGGAAACCCCGTGCCCGCCTCTTCATAGTGAATGCGGACGCTGCCTCGTTCATAGAATGGCATATGCTTCCCCCTGTCTGGCACCGGCCTTGGAGCGAGCATGCCGCCGGGGACGATGCGTGTCGATGCCGCCTGGCGGAGCAGCCACGGCAGAAGGAAGGGTGCAAACCCGTTGAGAGGAACGTTCTCCACAGCCTCGTTCCGAGAGCATGGAACTCTCCCGCACGGACAATCTTTGGTCACTGCGCCTATTTACCGAAGCAAGGCTCGTCCGCATTTTTCATGACGATCTATGTGCCCGGCAAACGCGCCGGATCACGCGATCTGGGGAACGAAAAGATGAGCTGCATTCACGTCATTCATGAAAACCCGGCGTGGCTGCCACCGCTCGCGGAGGCGCTGGATCGGCGTGGTCTGCCTTGGCAGGAGATGTTCGTCCACACCGGCGCGTTCGACCTCGCGACCCCCCCGCCCGAGGGCGTGTTCTACAACCGGATGAGCGCCAGCTCGCATACCCGCGATCATCGCTTCTCCGCCGAGTTCACCGCCAGCGTGCTCGCCTGGCTCACCCGCTGGGGCCGCACCGTGGTCAACGGCCCACGCGCGCTCGACCTCGAGATCAGCAAGGTGCGGCAGTATTCCGCCCTGGAGGCCGCAGGCCTGCGCACCCCGCGCACCGTCATGGTCGCTGGCCGTGAGCAGATCGTCGCAGCGGCCGAGCGCTATTTCCCCGGCCAGCCCGTGATTCTAAAGCCGAACCGCGGCGGCAAGGGCCTGGGCGTCCAGTTGTTCCACACGATCGATGGCCTGCGCGAGACGGTTGCCGGCGACAGCTACGTCGAACCGGTGGACGGCATTCAGCTGCTGCAGCAATACATCGTCGCCCCCCCGCCCCGTGATCACCCGCGCCGAGTTCACCGGCCGCCGCTTCACCTACGCTGTCGAAGTCGATACCAGCGAGGGCTTCGAACTTTGCCCCGCCGATGTGTGCGCCATCGGCGAGGCGATCTGTCCGGTCGGCGACATCCCGGGCCGGCCCGAGCACAAGTTCACCGTGATCGACGACATTGACCCGATCTTCCGCGCCAAGCTTGAGCGCTTCCTTGAGCAGGCCGGAGTCGACGTCGCCGGCATCGAGTTCATAGTCGGCCCGGAAGGCGCGCCGTTGGTGTACGACGTCAACACCAACACCAACTACAATCCGGACGCCGAAGCCCGCGCCGGACTTACCGGCTCCAGCCGCTCCGGCATGGGCGCTATGGCGGAGTATCTCGGCACGCTGCTCGCCCAGACGCGCCAGCGCGCGGCCTGAGACAGACCTCGCGACAGGCCCCGCTCGACAGCCCCCGCACGGCCTCCTATGCATGGTGAAAATTTAAATCATGCGGGAGGCCGCCATGGGCGGATCCGGAACCAGCCTGCCCCTGACGGCGCTGCGCACTTTCGAGGCCGCCGCCCGTCTGGAAAGCTTCAAGGAAGCCGCCGCCGAGCTTGGCGTGTCCACCACCACCGTCTCCAACCTCATCCGGAAGCTTGAGCACGACTGGGGCTGCCTGCTGTTTATCCGTCGCACTCGACAGGTGGTGCTAACCGACACCGGCCTCTCACTCAGCCGTGTCGTCCGCGCGTCGTTCGACGCCATCGGCCATGAAATCAACCAGCACGTCGCCGCATCCCGCCGCTCGGTGGCCATCGCCGTCGGCCCCATCCTTGGCAGCCGCTGGCTCGCCCCCAGGCTGCTCCGCTTCCACACGGCATTTCCCAACCTCACACTGACGCTGCAGCACCGCAGCCGGATCACCAGTCCGATCGACATGCCCACCCCCATCGCCGTCGATTGGGGCCATGGCAACTGGCCCGGACTCGAGGCCGAACTGCTCTTCCCCATCCGCTACGCCCCGGTCGCCAGCCCCGAGCTTGCGCGCCACTTGCGTAACCCGGCCGACCTTGCCCGCGTGCCTGTGCTGCACCAGCACGACCGATCGGAATGGACCGCCTGGCTCGCGCTCGCCGGCGTCCCAGGCCTCGGCTTCGGTGCCGAGACCATCATCACAGATAGCAACGTCGTTACCCATGCCGCCCTGGCTGGCCAAGGCGTCGCCCTCGGCATTTTTCCCTTCGTGCAGGATGAAGTCGACGCCGGCCGCCTCATCCGACCGTTCCCGCAAGCCCTCGCACCCACCCGCGCCTATCACCTGGTCACCCGTCCCGCCGCCCGCCGCCGCCCGGAAATCGCCGCCGTTTGCGATTGGCTGCTGCGCGAAGCCGCCGATTTTGTCTCCGAGCACGAGGAACTTGCCGCATGAGCAGCGTCCCCCCCAGCAAGCTCGTCGATGCCGGCCCCCGTGTTTGCGTCGCGCTCGACGAAGCCCACGGACACCTGAGTGTGATCCTCGTGCGCGCAGGTTGCACCGCGGCAGTCGCCACCGAGGTCGCCTCCCATCTGGTCGACGCCAGCGCCAGCGGCGTGGAATCGCACGGCATCATGCGCGTCCTGCAGTACGAGGATCAGTTCCGCACCGGCTACATGCGCCCCGATGCTGTCGCCCGCATCGTCCAGACCCCACGCGGTGCCACCGAGATCGATGGCGGCGGCGGCATCGGCATCCCAGCCATGCGCCTCGCCGTCGCGCATGCGGTGGTCCAGGCCAAAGCGAACGCCATTGCCGCGGTCGCCGTGCGTAACCTCGGTCACACCGGACGGCTCGGCGCCTATGCCGAAACCGCCGCCGAAGCCGGCTGCGTCGTCATCATTATCGGCGGTGGCGGGCGGGAAAACTGGCGCCAGGTCGCCCCCTATGGCGGCCGCCGTGCGGTGCTGCCCACCAACCCCTATTGTCTGGCCGCTCCCGGCGGCGATCGCGGTCCGGTGGTGGCCGATTTTGCCACCTCGATGCTGGCCGGCGGCTGGCTCTACGCCGCCCGTTCCGCCGGCGCCCGCCTGCCGGAAGGCGCCCTGATCGACTCCGAGGGCCAGCCCAGCAATGACCCGGCGGATTATTTCCGCGGTGGCGCCATCCTGCCGCGCGGCGGCCCGATGGGCTACGGCCTGGCGGTGATGGCGGAGATGATCTGCGAGGCCATGCTCGGCCCTGCCACCACCGAGGTGAATTGGCTCATCCTTGCGCTCGACAGCACCCGGCACCGCGAGGAGGCCACCCGCCACGCCGTGGCCGAACAGATCCTGGCCGAACTGCGCGCCTGCCCTCCGGTGGAGGGCAACGCCGCGGTCGAGGTGCCTGGCGAGCGGGAACGCGCCCGTCGCGCGGCCGCGCAGCGCGACGGCCTGCAGATTCCCGAGCGCACTTGGCAACAGATCCTCGCCCGGACCATGAATGAATGAAAAATTCTTTATCCATCCCCGCTAAAATCTTGGTTTGCCACGCATTGGTCCCTCGCGCATCTTCGCCGCTCGAACGAAAACAAACGGGAGGACGACCCCTCATGCTGCGCTCGCTCGGCTATGCCACCGCGCTCACCCTCGCCGGCGCCTTCGCCGCGGTGGCGCAACCCGCAGGAACCTTCCGCCAGCCGCATGATGTCGGCTTCGGCCAGGCCTCCTCGGTCGATCCCTTCTCCAAGGGCAAAGTGGTCCAGGTCGTCGAGAAGATATTCAACCGCCTGATCCGCACCGGCCTAGACGGCAAGCCGGCGCCCGATCTCGCAGTCTCCTGGTCCGCCAACCCCACCGCCACCGAGTGGACGCTCAAGCTGCGCCCCGGCGTCAGCTTCCATGACGGCCACCCCTTCACCGCGGCCGACGTCGTCTACACCCTCAACCGCGCGATGGACCCCAAGCTCGACACACCGGTGCGCGCCGCCGTCAAATCGATCAAGACGGTCGAGGCGCTGGATCCGCTGACGATCAAGCTTACCCTCACCGACCCGTTCGCCGACCTCCCCCTGACCCTGACCGACTACCGGCTGGTGATGATCCCCGAGGGCTCGGGCGAGACCATCGCCACCACCGGCAACGGCACCGGCCCCTTCCGGCTGGAGAAGTTCGACGCCCAGGGCACTTCGGTGCTCGTCGCCAACCCCGGTTATTTCGATGGCGCGCCGAAAGTGGCACGGGTTGAGGTCATCGGCATCCCCGATGCCCAGGCCCGCTTCCAGGCCCTGCTCGGAGGCCAGGTTGACATGCTGCCCGGTCTGTCGCGCCAGGAAATCGCCTTGATCTCCCGCTCGCCGAAGCATCAGTTGCAACAGATCCCCACCGGCAACTGGCGTGGCATTGTCTTCCGCGCCGACGTCAAGCCGTTCGATGACGTTCGCGTCCGTCGCGCCCTGCGCATGGCCGTCGATCGCACCGCCATGCGTGATCTCGTCGTCGGCGCCGATGGCGGCACCACCGGGTGCGACACCCCGGTCGGGCCCACCGACCAATATCGTTGGGACGGCCAGTGCAAGCAGGACATCGCCGGCGCCAAGGCGCTGCTTGCCGAGGCCGGCTTTGCCAACGGCATCGATATCGAGATGCAGGTCGCCACCATCGAGCCGATCTGGCCGACCATCGCCCAGGTCTACCAGCAGCAGGTCGCACCCGCCGGGATCCGGGTGAAGATCAACCAGGTGCCGAACGACGGTTACTGGAGCAACATCTGGATGAAGAAGGACGTCACGCTCACCCGCTGGTCCGACCGTCCGGCCGATTCCGCTCTAAGCGAGATCTACACGCCCGCCTCACCGTGGGACGAGTCGCATTTCGCCGACCCGAAATTCGACGCCATGCTCGACACCGCCCGCCGCGAACTCGATTTCGACAAGCGCCGCGCCCTCTATCAGGACGCGCAGAAATACCTCTCCGACAACGCCTCCACCCTGGTCACCTTTCACGTCAAGCTCGGAGTCGGCGTCACCAGCCGCGTGAAGGATCTCGACGCGGTGGAGAACTTCACCATCCGCTGGAACCGAGTCCGCGTGGACTAGCCTATTGCTGCGGATTCTTGTCACTCGGCTTGCCCTTGGCGTCACAACGGTCGCCCTCGTCTCGCTGCTGATTTTCGCAGCGGTCGAGGCGCTGCCGGGCGATGCCTGCGTCGCCGTGCTGCAACGCGACGCCGTCGGTGTCAGGCTAGAAAACTGCCGGCGCGACCTCGGCCTCGATCGCCCCGCCGTGGCCCGCTATCTCGACTGGGCGCAGGGCGCGTTGCATGGCGATCTCGGCCGCTCCGCCGGCAGCAACGCGCCGATCGCGCCGATGCTGGCGGTCCGGCTGCGCAACACCATGCTGCTCGCCGGCTGTGCACTGGCCGTCGGCGTGCCGCTCGCGCTGCTGCTCGGCATCCTCGCCGCCCTCAGGCGTGAACGTGCACCTGACATCATCGCCTCGCTCGCCGGCATCATCGGGATGACGGTGCCGGAATTCGTCTCCGCCACCGTGCTGATCTACGTCTTCTCCATCTGGCTCGGCTGGGTACCCGGCATCGTCATGGCCGACTCCGCCGCACCGCTCGCCGCCTTCTTCCCCGGCATCGTGTTGCCGGTCGTCGTGCTGACCATGGTGATGACCGCGCATATCATGCGCACCGTTCGCTCCTCGGTGATCGATGTGCTCGCCTCCGACCATGTGCAGATGGCCCGGCTGAAGGGCGTACCCGAGCACCGCGTCATCCTGGTCCACGTCCTGCCCAGCGCGTTGCTGCCGGCGATCAACGTCGTCGCGCTCACCGTCGCCTGGCTGCTCGGCGGCGTGGTGGTGGTTGAGAAGGTGTTCAACTACCCCGGCCTCGGCCGCTTCCTGGTGGATTCCATCACCGAGCGAGACCTGCCCGTGGTGCAGGCGATCGCATTACTGCTTGGTAGCGTCTATGTCGGCGTCAACCTCGCCGCCGACCTGCTCACCCTGTTGCTCAATCCCCGCCTGCGTAGCCGCCAGAGCGGCGCTTGAGATGGCAGTAAGCTCCACCCTGCTCGGGCGCACGCTGGCCCGCGGTTCCGGCGCTCTCGGCCTCGGGCTGGTGGCGATCCACATCCTGCTTGCGCTGTTCGCGCCGCTGCTGGTGCCGTACGACCCACTGACGATCGACGGGGCGATGATGTTCGATCCGCCAGGTGCCGCGCACTGGCTCGGCACCGATGAGCTTGGCCGCGACATCCTCACCCGCACCCTGCTGGGCGGCCGGCAGGCCATGCTGGTGACCGCGGTTGCCACGCCGGTTGCGGTTGCCTGGGGCGGGCTGCTGGGCATCTGGCTCGGCCTGGCGGGCGGGCGGATCGACGCGGTGCTGATGCGCCTGGTCGATGCTGTGCTGTCCCTGCCCTGGATCCTGAAGATGCTGCTGATCATTGTCACTTTCGGCGCCGCCGCCCAGGTGTTGACGGTGACGCTGGCCTTCTTCTACGGCGTACCGGTGATCCGCGTCGCCCGCGCCGCGGCGCATGGAGTCGTCGCCCGCGACTTCATCGCCGCCGCCCGCGCCCGCGGCCACGGCACTGGTGCCATCGTGCTGCGTGAGGTGCTGCCGAATGTCCGCGATGCGTTGATGGTCGAAGGCGCGATGCGCTGGTCGTGGATGCTGCTCGCCTTCAGTTCGCTGTCCTTCCTCGGTTTCGGCGTCGCCCCACCGACCCCCGACTGGGGCCTGATGATCGCCGACAGCCGCAATTCGATGGCGATCGCGCCGTGGTCCGCCCTTGCGCCGATCCTGGCGCTCAGCACCCTGATCACCGGCATCAACCTCGCCGCCGATGCCCTCGCCAAGGCCGCCGGCCTCGATCGTGCGCAGAATGTCGTCCACTGAGCCGCTGATCGCCCTCACCGGCCTCGCGGTCGGCCTGCGCATGCGCGACGGCGGTGTGCAGCCGCTGTTGCGCGGCGTCGATCTCGCCGTCCGCGCCGGCGAAAGCATCGGCATCGTCGGCGAAAGCGGTTCGGGCAAGAGCACGCTCGCATTGGCCGCCATGGGGTATCTGCGCCCCGGTCTGGTGCAGACCAGCGGCACCGCGCGTTTCGCGGCAACCGACATGTTCTCCCCGGCCGGCCGCGCCCTGCGTGGCGGCCGCCTGGCATTGATCCCTCAGAATGCCGGTCAAGCGCTGACGCCCACCTTGCGCATCGGTGCCCAGATCGGCGAGGCGCTACGCCTGCATGCCAGTCTGCCGGCGTCCGAACACCCGGCACGCATCGTTGACCTGCTGGCCCAGGTTCGCCTGCCCACGCCCGATGTGCTCGCCCGGCGCTTCCCGCACGAATTGTCCGGTGGTCAGCAGCAGCGCGCCGCCATCGCCATGGCCCTCGCCGGCGACCCCGAGGCCCTGCTGCTCGACGAACCCACCACCGGTCTGGACGTCACCACCCAGGCGCATGTCCTCGAACTCCTGCGCGACCTCGCGGTACGACGCGGCCTAGCGATGGTCTATGTCAGCCATGACCTCGGCGCCGTCGCGCGCGTCTGCGAGCGGATCGCGGTGATGTACGCCGGCGAGATCGTGGCCCAGGGCACCGCCCGGCATATCCTGCGCGCGCCGGCGCATCCCTATGCCCGCGCGCTGATCGCCGCCATCCCGCGCACCGATCGCGCCAGTCTGCCCGGCGCCATCGAAGGCCGTCCGCCACCGCCCGGCGGCGCCGGAATCGGCTGCGCCTTCGCCCCCCGCTGCCCGCTGGCAGCCGAACCCTGCCATGCCAGCCATCCGCCGTTGATCGCGGCGCCAGGTGGCGGCGAAGTCCGCTGTCGCCGTGCCGCCGAGGCGCTTGCTCTGCCCCTCGCTGCAGCCCCGGTAAACCGCACCGCCAGGACCGAGACCGCCGCCCCGGTCCTGCGCCTCGACGCGTTGGCGGTGCGCTACCGCGAAGCATCGCTCGCCGACCGCGTGTTGCGTCGCCCGCCAGCGACTGACGTCGTCGCCGATATCGCGCTGGAACTGCACCCTGGCGAGACGATCGGCCTTGTCGGCGAATCCGGCAGCGGCAAATCGACCATCCTGAAAGCCATCGCCGGCCTGCTCGCCCCCGCCTCGGGCTCGTTGCGCCTTGGCGAGACGCTGCTTCCCACCCGCTCGGCGCTGCGCTCCCCCGCCGCGCGGCGCGTCATCCAGCTAGTGTTCCAGAACCCGGACGAAAGCCTCAACCCGCGCCACACCATTGGCGACATTCTTGCCCAACCGCTCGGTCTGTATTTCGGTCTGGCCGGCGCGGCTCTGCACAACCGGTCCACTGCCCTTCTCGCCCAGGTCCGCCTCGGCCCGCATTACCTCGACCGCCTGCCGGCCCAGCTATCAGGCGGCGAGAAACAGCGCGTCGCCATCGCCCGCGCCTTCGCCGCCGATCCCGACATCGTGCTCTGTGACGAAGTCACCTCCGCGCTCGATGTGTCGGTCCAGGCCGCCATCATCGCACTGCTCGACACCCTGCGCCGCGAGCGCCGCGCCGCCTGCCTGTTCGTCTCGCACGATCTTGGCGTGGTGCGTGCGCTCGCCGACCGCGTCGTCGTGCTTTACCAGGGCCGCATCTGCGAGGCCGGCCCCGCCGACGCCGTCTACGCCAGCCCCGCGCACCCCTATACCGAGGCCCTGCTCGACGCCGTGCTGAAGCCCGATCCGGATCACACGCTCCGCCTGTTGGCCTCCGACATTGTCGAATCCGGCCCACCCGCCAGGGGCTGCGCCTTCCAGAACCGTTGCCCCTGTCCGGTCGGAGAGATCTGCCGGACCCAGACGCCTCCCGCCCGCGAAATCGCGCCCGGTCACACCGTGCGCTGCCACCTGCACTGAAAGACCAGCATGTCCGAAATCATTCTCCTGGAAGGCGGCACCGGCCAGGAACTGCTCAACCGCTCCACCAACAAAGCCCCGCAGCGCTGGTCGGCTGAATATCTGCTGACGGAACCTGATCTCGTCCGCGCCGTGCACCGCGACTACATCGCCGCCGGCGCACGGGTGCTGACCATCAACGCCTATTCCGCCACGTTCACCCGGATGGCGCTGCTCGCCGAGGAAGACCGGGTGCCGATGCTGCAGCGTCTCGCTTGCGACCTCGCGCTCGCCGCGCGTGACGATGCCGGAGCGTCCGGCGTCGGCGTGGCGATTGCCGGCTGCCTGCCGCCGCTGAACGGCACCTATCGGCCGGACCGCGTGCGCCCGTACGAGGTCAACCTCGCCGAATATCGCCGCTTGGTCGAACTCCAGACCCCGCATGTCGATCTTTTCCGCTGCGAGACCCTGTCCTCATCGCGGGAGGCCCGCGCCGCCGCCACCGCCGCGGCCGAATCCGGCCGGCCAGTCTGGGTCGCCTGGACCTTGCGGGACGACGGCGCTCCGCTTCTGCGTTCCGGTGAGACGATCGCCGAGGCAAATGCGGCGCTGGCTGACCTACCCATCGCCGCCGTGCTGGCAAACTGCTCGCCGCCCGAAACCATCGCCGCCGCCATGCCCGAGCTGGTCGCCTCCGGCCGCCCCGCGGGCGGCTACGCCAACGGCTTCATGCCGATCCCCGCCACCTTCCTCCCCGGCCGCACGCTGTCGCAGGTCACTGTGCGACAGGACCTCGACCCCGCGGCCTACGCCGCCATCGCACTGCGCTGGATCGAAGCCGGTGCGCGGATCGTCGGCGGCTGCTGCGAGACCGGCCCGGCCCATATCGCGTATTTGCGCGATCGCCTGGGCGCGGCAGGCCATGTGATCGTCGACGCGACTGCTATCTGAGGCTCCGACGCCTAGTCCTCGTCGTTCCGCCGCGTCAACACGTCGCGCTTGCCGACATGATTGGCCGGCCCGACGATACCTTCGCGCTCCATCTGCTCGATCAGGCTCGCCGCCCGGTTATAGCCGATCTTGAGGTGCCGCTGAATGAAGCTGGTGGATGCCTTGCCTTCCCTGGTCACGACATCCACCGCCATGTCGAACAGCGTTTTCTCGCCTTCCGAAGCATCGACGATGCTGCCGATTTCACCATCCTCGGACAGCTCGGTCACTTCCTCGACATAGGCAGGCTCGCCCTGCTGGCGAAGGTAGGCCACCACCTCTTCGACTTCCTGGTCACCGACAAACGGCCCGTGCACGCGCTGAATCCGCCCGCCGCCGACCATGTGCAGCATGTCGCCCATGCCCAGCAGTTGTTCGGCACCCTGTTCGCCCAGGATGGTGCGGCTATCGAACTTGCTGATCACCTGGAAGCTGATCCGGGTTGGGAAGTTCGCCTTGATCGTGCCGGTGATGACGTCCACCGATGGCCGCTGCGTTGCCATCACCACATGAATGCCGGCGGCGCGCGCCATCTGCGCCAGGCGCTGCACGGCGGCCTCGATCTCCTTGCCGGCGACCATCATCAGGTCCGCCATTTCGTCGATCACCACCACTATGAACGGCAGCGGCTCCAGCGCCAGCGGCTGTTCCTCATGCGTGGGCTTGCCGGTTTCGGGGTCGAAGCCGGTCTGCACCCGACGGGTCACCACCTCGCCGCGGCCGCGGGCGTCGATCACTCGGTCATTATAGCCGCCGATGTTGCGCACGCCGAGCTGGCTCATCGCCCGGTAGCGCCGCTCCATTTCGCGCACCACCCATTTGAGCGCCACCACCGCCTTCGCCGGCTCGGTCACCACCGGGGCGAGAAGGTGCGGGATGTCGGCATAGACCGACAATTCGAGCATCTTCGGGTCAATCATGATCAACCGGCACTGCTCCGGTGACAACCGATACAGCAGCGACAGGATCATCGCGTTGATCCCAACCGATTTGCCCGACCCGGTGGTGCCGGCCACCAGCAGATGCGGCATCCGCGTCAGGTCGGCAAAGACCGGCTTGCCCGAAATATCCTTTCCGAGCGCGATCGACAGTTTGCCCTTTTCGGCTTCCCATCCCTCGGATTCAAACAGGTCGCGCAGATACACCGTTTCGCGCCGGGCATTTGGCACCTCGATGCCGATCACGTTCCGTCCGATCACCGTGGCAATGCGCACAGCCGCGACCGACAGGCTGCGTGCCACGTCGTCCGCCAGACCGATCACCCGCGCGGCGCGAATGCCCGGCGCCGGCTCCAACTCATACAAAGTAACCACCGGGCCAGCGCGCCAGGCTTTGATGACACCCTGTACGCCGTAATCGCCCAGCACCTGTTCCAGCAGCCGGGCATTTGCCGCCAGAGCTTCCTCGCTCGGAGCACCGATCGCGGCGCGGCTCGGGGCGCTCTTCAGCAGCGCCATCGGCGGATGTTTCCATCCGGGCTGTTCCAACGGCAACTCGGGTTGCTTCGGAAGCTTGCCGCGGCCGCCGGTGGCGGCTTTCGTGGCCCCCGTCAGCCGTTCGGGCGGCTTCACCGTCGGCGGCGCTGGCGGGGCCTCTTCCTCCACGACGCTGCGATCAACTGCTGGCTTCGGGCCGAACACGGGTTCGATCCGCTCTGCCTCGACGGCTCCGGTATCAAATCGCGGCGCGCTTTGCACCACTCGAACCGGTTGCATCGGCTTGCTGCCATTGATCCGCCGCAACAGCCACGTCGCCGCACCGGCCAGCATCGATCCGGCACGGCCTGCGCCTTGGGCGGCCCACTTAACCCCTAGCCATCCGGCTTGCCCGACATTGCCAGCCGCACGCCATTCTCCCGCGGTCAATCCTAGCGTCAGGAGCACCAGCAAGACCGCAAGTACCCCGACCCCAGCCATGACGCCCATCGCTCCAAACGGGCCGAGCATCTCCCGCCCAGCGGTCATCATCCCGTCGGCCAGCGTCCGGCCGACTGCCCCACCCGGCCCGGCTCCCGCCGGCCATTGCGCGACAAGGCCGCCTGGCCCAGGCAAAAGCGAAAGCACAGCGCCCAACGCCGGCATCGCACCCAGCAACGCCGCTATCCGTCCAGCCACGCCGAACCCTGATCCCCCCCGCGCACCGACACGCCACGCCCACGCGATCAGTGCGATGCCGGGCATGGCGCCCGCCGCACCGAAGGCCTGCAGCAAGACATCCGCAATTACCGCGCCCACCGGACCTGCCAGGTTGCGGGCATGCTGTGTGGTTGCGGTGTTCAGCGAAGGGTCAAGCGCATCATAAGTCGCCAAGGCCACCAAAAGCCCGAGTCCAGCCAGCGCCATGAAGATGCCGCCTATTTCTGCCAGCCGCCGGACTATGACGGCACGCACTTCCGGCGAGGCAACTGATCTTGCTGGGGCGGCGATGGCCATGGAGGGGTCCATATGCTCGAGTTGAATGGCAAATATAGCGTGGAACCGCTTGATAGCTCTACTAGCATGATGCGAGGTGCCGCAAAATTTCGTCAGCCGCGCCTCAGCGGGCCATACCTGGTACCGTCACCGCCCGGCCTCACCTGACCCGCATTGCCGCTCTTGTCAGAGCGCGCTTACGTTGTTGCTTTGGAGCTTTATCGCTGCGCCGCCATTTGCCTCCAACCACGCGCAATCACCGGCGGCTGATGGCCGAGCGCACAACGGGAACACATCAATGGTGCTAAGTCATTGGTGTAGGTCAGGGAACCGGGTACGAACTGTCGCTGTGCGCCGGGAGACCGCCTACTATTCGGCACAGCTTCACGCGTTTTTTCGCAGATGCGACCACAACGCGCTGCTACGCCCTTGGGGGACAATCCCATCGGTTACCGGTCAAAGCCGCGAATGCACCACGGGACTTCGCAAACAGAACATCATGCCGCACCGGGGCCAAACAGGCGCTCGGTGGCTATGCGCGCCCCGGCGGCCATGGTCGCAAGTTTGCGGAACGCGATATCTGGATCAACCTTGCTGAACCCGGCGATCGTGCCGAAGCCGCAATCCGCCCCCGCGATCACCCGCTCGCGCCCGACGATGTCGGCAAATCGGCCGATACGCTGCGCGACCAGCTCCGGATGCTCGATGTAGTTTGTCGTCGAATCGATAACCCCGGGAATCAGGATCTTGTCATCCGGCAAGCCCGCCGCCCGCCACACCACCCATTCGTGCTCGTGGCGCGGATTGGCTGCCTCGAACGAGATCGCCTGCGGCTTGGCCTTGCAGAGGATCGGCAGGAGTTTCTCCAAGGCAATGTCGTGATCGTGCGGCCCTTCATAGTTGCCCCAGCACACATGCATCCGCACCGACCCGGCCGGTATGCCCGCCAGCGCATGATTGAGCACCTCGATATGTTCCTCGGCGCGCGCGAGAAATTCCGGCTCCGTGAGATCCTGGAACGTGGTGTGCCGTGCCATGGCAAGATCCGGACAATCGACCTGCAAGATGAACCCCGCACCGGCGATCGCTTCGTATTCCTCTCGCATCGCATCAGCGAGCGCCGCGAGATAGGCGCCGTGAGTCGGGTAGTGACGGTTGGCCTGGAACGCGCTGATGACGCCGGGCGAGGCGGCGTTCAAGAATCCGTCGGCGACATCCGCCCCCGCCAGCGCCGCCTTGAAATTCTCGATGTCGGTTGCCAGAGCGATGCGATCCTTCAGCCGCACCGGGCCAATGCAACAGGTCCGGCGCAAGGCTTCGGCTGCCGAGAACGACGCGACCGTCATGCGCCGGCGCAGTTCCGGATAGGCGTGCATGTCGAGCGAGGGTTTCGCCGGTGCCTCGCCACCGAAGCCCTCGAGCCGATCCTTGATATAGGTGGCATATCCGTACTTGCTGGCTTCGCCGTCACTGACGATGTCGATGCCAACGCCAACCTGACGGCGGACATTCTCGGCCACCGCATCCCGGATTGTGCTGTCGAAACCCCCCCGATCATAAGGCTCTCCCGCCTCCCGGCGGCGCAGCAGATCGAGCACCGCCTCGGATCGCGGGAGGCTGCCGACATGGGTCGTGAGAATCCGGTCGGAACTGGTTTTCATGAGGTGCTCCCGTCCGGCATCCCGGATCATTCTTCGGAAACGAGTATGTTGCACCGCATGCAGTGGATCAATACGCTGTCCTGGAATGGGTCAAGCCGAAGGCGCCCATGCAATGGTGGAAACTAATGCCCGAGAAATATCGCGCGCGAGCACCGATGCGGGTGGTGACCCTATGACGGCG
>CAIRTN010000017.1 GCA_903881515.1 uncultured Rhodospirillales bacterium | reverse complement strand
CCCCGCCCGTACAGCCGCTCGCCGTCGGCCGTGATCGCCCAAGGGTCGCGCCCGCCGCTCCAGCTGCCCTCCATCCCCGGCACCACGTCGCCATGCCCGTACACCAGCACCGTCGGCAGCCCCTCGCCCTCATGCCGCGTCCCGATCAGGAAATGCCCTCGCGCACCCACGCTGACGATCCGGCTCTCAAACCCCAGCCCCGCCAGATACGGCGTCATCTCGTCCCGCAGATACGGCACCATCTCGCCGGCGCTCGCCGGCACCGGGCTCTCCGTATGCCGCGCCACCCGCCGGGCCAGCACCGAAAGGAACTCCCCGGACTCAAAATGCCGCCGCGCCTCGGCCACCGCCGCGTCCCGTGTGCCCTGTGCCATGTTCAACCGCCCCTCTGCGAAATCCACTCCCGCCCCTGTATCACGCCGTTCGCGAAAAAATGCGGGAGGCACAAAAAATGTCTTTACAGCTAACGATAATGCTGTATAAACCAACCCATGGAATTGTTCGCGCACATCATCCACGGCCTGCACGCTTACCTCTGGGGACGCGCGCGCCCGATGCATACCGTTGCGAATCCGTTTCTTGAAAGCGTGCGCGTCCGGCTCACCGGCATCCTGCGGCGGTTCAACGCCCTGTTCGTCAAATGGCGCGCCGGCAAATTGCCGCAGCCCGGCACGCCGCGTCCCGGCCGCGTCTCAAAACCCAATCCTGATCGCCCGCGCTTCCCCAGCAAGCGATTCTGGCTACGCGACCACACCGATGTCCTGCTGATGAACCATCGCGCCGCGATCGAGTACCAGTTTCAGAGTAACCCCGAATACGCCCGGTTCCTCGCCGAAGTCCCGCAAGCCGGCCGCATCCTGCGCCCGCTTTACCACATGCTCGGCATCGACCTGCCAGACCCCATCCGGCACGACCCGCCGCCACGCCAACCCCGCGCGCCCCGGCCGCGCAAGCCGCGCCTGCCGCCCTTGCAGCCGCACGCCTCAACCTCGCCGCTGCATCTGCGCCTCGAAGTCCCCGGCATCCCCAACCGCCGCCGCCGCCGAAAACCGCTCTGAGCCGCCGGGGAAAATCGCGTCTCAAATATTACGAATTAGCAACAAAAACGGCTAAACCGACAGAAAACTGGTCGTCTGCCGCACAGCTTCCGCCAGGCTGAGCCGGGCAGGGGTCGCCCCCTCCGGAAACGCCGTCAACAGCCGCGACGGCGTCTGCCGGTCCAGCAGCACGAAAACCCCCCGGTCGGTGGTGTTGCGGATCAGTCGGCCAAACGCCTGGCGCAGCCGCAACCGGGCGATCCGGTCGTCATACCCCGAGGTATCCCCCCCCGACAGATGCACCCGCCGCTCGCGATGCAGAATATCCGGCCGCGGCCACGGCACCCTTTCGAACACCACCAGCCGCAACGCCCGGCCGGGAACATCCACCCCATCGCGCATCGCATCGGTGCCCAGCAGACAGGATTCCGCCTCGGTCCGGAACACATCCACCAAGGTCGCATTGTCCATCGCATCGATATGCTGCGCGTACAGCGGAATCCCCGCCTCATCCAACGCCGGAGCAATCCGCGCATGCACCGCCCGCAAGCGCGAAATCGCGGTGAACAACCCCAGCCCCCCACCCCCGGCAGCCAGGAACAAGGCCCGGTAGGCCCCGGCCAGAGATCCGATATCGCGCGCATTGACGTCGGTCACCACGATCACCTTGGTCTGCGCCGCATAGTCGAACGGGCTCGGCACCGTGACCCGCAGCGCAGGGGAGGGCAGGTGGCTCGCACCGGTGCGCGATTCCGCCTCGGCCCAGGCAAACTCGGGATCGTCCCCGCTATCGCGCAACGTCGCCGAGGTTACCAGCATCCCCTGCGCCGGACGGGCGAGGATGGTGGCGAACGGAATGGTCGGGTCCAGCCAGTGCCGCAGCACGGCCACATCGCTGTCGGTGCCGTTGCTGCGGATCAGCCGCAGGAACATCACATGCTCGGCGCGCGTGCCGGGGGCAGGGGGCGGCTCATGCAGCGCCCCCAGCATCGCCGCCCAGGCGGCCAGCCGGTCGAGCCCCCGGCGGCGCAGCGAACGGCAGATGCCCTCAATGCGCAAACGCGTCGCCTCCTCGATCTCCTCGGCGTCGTCGTCCAGCCGGGCGAGCAAACGGTCATGCAACAGCTTCATCGGCTCGATCAGCCGCGCGAACGCCCGCGCCAGGGCCACGGAGCTTTCTTTCATCGCCGCGCTCGGCGGCAACAGATCGGCCTCGATATCCATCCGCGGCGCATCCTCGCCGCTGCGCGCCAGCACCTGCGTGCGCGCCGCATGCAAAAACGCCTCGGTCGGATTCCCGCCCGCTTCCCCCCCGGCGATCCGCTGGCTCCACCCCCCGGCCGGCAAAGCCCGCGCCGCCAGCAGCACGGCATCGAGCGGCGCAAGCAGGTCGCTATAGGTCGCCACCAGATCCTCGGCACGCCGCGCCAGGCCGCGTGCCCGCGAACGCCCCCCCTCCGCACCCAGCAGCCAGCGCCGCAACTCGGCGGCCTCGGCGCCGGAGAGTTCGGCGGCAAACGCGCTGTCGGCGGCATCGAAAATGTGATGCCCCTCGTCGAACACGTAGCGTGAGGGCACCACATCGTCATCCAACCCGCCCCAGGCCGCCTGCGCCATCACCAGCGCATGATTGGCCACGACGAGATCAGCCTGACGGGCGCGCCGGATGCCGTGCTCGATAAAGCATTTCCGCCAATGCTCGCAGGCGGCATACAGGCACTCACCCCGCCGGTCCGCCAGGCCCGCGGTAAACCCATGGCCGAACAGCTCGACAAACCAGCCGGGCAGATCGCCCCCCTGGATGTCGCCATCGCTGGTGACCTGCGCCCAGCGTGCAATCAGGCCAAGCGCGATCAGCGCCGGGCTGCCGCGCCCGGTGCCGGCGATGGCGTCCTGCAAATTGAGCAGGCACAGGAAGTTCTCCCGCCCCTTGCGCACAACGGCGCGACGGCGGCGCTCGACGGGATCGGGGATCAGGCGCGCAAGCTCGGATTCCACTTGGCGCTGCAGGTGCCGGGTGAAAGTGCTGATCCAGACCGCACCGTGGTTGCGCTCCGCCCAAAGGCTGGAGGGCGCGATGTAGCCAAGCGTCTTGCCGGTGCCGGTGCCAGCCTCGGCGAGCACCAGATGCGGATCGCCGCGGACTTCGCGCGGGGAAAAGGCAAGCGCGGCGGCGGCGGCATAGTCGGACTGCCCCTGACGCTGCTCGGCGCCGCTGCCAAGCATGGCAGCGAGGCGGCTGCGGGCCTCGCCTTGCTCCACCGGAAGACTGCCTGGGGGCGGCCGCGGCGCAGTCTCCTGCCATTCCGGCAACCGCTTCCAGACCCGCAGAGCCTCGTCATTCGGGGCAGCATTTTCCTGCCCGAGGGCGGCGAGCACGAAAGGCGCCCAGACCCAGCCCGCGACGCCCATGCGGGCGGCGAGCCCGGCGGCATCCTTGTTCAGTGGCAGATCGCGCCCGTTTGCCAGGCGAGACAGCAGCGCTTGGGCAATATCCGGCAGCACGCCGCACGCAGCGTCGGCGCCATGCGCGGGGGCGTCGAGGTCCAGCGCCAAGGCAAGGCCGCGCGGCGTAGGGGCGGCGGCGCAGCCCGGCAGTACAAACGCGAACAACTCAAGCAGGTCGAGACAGGGTGCGTCGCGCAGACCGAGTCGGCGCCACGTCGCGGGGCCGTGGACAACCAGCGGCGGCGACTCAACCGCCAACGCCGCCGCCAGCGCGCTGCTCGCGAGGTGCAGCAGTTCGCCATCCGGCGTGAGCAATACGGCCCGGCCCGGTCCGGCAACCAAAGCGGGCGAATCGGGAAGCGCGATCCTCATCATGCAATGCCTATAGCAGACGCCACCGGCCTGCAGACCCTGCCGTGCTTCGCCACTCCGGCGCATCAACAGCCGAAGGCAAAGCCCGGCTCGCTCGCTGATATTTTCAGAGGGGTGAGATGGTAGCGGCGGGCGGATTTGAACCACCGACCAAGGGATTATGATTCCCCTGCTCTACCGCTGAGCTACGCCGCCATCCCATTGCGGAGGCCGGGCATTTACCCCTCGCCTTACGCCTCGTCAACCTCAGGCGGCGATCTTTTCGATAAAGCCGCCGCCAATGACCCGATCGCCGTCATAGAACACGCAGGCCTGCCCCGGCGCGGCCAGAGCGGGGGTGGCGAGATGCACCAAAGCGCCCTCAGGCGTTGGCACGACACGGGCAGGGTGTGGGGCCTCACGGGCGCGCAGTTTGACGGTGCAGGCAAGCTCGGCGGGGGAGACGAGCCAGTTGACCTCGCGCAGGCGGACCTCGCTGCGGCCGCCTTCGGCGGGGCCGACGACGACGCGGCGGCCGGCAGGGTCGAGGCCGATGACGACACGGCGCACGCCGGCGGTCTGGGTGGCATCACCGAGGCGCTTGGCCTGGCCGACGGTGTAACGGGCAATGCCGTCATGCCGACCGACCACGGCGCCGTCCGCGGTGACGATTTCGCCAGGGGTGAGCGCCTCCGGACGAAGCTTGCCGACGATGTCGGCGTAGCTGCCGGTGGGCACGAAGCAGATGTCCTGGCTGTCGGGCTTGTCGGCGACGGCGAGGCCGAGGCGGGCGGCCTCTGCCCGCACGGTGGCCTTGTCGGGCATCCCGCCTAGCGGGAACAGGCAGGCGGCGAGCTGGGCGGAGGTGGTGGCGAACAGGAACCAGCTCTGATCGCGCGCCGGATCGACGGCGCGGTGCAGTTCGGGGCCGCCGGCGCCGTCGATGCGGCGGACGTAGTGGCCGGTGGCCAGGCGTTCGCAGCCGAGGTCGGCCGCGAGGCGGACCAGATCGGTGAACTTGACGCTCTGATTGCAGCGCACGCAGGGGACCGGGGTTTCGCCGGCGGCATAGCTGTCGGCGAAATCGGCGATCACCGCGTCGCGAAACCGGGCCTCGGCGTCGATCACGTAATGCGCGATGCCCAGGCGATCGGCGACGCGGCGCGCATCATGAATGTCCTGCCCGGCGCAGCAGGCGCCCTTGCGGCCGGTGGCGGCGCCGTGATCGTAGAGCTGCAGGGTGACGCCGATGACGTCGTGGCCAGCCTCGGCCAACAGCCCGGCAACCACCGAGCTGTCCACGCCGCCGGACATGGCCACGAGCACCCGCATCTCAGCCGGCGAGCATGTTGCGCGTGCCGGCGGGCAGCTTAACCACCAGGCCGTCGAGCTCGGGGGCCATCACGATCTGACAGCCAAGGCGGGAGGTCTTTTCCAGGCCGAAGGCGAGGTCGAGCATGTCTTCCTCGTCCTCGGTCGGCGTTTCCAGCTGGGCGAACCAGCCAGCGTCGACGATGACATGGCAGGTCGAGCAGGCGAGCGAGCCTTCGCAGGCGCCCTCGATGTCAACGCCGTGCTTATGGGCGATCTCCAGCACGGAGAGGCCGACGGGAGCGTCAACCTCGCGGCGCGTGCCGTCACGTTCGATGAAGGTCATCCTGGGCATGGAGAGTTTTCGTGGCCTCGCTGGAACGGGCGGTGCCATGCGCCTCAATGAGCAGGGCGGCCGCGGTTTCGATGTCGTCGGCGGAGGTAAAGCGTCCGATGCCCAGGCGCAAGGTGCGCGCGGCGGCGGCATCGTCAAGGCCGAGCGCGGTCAGCACATAGGAGGGCTCGACCTCGGCCGAGGAACAGGCGGAGCCGGTGGAGACGCACAGGTCGGGTGCGGCCTGCATCATCGCCTGCGCGCTGGCGGCGGGGAAGGTGAGGTTGAGGTTGCCGGCGATGCGGGCATCGAGGCTGCCATTGACCGCGAGGCCTGGCAGGCCCGCTTGCAGCCGGGCGAGCAGACGGGTGCGCAGGGCGGCAATGCGCGTGGCTTCGTCGGCCATCTCCTCGCCGGCGAGGCGGCAGGCCTCGCCGAGGCCGATGACCAGCGGCGCCGGCAGGGTGCCGGAGCGCAACCCGCGCTCCTGGCCGCCGCCGGAAAACAGCGGGGCGAGGCGCACCCGCGGGCGGCGGCGGACATACAGCGCGCCGACGCCCTTGGGGCCGTAGATCTTGTGGCCACTGATCGACAGCAGATCGATCCCCAGCGCCTGCACATCGAGCGGGATCTTCCCGGCGCCCTGGGCGGCGTCGCAATGCAGCAGGGCGCCCGCGGCCTTAACGATCGGGGCGAGGCCAGCGAGGTCCTGGATCACCCCGGTTTCGTTGTTCACCGCCATGATGCTGACCAGCAGGGTCGGGGTTTGCAGCGCCTCGGCCAGGATCGAGAGGTCGAGCGTACCGTCGGGGCGGACGGGCAGGATCAGCGGCTCGAAACCGTATTCCGCGCTTTCCTTGACCGATTCCAGGACGCATTTGTGCTCGGTGGCCAGCGTAATGATGCGGCGGCGCTCGTTACCCTGGGCGAATTTGGCGGCGCCCTTGATGGCGATGTTGTTGCTTTCGGTGGCCCCCGAAGTGAACACGATCTCGCGCGGCTTGGCGCCGATAAGGGCGGCGACCTGTGCGCGGGCGGCCTCGACCGCGGCTTCCACGGCGCGGCCCATGGCGTGTTCCGTGCTGTGCGGGTTGGCGAAATTCTGGGTGAACCAAGGCAGCATGACAGCGAGCACGCGCGGGTCGCAGCGTGTGGTGGCCTGATTGTCGAGATAGATCGGGTGGTTCAGGCGCATCTCAGGCCACCAGCAGTCGGCCGGCCATGGCGCGGTAGGCGGCGGTGAAGCCGTCAACATCGGCGGACGTGGCGTTCCAGGGCAGGGAGACACGGATCGCCTCGCCGGCGCGGGGGCCGAGGCCCATCGCCAGCAACACGTGGCTGCGGGCGACCTTGCCGGAGGAACAGGCAGCCCCGGCGGACACCGCGATGCCGGCCATGTCGAGCGCGATCACCTGGGTCTGTGCCGGCACGCCGGGCAGGACGAGGCAGGCGGTGTTGTCCAGCCGCGGGGCACCGGTGCCGACGGGTTCGGCGCCGGCGTGACGGGCGGCGGCCTCGATGGCGTCGCGCAGGGCGGCGAGGCCAGTGGGCGGGGCGCCGCAGGCAGCCATGGCGGCGATCGCGGGCAACGCCTGGGTGCCGCCGCGCCGGCCGCGTTCCTGGCCGCCGCCGCGCTGAACGGCTGATATCTCGACGCCGGGGGCCAGCAGCAGGGCGCCGGCACCGGGCAGGCCGCCCATCTTGTGGCCGGAAATCGCTATCGAATGGGCGCCCAGCGCCGCAAGATCGACAAGCATACGGCCGGCGGCCTGTACCGCATCGACATGCAGCAGGGCCCCGGCGGCGCGGCAGAGTGCGGCGACGCGGGCGATCGGCAGGAGGGTGCCGGTCTCGTTGTTCGCCAGCATCAGGCAGACCAGGACGGCGCCGTCGCCCAGCATTGTGTCGAGCTGGGCGAGGTCGGGCAGGCCGTCGGCGTCGACCGGCAGGATCGCGGCACCGGGGGCGGCTGCGCGCACGGCGTCGTGCTCGGTGGCGCCGATGATCAGACGACGGCCTGCGCCGAGGCCGGCGATGGCAAGGGCGTTGGCCTCGGTGCCGCCGGAGGTGAACACCACACCGGCGGGGCTGGCGTTGAAGCGGACGGCGAGCGCCTCGCGCGCCTGTTCCAGCACGCGGCGGGCGGCCCGGCCGGCGGCGTGGATCGAGGAGGGGTTGCCGGTGACCGCCATCGCGGCGAGCGCGGCCTCGCGCGCCTCGGGCCGCAGCGGCTCGGTGGCGTTGGCGTCGAGGTAGATCAAGCGTCCTCCAGCAGGGCCAGCGCCATTGCCCGGCCGTTGACGCGGCCGCGGACGACATCATCGAGGCTGACGGCGCGTAGGAAGAAATCGATCTGCCGGCCGAGTTCAGCCCACAGATCGTGGGTGCTGCATGGCTTCTGCGCACCGGATGGGCCGCGCAGGCAGCCCTCCCCGGCGATATCGCAGCGCGTGGCGCGGATTGGCTCCTCGACCGCTTCGATCACTTCGGCGATGCAGATTTTGGCGGCAGGGCGCGCAAGCCGGTAGCCGCCGCCCGGGCCGCGCGCCGAGGTCACAAGACCGGCGCGGCGCAGCGGGCCAAAGAGCTGTTCCAGATAGCAAAGGCTGAGTTGCTGGCGGTCGGCGATACAGGCCAGCGAGACCGGGCCGCAGCAGGTGTCCTGCGTCGCCAGATCCACCATGGCCATCACCGCGTAGCGGCCGCGTGTGGAGAGATGCATGGTTAACTGTCCGCCTGCTGGCTGATCGGCTCGTGCTGCAGCCTCAAGTCCGCAAGCTTGGCCTCGACCTCGGCGAGTTCGGCCCGCAGTTCAGCGATGTCGCGCTGGATCGGATCGAGGATGCCCTCGGCCGGGGTGCCATAGGCGTCGAACCGCACGCGGGTACGCCCGGCCTTGCGTTCTGCCGGACGGGCCGGAATGCCTACGACGGTCACGCCCGCCGGCACAGCCTCAAGCACCACCGCGTTCGAACCAATGCGGGCGTTGTCGCCCACAGTGAAGGGGCCAAGCACCTTTGCCCCGGCGCCGATGACGACGTTGTTGCCGATCGTCGGATGCCGCTTGCCGGGCACCAGGGACGTGCCACCGAGTGTGACCTGATGGTAGAGGTAGACGTCGTCGCCGACCTCTGCGGTTTCACCGATCACCACGCCCATGCCGTGGTCGATGACCAGGCGGCGGCCGATACGCGCGCCGGGATGGATCTCGATGCCGGTCAGGAAGCGGCCGATGTGGGACATGAAGCGGCCGGACAGGAACCAGCCACGCCGCCAGAGAAAATGCGCACCACGGTGCCAGATCAGGGCGTGCACCCCGGGATAGCACAACACAACCTCGATGTCCGATCGAGCCGCGGGGTCCTTCAGGCGGTAAGCTGCGACCAATTCACGCAAAAACATGAAGGGCATACGACATTTCCATTATGAAACCCGGACCGGTTCTCTTATAGTCCAACGCCTTCGGGGATAGCGGCCTGACCCGAGGATTTGGACTGAACGGGTTTGGGCCTTCACTTTCTGAGTACACGCATCGGCCCAGAGAACGCCGCAGGTCCTTGCAATGAGTCGACGTCCAACGGGCCGAACCCACGTCAAACCGCTCAATCAGGCATCGTAAAACCAAGATGCCAAATCCGACTCCTGGGGTCAACTATTCTCGCCCCGGTATCTTGACAAGGGAGGCATGTATTTCCGGCGCTGGAATACGCGGTCGCTGGTATCCAACATGAGAGGATTGCGTGTCGGTTTTCTGTCAGTTCGTAAGGATGGCGGAATGGATCGGCTTTCGTCTCGGCACAAGAGGTCGCAATCGCGGCTTCGGAAATTTCCACTGCCCGGCCGGCTCTGCCAGCGGGCTTATCAGGAATGGATTTCGTACCGTCATGCCTGAGGTCATGTTCGCCGGCCCCGATGGCCGTTTGGAAGGTCGCTATCACCATTCAAAGGAAGCTGGGGCGCCGCTCGCCCTGATCATGCACCCGCATCCGATGCACGGGGGCACGATGAATAACCGCATCACTTATACGATGTATCAGTCTTTTCAGAAGCTTGGCTTCTCGGTGATGCGCTTCAACTTTCGCGGCGTGGGCCGTAGCCAGGGCCGCTACGATGGTGGCATTGGCGAGATCGGCGATGCCGCGGCGGCGTTGGACTGGATGCAGATGGTCAACCCGAGCCATGGTGGGCTGTGGATCGCCGGCTATTCGTTCGGCGCCTTCATCGGTATGCAGTTGTTGATGCGCCGTCCCGAAGTGTCGGGCTGGGTTAGCGTCGCGCCCCCGGCCAACCACTACGATTTCGGCTTCCTCGCCCCCTGTCCCTGCGGCGGCCTGATGCTGCACGGCGATTCCGACGAACTGGTGCCGGAACCCGCAGTGCGAAAACTGGTCGACAAGCTGAACACCCAGAAGGGCGTGCAGGTCGACTACCGCATCTTCGCCGGCGCTGACCACGTCTTCGCCAATCACGCCGATGCCGTTGGCGTGGCGCTCGAAGACCACGTGACCCGCACCATGGCGCGCCGCGTCATGGCCCTCGCCGCAGACTAAAGCGCCACGGAGCTCAGAACCCGGCTCAAGGTGAAAGCTGAGCAAGCTCCCCAACGGGACGCCTCAGCTTTCACCGGTTCTGCGGCAGCGGATGCGAGCGTCTCGTCGCTCCCGACCAAATAAGCGCCTAGGCCGACGCCCTACTTGGCAAAACTAGCCGCAATCACCTCATCCCGCCGCGGCGTATACACAATCCCCTTCCGCGCCGCCCAGTGCACCACCTGCCAGTACAGTGGCACGATCGCCGTATCCGCGATCGCGATATGCGTCGCCTGCGCCAGCAGCGCATTGCGCTTCGCCTCGTCGAACTCCCCCAGCGCCTGGCCCAGCACCGTGTCATACTGCGCGTTGCTGTAACGCCCCCGGTTGAACCCGCCCAACCCCTTCGCCGCATCGTACGTCGCCAGCACCGAGGTCAACGTCCCTGAACTGTTCGACGCCGGAGACCCGATGCTGAACAGAAACACGCTGTATTCCTGCCGCGACGCCGCCGGCGCATAAACGTTGTACGGCAACGCCGACACCCCGTTCACCGCCAGCCCCGCCCGCCGTAACATCTGCCCCAGCGCCTGCGCCACCGCCGCATCCTGCGGCAACCGGTCGTTCGAGGCATGCAGCGTCAGCCCGAACCCTTTCGGATACCCGGCTTCGCTCAGCAACTGCTTCGCCCCCGCCACATCCAGCTTCTCCGGCGGCAAGGTCGCGTCATACCCGCCCATCCCCTGCGGCACGAACTGCCCCGCCGGCTCCGCCGACCCGTCCAGCAGCCGCCCCGCCAACGCCTCCCGATCGATCGCCTTCGACAGCGCCAGCCGCACCCGCGCATCGCGCAGCGGATTGCGATCCAGCTTCCCCCCCGCCGCATCGGTAATGAACGGGCTCACCTCCCGCGCACTGTCCAGCGCCAGATACACCAGCCGCGTCGAGGCGATCGAAAACAGCGTCGCCTTCTCGCTCGCCGCCACCATCTTCGCATCCGCCGGCGCCAGTTGATCGATCAGGTCCACATCGCGCGACAGCAGCGCCGCCACCCGCGCCGCCGCACTCGGGATGAACCGCAGCGTCACCTTGTCCCAGGCCGGCTTGCCGCCCCAGTACCCCGGGCTGGCCGCCATCTCCACCCGATCCGCCGGCACCGCGCGCACGAATTTGTACGGCCCGGTCCCGACCATCCCCCGCCCGGCATTCATGTCGCTCGAACCCATCCCCGCCGCCGCCTTGGCCGAAAGGATGTTCACCGTCCCGATCTGCTCCACCAGCAACGGCAACGGCGATGTGGTCTTCACCGCGATGGTCAGCGGATCCACCAGATCCACCGACGCCACCCCCCGCGTCGCCCCGTTATACGGCGCCGGGCTCGCCACGATCGTCTTCACCCGCCGCAGCGAGAACACCACATCCTCGGCCGTCAACGCCGACCCATCCTGAAACAACACCCCAGGCCGCAGATGAATCCGCCAGGTCAACGGGTCCACCGCCTCCCATTTCACCGCGAGCCCAGGCTCCGGCTGATTCTGCGCATCCGAGCCCAGCAGGCTGTCGAACATATCCGCAGCCGTCGCGATGTTATTGCCCGAATACGCGAACTGCGGATCCAGCGAGAACTGCTCGCTCGCCCGCCCGATCACCAGGTCCGCCGCTCCCGCTTCGCCGGCCAGCAGCAGCGCCGCCGCAACCGCCGCCGCCCTCACGCCATGCTCTCCCAGCATTCCCGCGCCAGCCCGCCGATCATCCGGAACGCCGCCTGAAACCCCGGCATCCCATCCGGCATCGTCACCGGCACCTGGTCGGTATAAACCGCGATGATGAACCGTGGCACCTCGCCCCGGTACACAATCCCCGCATCCATCCGCCCCCGCCGCCCGCTGCCCGTCTTGTGCGCAACCTTCGTCGTCACCGGCAGTTGCGACGGGATCATCGTGCGATATTTCTGCCAGCCCATGATCTCCAGCCCCATCCGGCACAACTCCGGGGTCACCCCCATCACCCCCGCCACCGCCGCATCCTCACACCCCTGCAGCATCAGCCACAGCAACCGCCCCTGATCCGCCGGCGTCGTCGTCGTCACCTCTTCCAACCCATGATCCGCCGGCATATCCGGCGGCGGCACCGCGAACCGATGCACCGTCCCCACCATCCCCGCCGCCGCACAGAAATCGTTCAGCTCCGCCAAGGACAGCCGGCTCGCCACAATCCCGGTGCACACATTGTCGCTCATGATGATCATCTGCACGATCGCATCGCGCAGCGAAATCACCAGCCCCGGCGTCATATGCTGAAACGTCCCCGACGCCACACCCTTCGACATCTCGGCAGTAATCGTCACCCGCTCATTCAGATCGAGCCGCCCGCTTTGCACCGCCCGCAACGCCGCCATCATGATCGAAATCTTCCGCGTACTCGCCGACGGCCGCACCCCCGCGCCATCCCGCTCATACACCGCCCCGCTGGCGAGATCGCGCACATGAAAACTGGTATCGAACCCCTGGCTCTCACAAATCCGATCCAGCCGCCCCTGCAACCCCATCGCGCTCATCCCCGTGCTGACGCTGCGACGGTAAGCTTGCGGTTAGAGAAGGCAAGGCCAGGGCTCTGCCCTGGACCCGCCAAAGGCCGAGGGCCTTTGGAAACCCACTCCCTCGCCACCCGGGCGCCGTCGCCGCAAACCGCGCCCCACACCGCGCACCTCTCCACCGTCATTGCGAGCCCTTGCGTGG
>CAIRTN010000016.1 GCA_903881515.1 uncultured Rhodospirillales bacterium | reverse complement strand
GATTGTCGATGGCATCAGCTTGACGCTGCAGGCCGGGCGGACGCTTGGCGTGGTGGGCGAGAGCGGGTGCGGCAAGTCGATGACGGCGCTGGCGGTGATGGGGCTGTTGCCGGTGCCGAACCGGCTGGGTGGCGCGTTGCGGCTGGATGGCGCGGACGTGATCGCGTTGCCTGAGGAGCAGCGGCGGCGGCTGCGCGGCAAGCGGATGGCGATGATTTTCCAGGAGCCGATGACGGCGCTGAACCCGGTGGTGCCGGTGGGCGTGCAGATCGCCGAGATGCTGGTGGTGCATGAGAATGCGTCGGAGGCCGAGGCGCTGCGGCGGGCGGTGGCGTTGCTGGACCGTGTGGGGATCGCGGCTCCGGATCTGCGGGCGCGGGCGTATCCGCATGAGATGTCCGGCGGGATGCGACAGCGGGTGATGATCGCGATGGCGATCGCGTGCCGGCCGGAGTTGCTGATCGCCGATGAGCCTACGACGGCGCTGGATGTGTCGGTGCAGGCGCAGATCCTGGATCTGCTGCTGGAATTGCAGCGCGACGAGGGCATGGCGATGCTGTTCATCAGCCATAACCTGGGCGTGATCAGCGAAATGGCTGACGAGATCATGGTGATGTACGCCGGGCGGGCGGTGGAGCATGGACCGGCGCAGGATGTGCTGATGGCGCCGGCGCATCCCTATACGGCGGGGCTGATCGCGACGATTCCGGATATTGCGCATCGCGCGGCGGTGCTGCCGGTGATTGCGGGCAATGTGCCGGATCTCAGGCGGCGGGATGTGGGGTGCGCGTTTGCGCCGCGCTGTCCGCGGGTGGTCGATGCCTGCCTGGCCGGGGTTCCGGCGCTGCGGCAGGTTGCGCCGGTGCATGCGGCGGCCTGTATCCGGGTTGGGGTGCCGGCGTGAGCCCGATTTTGCAGGCGGAGAACCTGAGCGTGCGGTTTCCGGCCGGGCGAGAGGGTTGGTTTGGGCCGAAGCGCGAGGTGCAGGCGGTCAGCAATGTTGATCTGTCGCTGTTCGCGGGGGAGACGCTGGCGCTGGTCGGGGAGAGCGGGTCGGGGAAGACCACGTTTGCCCGCGCGCTGCTGGGGCTGGTGGGGCATAGCGGCGGGACGATGCGGTTCGATGGCGCGGATATCGCGGCGATGAACCGCACGGCGCGGCAGGCGATGCGGCGGACGGTGCAGATGGTGTTTCAGGACCCGTTCGGCTCGCTCGATCCGCGGTTGACGGTGGCGTCGATCATTGCCGAGCCGTTGCGTATCCATAATATCGGCAGCGCGGCGACACGGCGCGAGCGGGTAAGGGCGTTGCTGGTGCAGGTGGGGCTGCCGCCGGATGCGGCCAGCCGGTATCCGCATCAGTTTTCCGGCGGGCAGCGGCAGCGCATCGCGATCGCCCGGGCTCTGGCACCGGCCCCGCGGATTATTATCGCCGACGAGCCGCTGTCGGCGCTGGATGTGTCGATCCAGAGTCAGATCCTGAACCTGATGGCCGAGCTAAGGGACCGGGCCGGGCTGTCGTACCTGTTGATCAGCCACGATCTGGCCGCCGTGCATCATCTGGCTGACCGGGTGGCGGCGATGTATCTGGGCCGGGTGGTCGAGGTGGCGCCGCGCGATGCGTTGTTCGATACGCCGGCGCATCCGTACACCCGTGCGCTGCTGGATGCGGTGCCGCGGATCGGGGCGGGCAAGCGGGTGCCGGGCGGGGCGTTGCAGGGCGATATCCCCTCCCCGCTCGCGCCGCCGCCGGGTTGTGCGTTTCATCCGCGCTGTCCGCGCGCGAGCAGCGTGTGTGCGGTGGAGGCACCGGTGTTGCGGGTGCTGGCCGGGGCGCATCAGGCCGCCTGCCATCACCCGCTGGAAATCGCCGCATGACCCGCTTTCTGCTGTCGCGCGCCGCCGGGGCGTTTGTGGTGCTGATGGCGAAGTCGTTCGTGATCTTCGCGCTGATCGGGTTGATGCCGGGCGATCCGGTCGATCTGCTGATGAATGCCAACCCGGATGCGACACCCGAGGATATCGCGCATCTGCGTCAGCTCTACGGCGTCGATACGCCGATCTTCGAGCGATACTGGCATTGGCTGACGGCAGCGGTGCATGGCGATTTCGGATTTTCGCGGCTGCAGCACCGGCCGGTGTGGGACATCGTGATCCCGGCGCTGGGCAACACCATCGTGCTGACGGCGACCGCCTTCACCATAGCCACCGTGATTGCAATTACGCTGGGCACCATTGCGGCGCTGAAACGCGGCACCTGGATCGAGCGGGCGATCGGGCTGCTGGCCTATACCGGGATTTCGATCCCGGCGTTCTGGCTGGGGCTGATGCTGATCTATCTGTTCGCCGTGATCCTCGGCTGGCTGCCGGCGGGCGGCATGCCGCGGCCGGAGGAAGGCATACGCGGCATCTTCTCGCATCTCGCGCTGCCGGTGCTGACGCTGGTGATCGTCGAGATCGGTGCGCCCACCCGCTACGCGCGCGCCGCGATGCTGGAGGTGCTGGGGCAGGATTATATCCGCACCGCGCGGGCCAAGGGGCTGTCATCGCGGCGGCTGATCCTGAAGCATGCGCTGCGCAACGCGATGATCCCGGTGGTGACGATCATCGCGCTGGGCATGGGCAATCTGTTTTCCGGCGCTTTGCTGACCGAGACTATCTTTGCCTGGCGCGGCATGGGGCGGCTGATCCTGGAGGCGATCATGGGCAATGACTACAACCTCGCCCTGGTGTGCCTGCTGTTCACCACCGCGGCGATCCTGCTGGCCAACATCCTGGCCGATGTCGCCTATACCAAGCTCGATCCGCGGATCGGGCTGGGGGGGCGGCGCAAATGAGCGCGCATGCCGAGGAATCGGTCTCCGTCTGGCATCTGCGCTGGCTGCGGCTGAAACGCGATCGCGCGGCTTTGGCCGGGGCGGGCCTGCTGGCATTGTTGCTGATGGCCAGCGAATCGGCGCCGATCTATGAGGCCTGGCAGGGGGTTTCGGGGGTGGATGCCGATCTGCTCAGCCGGTTCGACCCGGCCACGGCGCAGCATTGGCTGGGCAGCGACGATGCCGGGCGCGACGTGTTCGCCCGGCTGCTGCGCGGCGGGCAGACCTCACTGACCATCGGCATCATGGGTGCGCTGGGCGCCAGCATCGTCGGCACCCTGATCGGTTCGATCAGCGGCTATTTCCGCGGCCGGGTGGACATGGTGCTGATGCGGTTCACCGATTTCATGATCGCCCTGCCGCAATTGCCGATCCTGATCATCCTGGCCGCGCTCGACCTGACCAAGCTGGGCTTCAGTTCCGAATTCATCCGCTCGGGGTCGGCCGGCTATTGGCGCATCGTGGTCATCGTCACCCTGTTGGGCTGGACCGGGGTTGCGCGGCTGGTGCGGGCGAGCACGCTGGCGCTGGCCGAGCGCGAGTTCGTGCTGGCGGCACGCGCGCAGGGGGCGCCGGCGTGGTGGGTGCTGGGCATTCATATCGTGCCGAACGCGATCACCCCGGTGATCGTCGCCACCACGATCGCGATGGGTCGCGTCATCCTGGCCGAATCCGGGCTGTCGTTCCTGGGCGTTGGCATCCAGCCGCCGGCGACAAGCTGGGGCAGCATGCTCAGCAACGCGCAGGAACTGATCACCTCGGCACCGATGCTGGCGATCTGGCCCGGCCTGCTGATCCTGGTCAGCGTGGTTGCGATCAACTTCCTGGGCGACGGGTTGCAGGCGGCTTTCGACCCGCGCAGTGACCCGCGTTAACTTTATTTGCGGGATCACCCCACTCACGGCAACATAGCCGGGCCTGTCACACATGATTTCATAACGATGCAAATTTATACCAATGCCTGATCCCGCCACGCAGGTTGATCCGATCACCGGCAGGCGCCCGCTTGCCGGCGCCCGTGTCGGCTATGCCGTGATCATGCTGATCGCCAGCGTGCTGGTGTGGAGCGCCATCAGTGTGCACCTGTGGCAGGAGTACGACCGCTCGACGGCTGTCGTTGAGCAGGAGACCGGCAACCTCGCCCGTGGCCTCGCCGAAAATGTCCAACGCACGCTGGATGCGATCGATCAGACGCTGATCTACATCCGCGATGCCTACGCGCGCGACCCGGCCAGCTTCGATCTGGCGCGGTGGACCCGCACCGGCCCGATCGTCGGCCGGCCGTCGTTCCGGTTTTCGCTGATCGACGCCTCCGGTGTGTTGCGCAGTTCCAGCATCGGCGGCGTGCCCAGCCGGCGGGATTTCTCGCAGACCGACCTGGTCCGCACGCAGCAGGGCAGCACCGAGGACCTGCTGCATATCGGCCTGCCGCAGCAGGGCCTGGGCGACACCTGGACGATCGATATCACCCGCAAGATCGTGCTGCCCGATGGCAGCTTTGGCGGTGTTGTCGTGTGCAGCATGGCAATGCAGGTGTTCACCCACCTCTATGACCAGCTGGATCTGGGCCATATCTCCATCGTGTTGCTGGGAACTGACGGCGCAATCCGCGCGCGTTACCCCAACGCCGACCAGGGCACCGGCCGTACCTTGCAGGGCGCCAACATCGCCGAACTGCTCGCCCCCGATGTCGACCGTGGCCATTACATCGACAACAACGCCGCCGACGGCATCGCCCGCGTCGGCTCCTTCGACCATGTGCAGGACTATCCGCTGGTCGTGGCCGTCGGGCTGGGCATCGACGAGGTCTACGCCACGTTCCGCCGCCACCTGCTGCAGCTCGGCGCCACCGGTTTTGTGCTCACCGCGCTGATTTTCGCGGTCGGACTGACCATGCGCAGCCAGCACCGGCGGATCACCGGCTCGCAGAACGCGCTGAATGCCACGCTCGACAACATCTCCCAGGGGATCATCATGATCGATTCCCAGGGCAATATTCCGGTACTCAACCGCCGCGCCATAGAGCTGCTCGGCCTGCCGGACTGGTTGGTGCAGTCACGCCCGCAATTCTCCGATCTGGTCCGCTGGCAGATCGAACAGGGCGAATTCGGCACTGCTGACCGCCTGGCGCCGGAAGTCTCCGGCGCGCTGCGCGCCGGTCTGCCATCGACGCAGATGTCCGCCTTCGAACGCGTACGGCCGAACGGCACGGTGCTGGAAGTCCGCACCGAGATCACGCGGTCCGGCGCCTATGTGCGCACCTATACCGATATCACCGACCGCAAGCGGACCGAGCAGGCGCTGGCCACGGCGCGTGACGCCGCCGAGGCCGCCGGGCGTGCCCGCAGCGAGTTCCTGGCGGTGATGAGCCACGAGATCCGCACCCCGATGAACGGCATCATCGGCGTCGCCGAACTGCTGCTGGACATGAAGCTGCCCAACACCGAACAGCATTATGTGCGCATCATCCTGGATAGCGGCCAGCACCTGCTGCAACTGATCAACGATATCCTTGATTTCTCCCGCCTTGATGCCGGACGGCTCGAGCTGGAGGAGACCGTTTTCGATATCCGCGGGCTGGTGCGCGAGGTCATCGAGCTGATGGGCCAGGAAGCCCGCGCCAAGGGCCTGGTGCTGGACAACGATATCGGCCCCGACGTGCCGCTGCGCGCCGTCGGGGACCCGCACCGGCTGCGCCAGGTGCTGCTCAATCTGGTTGGCAACGGGCTCAAGTTCACCCATGAGGGCAGCGTGCGCATCGGCGTCCGCCGCCTGGAAGGCGAACCCGGCGGGGTCCTGCGCATTGGCTTTGCCGTTGTCGACACTGGGATCGGCATCCGCGCCGACGCACTCGGCCGGTTGTTCAACGAGTTCACCCAGGTCGACAGTTCGATCTCGCGCCGCTTCGGCGGCAGCGGCCTGGGCTTGGCGATCAGCCGGCGGCTGATTGATCACATGGGCGGCACCATCGCGGTCGAGAGCGTCGAGGGCATGGGCAGCACATTCAGTTTCGACGTGCGCCTGCGCGCCACCGCCGATCCCATGCCCTCCCCGCCTGCGGAGGCCGCGCCGATCCGGCAACGCGCGCCGGGGCTGGATGTGCTGGTCGCCGAGGACAATGCCACCAACCGGCTGGTGGTGACCCGCATGCTGGAGCGGCTGGGCCATCGGGTGGAAGCGGTGGAGAACGGCCGCGAGGCGCTGGAGGCGGTGCAGGTCGGCCGCTATGATTTCATCCTGATGGATGTGATGATGCCGGAAATGGACGGCCTGGCCGCCACCGCCGCCATCCGCACCCTGCCCGGCGAGGTTGCCGATATTCCGATCATCGGGCTTACCGCCAACGCGATGCGCGCCGACGAGACGCAATGCCTCGCCGCCGGGATGAGCCATTTCGAGACCAAGCCGATCAGTTCCGAGCGCCTGGCCGAAGCGATCCGCAAGGTGATGAGCGGTGAATCCGCCGCGTCCCGGCAACAACCTGCCGATCCCCCACGCTTTGACCCGGCCCGGTTGGATGAACTCGTCGCCGATATCGGCGCCGCCGCGACGCAGGAGGTGGTGCGCCAGTTCAGCGAGGACACCATGGCGCAGGTCGCCACCATGGGCGACCTCGCCGAAAGCGGCCGGCTGGAACTGCTGGGCCATAACGCCCGTGTGCTGAACCGTTCGGCGCAGAATGTCGGGCTGCTGCGCGTTGCCGCCGCTGCCTCCGCGCTGCTGGGGCTGATCGAAACCGGGCCGCCCGAGCGGCTGCGCGAACAGGTTCGGCAGATCGGCCTGATCCTGCGCAACGGGGTCGAGGATCTGCGGGCCTGGCGGCCTCGGGTCTAACCTGCGGGCAGCTAAGGCCAGGCCATCGCCCCTGGCCCCAAGCGAAAGCATCGCCTTTGGAAACTGACTTTTAGGCGACCTTGTCGAGGCGCTGCACGAATTCAGCCAGTTCGGCCAGTGCCGTGGCGGTCATCTGCCGGATTGTCGCTTCATGCGTGGCGATAATTGTCGCATCGGCCGCCGTGTCGTTCATCGCCTTGCGGCATACGCGTTCCAGTTCCGCTGCTCCCACCGCTCCCGCGGCACCGGCAAGGCCGTGCGCCGCCCGGCGGAATGCTCCGGTATCGCCCGCAGCCAAGGCCGCTGAGATCATGCCGGTCAGCCGCTCCAAGTCCTTGGAGAATACCGAAAGGACCATGCGGACATCGTCCGGTTCCAGGTCCTGGACCAATTGTGCGGCAAATCCGCGATCTGTCATCAAGGGTTGTCCTATTCTAAAATACACATGTCCACGACGCTGCCACGCCCTGGCAAGAAGCGCGTGCATCGTCCTGTTACAGCCCGCAGGAACGACGCAAAATCGCTCCAGCAAAAACCCGGCCGCTCAGAATTGGCTTCTTATCTCAAATGCAGACGAATGGGGTACGCATTTTTGTGAGGCCTCGCCTGTAGCGGCAGCCCACCCGGCTAGACGTCGGCCCGACCGACCTCGGCGAGCACCGCGTTCACCAGCGCCTCACGCCCGATGGGCTTGCTGAGCCAGGCGTCCATGCCGCAGAGGCGGCATTCCCGCTCGCACTCCGGCCCTACCCCGGCGGTGAGCCCGATGATCGGCGTTCGCGCCTGGCCGGCCGCCTCGCACTGGCGCAGGCTGCGTGTCGCCGTCAGCCCGTCCATGCCCGGCATCTGCACATCCATCAGCACCACGTCGAACCGTTCGGCAGACGCAGCCGCGACCGCCTGCTCGCCGTCCTCGACCACCACCACCTCGGCACCGGCACGGGCCAGGATGGCGCGCGTCACCATCTGGTTGGTGGGGTTGTCCTCCGCCAGCAGGATGCGCAGGCCTGCCAGTCCACGCGCGGTAGGCTCGACGCCAGCCACCGGCGGAGAGACGACGGAGGGAAGCGGCACAGCTCTCGGCCTAGCCACCATAGCCGACATCTCCGGCGCGCCGATTGCCGGCGCCGGGTCTGCCAGCATCACCGCCAGCGCCCGCAGCCGCGATACCATCACCGGCTTCAGCAGCATGGCATCGAACAGGCCGACGGTATCGGCCATCTCGCCGATCCGTCCGGAGGCGCAGAGCACCATCAGTCGTGCGCCGGTCACCTTGGTGGCGACGGTTGCCGCGTCACCGACGCGCGCGACCGCCGCGCGCGCCAGCGCCAGCCCGTCCATCAGCGGCATCGCACGGTCCACCAGCGCCAGATCGTATGGATCGTCCGCCGCCGCGCGCAACAGGCGGAGGCCGGCAAAAGCGTCTTCGGCGCAATCGACCAGTGCACCAAGACTCTCCAGCTGACGTGTCAGGATTTCGCGGGTGATCGGCAGATCGTCGACGACCAGGCAGCGCCGCCCCGCCAGCGGCTGCGTGTCACGCGAGATCGGGTTGTCGTGCCAGCCGACGTCAATGTCGAACACGAACGCGCTGCCGCCGCCCGGACGTGGCGCGGCGGAGATTTCCCCGCCCATGGCACCCACCAGCTTGCGGCAGATCGCCAGCCCCAGCCCGGTGCCGCCAAATTGCCGTGCGGTGGAGGGCGCGGCCTGGGAAAACCGCTCGAACAGGCGGCTGATGGCATTCGGGTCAATGCCGATCCCGGTATCAGCTACCGCACAGCGCAGCCGAAACCGCCCGCCCGGTTGAGCCTGACCATCGAGCGAGATCTCGATCCAGCCGCGCTCGGTAAATTTCACCGCATTGCCGACCAGATTCAACAACACCTGACGGAAGCGTCCGGGATCCCCGATCACGCCAACCGGCAGCCCGTCGTTGAAGCGGCAGACCAGTTCCACGCCCTTGCCCGAGGCCGCAGGTGCGAACAGTTCCGCAACCACCGCGACCTCCTCCTCGATGATGAAGGGGGTGAATTCCAGTTCCAGCGCCTCCGCTTCCACCTTCGAGTAGTCCAGCACCTCGTTCAGCACGCTGAGCAGATGCTCGGCGGAGCCTTGGATGGTTTGCGCGTAACGGCGCTGCTCAGGGTCCAGTTCCGTGTCCATCAGCAGCCCGGCCATACCGATCACACCATTCATCGGCGTGCGGATTTCATGGCTCATCGCGGCCAGAAATTCCTGTTTGCTGCGCGCCGTCGCCAGCGCGGCGCGTTCGCTCGCAACCAAAACCTGGGTGCGTCGGGTCAGCGCCATCGCCTGATGATACATGCCGATCAGCGCCGCCATGACCACCAGGGCCAACAGGGCGAACTCCGAACCGATCACCCAGGCATCGCGGGTAAATCCGGCCAGTGCGATGCTGCGCGGCAGCGAAACCACGGCCAATGTCGGTCCGCCGGCCGACGCGGCAAAGGCGAAGACCGCCGGGTCGCCCGATGGCAGAACCCCGCGCCATGATCCGGAGGTGGCGCCACTGCTGGCACGCGCGAACACCGGCAGCTCCGACGAGCGCTGCCCGGCCTCGACGGCGGCCACATCGGTTCCACCAAGCAGGACACCGAGGCGGGAATACACCCGGATGGCCATTCCCTGGCCGAGGTGGGTGGCGCGGACAGTGCGCAGCAACGTGTCCAGGTCGATCAATGCTGCAACAGCGCCGGCGAAACCGGTTGGCCCACCGCGGCGCAGACGTGCCACCGCCAGCACCCGCGTCGCGCCAGCTTCCAGCGCCATCACCTCAGGCGCGCCAACCGCGCTCTCCAGCGGCGGCTGACGTAGGGCCATAAACCAACGGCTGTTGCCGAACGCGCGGTGGCGCAACTCCGGCAGCGAGCTCTGCTCGACCCGCCCACTGGTATCCAGCAACACCACAGCGCGCAGACCGGGGACCGATTTTGCCGCACCATCGAGGAGCGCGGTGTCCACCCCTGCGCCAGTGTCTTGCGTCAACACTGCCAGCTGGGCCAGCACGGAGTCAGCCGCGGCGACGGCCTGAAGCTCTGGCAGAGCGGCGTCGGCGGCGGCCTGCTCCAGCCGCAGCGCGGCGCGGTCAAGCGCCTGCTCGCGCCCGGTCTGCAGCAACAACAGACAGCCAGAGGCCAGGGCAGCCAGTGTTGCCACGGCAGCACAGAACAACAGCCTGCGCGGCGGCGCATCGGCCAGCGCCGACAGCGCGTTCGCTAACATCACGCGCCAACCGCCCTGCCGCGATTGGGCCATGATCCGCCCCGAGGCCGACTGTGATGCCGTCTCAACCACCCCTGCCCGCTTCCTTCATCACCAAGTTCTGTCCGTTAACGAAGCATGTTGATTATGACCTCGATAACATTTGCTGACAAATCATCTGGGGATGTCCCGTCTGCTGTTGAAAAGCGCTCGGGCGGCGTGGCTCTTTGATGAGGCTATGCAGCGTTTCGGGCTGGGTCAAGATCACCGCCGAGGGCGAACTTGGCCTGATGCGCGACAAGCGCGGCGCGCAGGCTCG
>CAIRTN010000015.1 GCA_903881515.1 uncultured Rhodospirillales bacterium | reverse complement strand
GTCAACCCGCCCGCCTTGTTGCCCGGCGAGGGGTTGGCGTTCATCTCGGCGTTGTTGCGGGCGGTGTAGTCGTCCCACCAGCGCATGAGGCCGACGAGTTTCTCGCCGACCTCGCGCGAGGTGGCACGGCGCGTCAGCAGGTGTTCGGCACCGTAGGTTTCCGGGGTTTCCGACAGGATCACGGTGCCGCCGTGCCGCACCAACAGGTCGCTGGCGGCACCGAGGGCGGTGTTGGCGGAGATGCCGGAATAGCCGTCGGAGCCGCCGCACTGCAGCGCGATGGTGAGCTCGCTGGCGGGGACGGTTTCACGATGCACGTTGTTGGCCTCGGCCAGCGCCTCGCGGACGAAGGCGATGCCGGCCTCGACGGTTTTGCGGGTGCCGCCCATCTCCTGGATATCCATCGCGCGCAGGCGGCCGGCCAGGCGTTGTTCGGTCATCAGGCTGCCGATCTGGTTCACCTCGCAGCCGAGGCCGAGCATCACGACCGAGGCGAAATTCACATGCCGCGCGTAGCCGCCGATGGTCCGCCGCAGCAAAGCCAGCGGCTCCCGATCGGTCATCCCGCACCCGGTCTTGTGCGTCAGCGCCACGACGCCATCGACATTCGGGAATTCGGCCAGCGGGTCGTACCCGGTCATCGGGTTCTTGCGGAACGCATCGGCCACCAGGGCGGCGACATGCGCCGAGCAGTTCACGCTGGTCAGGATGCCGATATAGTTCCGCGTCGCCACCCGCCCGTCCGGCCGGCGGATGCCCTGGAACGTCGCCTGATCGGCGAAATACTGCGTCGGCTTGGCATCGACGCCCCAGGCATAATCGCGATCGAAATCGCCCATGCCGCAATTATGCACATGCACATGCTGCCCGGGGGAAATCGCCTGCGTGGCAAAACCGATGATCTGCCCATAGCGGCGGATCTCCTCGCCCGCGGCATGGGCGCGTACGGCCACCTTATGCCCGGCCGGTATCCGCTCGGTCGACAGCACATTGGGCGCCACCGACGTGCCGGGCAGCAGGGTGGCGCGCGCGATCACAACGCCGTCCGTGGGGTTCAAGACGATAACGGGGGACGTCGCCATGGCGGTTCTCCAGATAAAGTACGGGCCGGGTGTTGCCACCCGGCCCGGATTTGGTCAGGCCTTGATCGCCTTGCGGGCTTCGGCGATGTGCTGCTTCGCGGCCATAGCCATCAGGCCACTGTCATTTGCCAGCGTCACCAGCTTGAAGCCACGCTTCAGGCAGTTCGCCGCATCGGCGCCGCCGGAGGTGTGAATGCCGGCATAGATGCCGCGCTTGTCGCATTCCTTGAGGATCTTGTCGTAGATCTTCAGCATCTCCGGCTCGCTGCGATCCAGCTTCGGCGGCAGGCCATAGGAGAAGCCCAGGTCCGACGGTCCGACATACACCGCGGCGATCCCCTCGACGTCGAGGATGGCTTCCAGGTTCTTGATCGCGGTCTTGGTCTCGATCATCGGAATCGCCAGCGTCTCGGCGTTGGCCGTGCCCTGATAGGCCGAAACCGCGCCATACATCGCAGCCCGGATCGGCCCGTTGCTGCGCACACCCATCGGCGGATACTTGCAGGCGGCGATGAAGGCCTCGGCCTCCTTCTTGGTGTTGATCATCGGGCAGATCACGCCATAGGCCCCGCCATCGAGCGCCTTGCCGATAATGCCAGGCTCGTTCCAGGGCACGCGCACCATCGGCGTGATCGGATGCGCCTGCATCGCCTGGAAGCAGGACACCATCGAGAGGTAGTCCTGCACGCCATGCTGCATGTCGACGGTCACGCTGTCGAAGCCGCACTGTGCGATCACCTCGGCGGAGAAGCCGGACGGAATCGCCAGCCAGCCGTTGACGACGGCTTTGCCCGACGCCCAGATTTGCGCAACTTTGTTTGCCATTGGAAAAGGGTTCCTCCCGATTTCGGTGATGTTAACGCTATTCCCCGGTGCAAACCCGGTCAATTGCGCGCAACGCGCGGGAGACAGTCATGACGTACCAGGGCCCGGTGATCGATTCGCATCATCATTTGTGGGATCTCGCACGCGGCAAGCACCTCTGGCTCGCCGCCGATGACCCGTCGCTCGCCGCCCTCGGCGACATTTCCTACATGCGCCATACCTACCTGCCATCAGATTACCTGGCCGACGCCGCCGGCGTGAACCTCGCCGGCACCGTGCATATCGAAGCGGTCTGGGATCGCCGCCGCAGCCCGGTGGAAGAAACCGCCTGGCTCGAAATGCTCGACCGCCCCAGCGGCATCGCCACACGATGCATCGCCTTCGCCGGCCTTACGTCGCCGGATGCCGCACAGGTGCTGGAAGCCCACGCCGCCTTCCCCCGCGTCGCCGGCGTGCGTGAGACGATCCGCTGGCACCCCGATCCGGCGAAGCGCTGGACCGAGGCCGGCATCGTCGGCAGCGACGCCTTCCGCCGCGGTGTGAAACTGCTAGGCCGGCACGGCTTCGTGCTGGAACTGCTGATGAACCCGTATCAGGCCGACGAAGTCGCGGCCCTGGCGCGCGACTTCCCCGAGCAGCTGATCCTGGTCAACCATTGCGGCACTCCGGTCGACCGCGACGAAGCCGGCCTGCAACGCTGGAGCGCTGGGCTGCAAACCCTGGCGGCGTGCCCGAACATCGCAATCAAGGTCTCCAACTTCGGCGCCTACGGCCCCGACAAATCGCTTCCGGCGCTGCGAACGACGGTGATGACCTGCATCGACGCCTTCGGCACCGATCGCGCCTTGTTCGGCACCGACTACCCCGTTGCCCGGCGCAACATGACCTATCGCGCGATGTTCGATGCCTTCGCCGAAATCGTCGCGCCCTTTTCCGCCGATGAGCACCGCGCCCTATTCTACGAGAACACCCGGCAGTGGTACGGATTTCCGGCATGACCGATCAGGCACGGCATCTCGCCAACAAGCGTTTCGTGCGCGACGCACTGGCACGCATCGCCGAAGCAACCCCGGCGACGCTCGCAGCCGCATTGGCGGCAGCGTACCACCCGAACGCGCATTGGCGCGGCTCACATCCGATGAACGAGATGACCGGGCTGGACGCCATCGCCGCCAAGGTCTGGGCGCCGCTGCTGCACGCCTTCCCCGATCTGGAACGCCGGGAGTCGATCCTGATTGGCGGCGAATACGAGGGCAACGACCTCGTCGCCTGCGTCGGCCATTACTGCGGCACCTTCCGCAAGGATTGGCTGACCATCCCGGCGACCGGGCGGACGATCTATCTGCGCTCCTGCGAGGTGCACCGCATCGTCGACGGCAAGATCGCGCAGAGCACGGTGCTGATCGATGTGCTCGACGTGATCCGCCAGGCCGGGTTCTGGCCGCTGGCGCCCAGCATGGGCACCGAGGGACGCTGGCCCGGCCCGTTCACCGCCGATGGCGTGGTGCTGACCGCGCAGGACCCGGCGCTATCGGCGGCGAACTTCGCGCAGATGCGGCAGATGCAGATGCAACTCGGCGATCACGGCGATGTCGCGACCATGGGCCGTGACGCGTTCCTGACCCCGTCGCAGGTCTGGGGCTGGCATCCGAAGATGATGTGGTACGGCCCCAGCGGCGTCGGTACCACGCGGGGCATCGAGGGCTTCGTGGATTACCACCGCCTGCCGTTCCGCATCGCGCTTCACAACATCAAAGGCTCGCAGCACTACATCCGTCTCGCCGACGGTCCGTACACCGCTACCGGCGGCTGGCCGAGCGTGTCGGCCGATCATCTCGGCGGCAGTTTCCTGGGCATCGGCCCGACGGGCCGGCGCGTGTCGATGCGGGTGATGGATTTCTACCTGCATCACGAGGGGCTGATCCGCGAGAACTGGGTGCCGATCGATATCATCCATTTGCTGTTGCAGATGGACGTCGACGTGTTCGCGCGGATGCAGTCGCTGTTCCGGCGCGGCGCCTGACCGCTCAGTCCATATGCGGGTGGTGGCAGGCCACCCCATCACGGAATGTGGGGTAGACCGAACGGCAAAGCTCGGTCGCCCGCGCGCAGCGCGGATGGAAATGGCAGCCCGGCGGCGGCGCCGCGGCCGATGGGATTTCCCCGATCACCCGCGGCAGCACCCCGCGCCGGGATGGATTGGGGATCGGCGAGGCATCGCGCAGCATGCGGGTATAGGGATGCCGCGGCGCGGAAAACACCTGCGCCACCGGCCCCTGCTCGACAATCCGGCCGAGATACATCACCGCCACCCGCGTGCAGAACCAGCGGATGACGCTGAGGTCGTGGCTGACGAACACGAACGCCAGCCCCCGGCGCTTCTGCAAATCCTTCAGCAGCAGCAGCACCTGCGCCTGCACCGACACGTCTAGCGCCGAAACCGGCTCATCGGCCACGATCAGCGCCGGCTTCAACGTCAGCGCACGGGCAATGCCGATGCGCTGGCGCTGCCCGCCGGAGAATTCATGCGGATAGCGGGTCATCGAGGTCGGCGGCAGCCCGACCTCCTCCAGCAACCCGCGCGCAATCGCCTCAGCCTCCCGCCCCCGGGCAATGCCATGCACACCCAGCGGCTCGACCAGCGTGCGCCCGATGGTGCGGCGCGGATTGAGCGAGGAATACGGATCCTGAAACACGATCTGCATCCGCTCGCGCAGCCGGATCAACGCGGAACTGGACGCCGCGCGCACATCGGTGCCATCGAACAGCACCGTCCCCGCGTCAGGCTCGATCAGCCGCAGCACGGCGCGGGCGACGGTGGATTTGCCGCAGCCGGATTCGCCGACCAGGCCGAACGCCTCGCCGGGTGCGACGGTGAAGTCCACCCCATCGACGGCCTTGACGATGGTGGTCACCGAGCGCGGGAACCCCTTGGTGACCGAAAAATGCTTCTGCAGCCCGGAGACGTCGAGGATCGGCGTCATGAGCCCGACAGCTTCGGATCGGTGGCATCGCGCAGCCCGTCGCCGACCATGTTGAGCCCCAGCACCAGCATCAGGATGGCGATGCCGGGAAACACCGACAGCCAGGGGGCATCCAGGATCGCCTCGAACCCGTCGCGCATCATGCCGCCCCAGGTGGCGGTCGGCGGCTTCACGCCCAGGCCGATGAACGACAGCGACGCCTCGGTGCGCACGGCGGTGGCCATCCACAGGCTGGCCATCACCAGCACTTCGGACAGGATGTTCGGCATGATATGCACGAACAGCACGCGGGCATGCGAGAAGCCCAGCGCCCGTCCCGCCTCGACAAACGCACGCTCCTTCAGCGACAGCACCGGCGCGCGGGCGATGCGGGCGAACGGCGCGATGGCGGTGAGCGCAATGGCGACAATCAGGTTGATCAGATCGGGCCCCAGCAATGCCACCACGATCAGCCCGAGGATCAGGCTGGGGAACGACAGCAGCACATCCATCACCTGCATCACGAACAGGTCGAACCGCCCGCCGATATAGGCGCTGACCATGCCGATCGCCCCGCCGATCACCACCGCCACCGTGATCGCGGCCACCGAGACCACGAGCGATATCCGCGCCCCCCACAGGATGCGGCTCAGCACGTCGCGGCCATAGATATCGGTGCCCAGCCAGTACTCGGCGCTGGGCGGTTGCAGGCGGTCGATGATGTTCTGGTCGAGCGGATCGTACGGGCTGATCCAGGGCGCCAGGATCGCGCCGACAAAGATCAGAATGCAGAACAGCGCGCCGATCGAGGTCGTCGGGTTGCGCAGGATCGCTTTCATGCCTGTTTAACCCGCGGGTCGATCAGGCCGTAGGTCAGATCGGTCAGCAGGTTCACCACCACGATCAGGAAGCAGTAGATCACCATCAGCCCCTGCAGCATGGTGTAGTCGCGCTGGTTCAGCGCGCCGACGATGATCTTGCCGAGGCCGGGGCGGCTGAATACGATTTCCGTCAGCACCGAATTGCCGATCAGGATGCCGAAATACAGCCCGACCACGGTGACCACCGGCAGCCCGGCATTGCGCAATCCGTGCCGCCAGACCGCGCGCCGCCAGGGCACGCCCTTGGCGCGGGCGGTGCGCATGTAGTCCTCGCCCAGCACCTGTAGCATGGCGCTGCGGGTGACGCGGGTGATGTAGGCGGCCATGACGATGCCCAAGGTCAGCGCCGGCAGCACGAGCTTGGTCAGCCGGTCCAGCGGGTCGGCCAGGTTGGCGTTGCCGATCACCGGGAAGATGCGCCAGTGCAGCGCGAAGGCCAGCAGCATGAAGATGCCGGAGACGAACACCGGAAACGACAACCCGAGCAGCGACAGCATCCGCGCCGCGATATCGGCCGCGCGGTTGCGATACAGCGCGGCCATCACGCCCAGCGGAATGCCGAGTGCCACGCCGATCACCATCGCGGCGAGCGTCAGGTCGATGGTGTGCGGCAGCACGGCGGCGACATCGGCCAGGATCGGCCGGTCGGTGACCATCGAGCGGCCGAAATCGCCGGTCAGCGATTTGCCGAGGAAGTCGACATATTGCGACCAGATCGGCTGGTCCACGCCGAGCTTGGCGCGCAGCGCGGCCACAGCGACCGGGGTGGCGCGATCGCCGAGAATGGCGATCGCAGGGTCCCCCGGCACGATGCGGACGAGAACGAAGACCAGCGTCAGCACGGCCAGCAAAGTCGGAACCGCCGCCAGCAGGCGGCGGATCACATAGAAGATCACTTAAACTGGGTCAGTTCGGTGATCAGCGGGCCAAGCGACAGCGAGCCTTTCAGCTCGTAGCCGTAGTCCAGCGTGTCCTTGTGCACCCAGGTTTGCAGCGTCTCGATCAGCGGCACGGCACAGACCGCGGCGGTGATCTTCTTCTGCGCGGTCTGCCACAGCGCGATCTGCTTGGCATCGTTCGGCTCGGTGCGGGCCGCGTCGATTTCCGCGTCGGCGACGGTGCAATGGCTGAAATTGGTCACCGCGGTCGGCGTCTTCACGATGCTGCGCGAATGGTAGAACTGCGTCAGGTAGAAATCGGCCACCGGGAAGCGCGAGGCCGAGTAGTAGACCATCGCGCTGAGGTCCTCGCGGATCATCTGATGGTAGGTCGCGTGTTCCACCACCTGCAGATCGAGATTGATCCCGGCGCGCTTCAGTTCCGCCTGCACCACCTGCATGCCGGCGAGCATGCCGGGCAGCTGGGTGTGCACCACTTTCAGGGTCAGTCCGTTCGGGAAGCCGGCCTCGGCGAGCAAAGCCTTCGCCTTGTCGAGGTTGAATTCCAGCAGCCCCGCATCGGCGGCGTAGCCGAGATTGCCGCCCGGGATCACGCTGGCCGGCATGCGCGACACGGTCGGCCCCTGCCAGCGTTGCAGTTCCGGCCGGTTCACCGCGTAAGCGATCGCCTGACGCACGCGAATATCGTCGAGCGGCTTCTGCGCCATGTTCAGGTGCAGGATCGCCTCTTCCGCCGGCTCGAACACATCGACCACCGCGCCCGGCAGCTTGCGGGTGCGGTCGACCCAGGTCTGGTCGGAAATGCCGTATTCCACGTCCAGCTCACCGTTCTGGAACGCCAGGTCGCGCGAGGCGTTGGACGGCATGAAGCGGTAGCTGATCTTCTCCAGCTTCGGCGCGCCGCGGAAATACCCCTTGTTGGCAACCAGTTCGAGCGACTGGTTCGGCGTCAGCGAGGCAACGGCGAACGGCCCGGTGCCGACAGGCTTGGAGGCGAAGCTGTCACCCAAGGTCTCGACGGCTTTTTTCGAGACGATGAAGCCGCCGCTGTAGTTGGTCAGGATGCCCAGCAGACTCGGCAGCGTCTGCTTCAGGGTGATGCGCACCGTCAGCTTGTCGAGCGCCTCGACCTTCTCGAACGCCGCGAAATCGGCGGAGAACGCGGAACGCTTCGGATCGCCTGATTTGGTCAGGCTGAACACCACATCATCGGCGGTGAGTTCGCCATAGCCGCCCTGGAAGGTTACGCCGGGGCGCAGATGGAAGGTCCAGACCTTCTTGTCGGCGGAGAATTCCCAGGACTGCGCCAGATCGGGCTCGATATCGGCCGGCGACATGCTGCCCGGCTTGAAGCGCACCAGGGCGTTGTAGATCCACGCCACCACGGTGCGGTCGATGGTGGAGACCGCCAGGTGCGGATCGAGCTTGCCGATATCCTGCGCCGCCATGCCGACCACGAGGTCGGTCTTCGGCGCGGCGTGAGCGGCGAGCGGAACGGCGAAGCTCAGCGCTGCGGCGAGCAGGGCCTGGCGGAAGGTCATATGAAGTCTCTCAATATTTTGACGTACAGTAGCGCGTTCAGAGCAGCGGCTCCAACCGCCAGTTGACCAGCACTTCGCCGATCGTGGCGGTATTGGGCAGCAGCAGCAGGGTTTCAGCGAGAACGGCGAGGTCGGCGG
>CAIRTN010000014.1 GCA_903881515.1 uncultured Rhodospirillales bacterium | reverse complement strand
TGACGTCGGTGGTCTGAGTAAGAGAAAGGCCGCGGCAGGTGACTGCCGGGGCCTTTCTTATGCCACGCCGAGGGCGGCGAAGATCGCGAGATGCGCGTTCACCGCATCGTCCGGTGTTGGCGGCAGGCGCATGGTTTCCTGCATCGCGGCGATCTGCTCGCGGTTTTCCGCAAGCTCGCGCAGCAGGCTGCCAAGTTCGATCGCGTTGCCGACATTGAAATTCCAGCCATCAAGGCCCGGCCGCACCTTCTCGGCCATACCGCCGATGTTCGAGGCGATGATCGGACGACGGTTGCGCAGGCATTCCTGGATCACCACCGGCGAGTTCTCCCACCAGATCGAAGGCACCAGGATCACATCGCAACTACGCATCAGCGCATCGACGCGGGTGTTGTCATACGGTCCGTTGAACCGCACGTTGCGCCCGGCCTTGGCCATGCGGGTCATGAAGTCCGCCTGGAACTCCGCCGGCTGGTTCGAGTAGTCGCCATGCACCTCGAAGACGATGTCTTCGACCTCTTCGCTTTCCAGCATCAGCGCCGCGTCGAGCAGCACGTTGATGCCCTTGAGGAAGGAGATCTGCCCGAAGAAACCAACCCGCAGCGGCCCCTTGCTGCTGCGAATCTGCTCGGTGCCGGCGGCGTTCGGCGGCGCGATCACGTTCTCGATCACCGAGACCTTTTCGGCCGGCAGGCCCCAGGCGATGTAGCGGTCGGCGAGGAACTGGCTCGGCGAGATGAAATGGTCAACCAGTGCCATGAAGCGCTGGATATAGGCCTGACGCAGGAAGAAATCGGCCGCGCGGATATCGGGGAAGCATTTGTTGCAATCCCGTGGGCTGGATTCGTAGCACAGGCTCTTATTCGCCTTCGTCACCATCTGGCCGTAATGATTGCAGATCGCCTGATACTCATGCAGCGTCAGCACGATCTTGCAGTCCGGCAGTTCGCGCTTGGCGATCAGGAAGGCTTCCATCCCGAAATTCACGTAGTGATGGAAATGCAGGATGTCGGGCTTGGTATTGCGCAGCAGCTCGGCGAATTCGCGCGGGAAGCGCTCGTCGAAGTTGGAGAACTTGAACCAGTCCAACTGACCGCTGGCATACAGAAACTGATCGTCACCGAAGGGCTGGGTGATCACACTGCCCAGGCGCGAGCCGCCATTGCTGTCACGCCCGCAGCCCATGAACCAGGCCTGCCAGTCCGGCAATTCGCGGAAACTCTCGAACACTTTCCACGCGGCAAGCTCGGCGCCACCCTTGGAGATGGCGGGATGGCTGTGGGTGGCGATCAGCACGCGCTTCTTGCGTGGCGGGGCCGGAACGGGTTCCGGCGCGGGCGGCACCGCGGCGTCCGGCGTTTTCACAACTGCAACCGGCTCTGCGATCGGTTCGGCAATCGCCTCAGCGATCGGTTCGTCCGCAGCGGCCTCGACCGCCTCAACTTCAACCGCCTCGACGTCTACCGTCTCCGGCAGCGTCTGAGTTGTATCAACGGCCTCGGCAACGATTGCGGGTTCCGGTTCTGCCGAGGCGATGACCGGTGCAACGGTTTCGGCGATGGCTTCGATTTCGGCAACGACGACAAATTCAGCGGTCGGAGCGTCAGGCACCTCAACGGGCGGCGCCGCGGCTTCATCCGGCGCGGCGACCGGCGCAGCCGCATTCTTGCCTTTACCGGCACGCGCGGATTTCGCTGGCGAAGACGGGCGGCGGCTCATGTGCGTGCCTCGGCGGCTTCGATACGTGTCAGCATATCCTGCCAACGGCGCTCATGGACCCAGGCATTGTACACGGTCAGATTCATCCGCCAGCGATTCTCCGTTCCGGCCTGCGACTGACGCTCCAGATGATAAAGATGAGCGCTCATGTCGACGGCACATTCAAGGCCGCGCTCGCGCAACTTCATGCACAGGTCGGAATCCTCGAAATCGCCGATAATGTAGCTCTCGTCGAATCCGCCGAACTCGACCGCAACCGAGCGGCGCATCACCATGCAGGCGCCGGTGATGGCGACGCAGCGCACCAGACCCGTCTCGTCCGTCGGCCGCCAGCCTTTGCGGGTATGCATCGGGAAATACCAGTTGGCGAACAGCGGCAGCCGCTCGTAGGTCATACCCTGATGCTGCACGCAGCCGTCTTCGAACAGCAGCATCGGGCCAACCGCGCCCAGCCGCGGATTGTCGCGCAGCCGCGCCACCATCCGCTCCATCCAGTCATCGGTGCCCGCGAAGACATCCGAATTCAGGAAGCAGATGTAATTGCCGCGCGCCAGCTCCAGCCCGACATTGTTCGCCGGCGCAAAGCCCATGTTGCGCTCAAGCTCAATCAACCGCAGCGGGATCCGGAACCGCTGCCACAGCGACGAGGCCAGGTTCTCCGCCTCACGCTTCTTGCCGGGATCGTCGAGCACATAGATATATTCGACCGGGATCGTGGGCGTGTGCCGCGAGGCAAAGCCCAACTGATACTCCATGAAGTCCAACCGGCCGTAGAGGGTGATGATCACCGACAATTCGGGGTTGGCAGGCGGCGTGCCGAAGGTGATTTCGGTATGCCGCGCTGGCGTCCGCAGCCGGTCATTGTTCAGCATGGTGACCGCAGGCCCCAGGATCCGGTCGAACGCCTTGCCAACCTCGCCGTAGCGCAGGTCAATACGATCCAGCAGGAAGCGGATGGCGGTGATGCCGCGCAGCTTCGGTGTCGGCAGTCCGCGATAAGCGAACTCGCCGCGCGCCGTTTCGATCTCCAGATAGGTCGTCTCGTCCGGCACCAGCCCATGCGGCAGGAAAACGATGAACCCCGAGGCAAGCTCGGTCAGGCCGTATTGCGCGCCGACGCTGTCGCGCACGTCGGGGCGGTCCAGACGGATGGCGTCGTCAAAATTGATGTCGGTGACGATGTGGCCGGATTGCAGGCGGACCTGTACCACCGCGCCGGGCTCCCACAACGCCCAGCCAACCAGCGCAATGCCATGCCGCGGGCAGGCGATCGCTTCGTCGATCTCCAGGAAAACCTTGTCACGCAACTCACCGAGCGTATTGACGCCGGTATAGCCGCGCCGGCCTGCCAGGTTCTCCAGCCGCGGCTTCGCCGCTGACGGGAACAACTGATTAATGACCGGCACGATATTGGCGGACATTACCTGGTCGCGGTACTGCGCGACGTGGTCGGTCGCAGACAGAGACCAGCCCTGCGGCCCTCCGTCGTTGATATCGATCGTCATCGTCTGCAGGTTGCCAAGCGAGGCACCGGCTTCTTCGATGAAAATCACCACGCCGATGCCAAAATCTGCCACATCGGCACGCGGCAGCGTGGCCACGGTGCCTGTGGCCGTAAGTTGGCCCATCTCGAAGCGGGCGACGATCTGCGCTTCGGCCTCGTAGCAATCGGGCGGCGGGCTGATCCACCCGCAAAAGAACCAGCCATGAGCGGCCATCTGATGGCCGAAGAACTCAATATGGCCATAGCCGGTCCGCACGATCGGTGCGGGTAGCTGCGGCATATCGACGACCGGCGTGCTTGCTACGGCGAGGCGCCGTTCCTCCGGCGGAGCGCGCAGGAAGGCCAGAAAAGCGTCGCGTTCCTGTCCCATCGCGATGCGTGCCGCGATGCCAGGCCGGCGATCTGCGAAGGCGGCCAGATCGATATCGGGCGACGGCGCGCGCAGCGCGTAGACGCCAACCTTCAGAAAGTGGTCGTAGCCGCTTTGCGCCTCATTGGCGGCGACGGCGTCGCGGGCGTCCTGGTGTTCGGACAGATAATAGCTCTCGGAGAAATAGGGGCAGGGGTCGAAGCCGGCCTGCGGTTGGGCGAGGTAGGCGTGCAGCGCGCTGCACCAACGGCCGTTGGCGATCTCGGACACCACGTCGGGGTATTGGCCGACGAACCAGCCCTGGTCGAAGAACAGCGAGGTCTCGCCGTCCAGGCGCTCGATCCAGGCGCGGTGCAGGAAATGCTCGAACGCATTGCGGGCTTCCGGTGCGCCGGGATTGGCGAGCCCGGCGCGGTAGATCGCCGGATGAAACAGCAGGTGGGCCACGCGGCCTTCGCGCGAACCAGACTTGAGGTAGTGGTCGTAGTAATTGACACACTCGGCCTCAAGCAGCCGCGCATCGGTCAGATCAGGCGATTGCAGCAGATAGAGCGCCTCGTCGTACAGCCAGTGTGGCGAGCGGTTGAGATAACCGATGGCACAATAATGCTCGTAGCCCGATCCCGACTGACCGTTGCGCACAGCGGCGGCGGCATCGGGGTAACGGCGCAGATACCATGCCTCATCCACGAACATATTGGGCGAATGCCCCAGTGCCCGGCCACGGTCGACGTAAAATTGCCGCACGGCGTCGTCGGTGGCTTCGCCGCTGAGGCTGTCGCGGACCTCGGGATATGCCGTCAGATACCATTCGATATCGAAATGACACCAGACTGCCCGATCAGGGGTGCGTGGCCCCAGAACTTGCAGGAGTTCGTCTGGAATCATGGAGTTATGCCCCGGTTCCACGTCGGCAAGATCATATCGCTGTAAAGGGTGATCTTCATTTGTATACCGACCAGACGGATGTATGCGCTTCAATGACGGTGTCGCGGTTTTGTAGCCGAACGACGCGGGCAGGCAACCCCGAAAGGTCGTATTTTCTGCACTGACGCAGTATTGTTACAAAGGCTGGTTAGGCTGCTGTCAGCAATAGCCGTGGGGGTGCGCTTCGCGCCAGCGCCATGCAGTCGCCACGATGTCGTCCAAAGCAGCAAAGCGTGGCTGCCAACCGGTTTCGGCGGTAATCTTGCCTGAGGCTGCAACCAGCACCGGTGGATCGCCCGGCCGTCGCGGCGCCATCGTATGCGGAACCGGCCGTCCTCCCACACGCTCAACGGAACGCAGCACGTCCAGCACCGAATGGCCGTTAGCGCTGCCGAGATTGTAGGTCACACTGCGGTCATCGAGTTGGTCGAGTGCCGCCAGATGCGCGGTCGCCAAATCGCTGACATGGACGTAGTCGCGGATGCAGGTGCCATCCGGTGTGGGGTAATCGGTGCCGAACACCTGCAGCGGCGGGCGGCGGCCCATTGCAGCATCGATCGCCAATGGCACCAGATGGGTCTCCGGCCGATGATCCTCGCCCAGCCGGCCGTCTGGGTCGGAGCCGGCAGCATTGAAGTAACGCAGCACCGCGCTGCGCAGGCCGTGGATCTGGTCCGCCCAGAACAACGCCCGCTCGAGGACCAATTTGCTCTCGCCATAGGGATTGCCGGGATCGATCCGGGCCAACTCGTCGATCGGCGTGCGATCGGGCATGCCGAACAGGGCGGCGGTCGAGGACAGAATGAAACGGGGAACACCATTGCGGATGCAGGCATCGATCAGCCGCAGGCCGTTGCCGATATTCGCCTGCAGATAATACAGCGGGGTGCGCATGCTGTCGCCGACCAGCGACAGCGCGGCGAAATGAAGCACCGCGTCCCACTTCCCGTCGGCCAGCGCATCGTCGACCGCCTGCTGGCTGGCAAGATCGGCTTCGATCAGCCGCACGCCGGCCGGCACCGCCGCGCGATGGCCGGTGGATAGATTGTCGAAAATGACGACTTCGTCGCCGCGATCGCAAAGCGCAGCAACGATATGGCTGCCGACAAAGCCGGCACCGCCGGTGACGAGGTAACGGGGCATCAGGGGGACTCCGGTAGGGACGGTACGTCGGCGGGACTTTGGATGAACGCCGCGAAGGCAGGGTCGAACGGGTCGGGGAAACGGGCGCGCAGCCCGGGATCGTCGCGCCACGCCAGGCGCGCTGCACGCGGGATCGGCGTGCCGTCGGCAAACAGGGCGTAAGCCCATGTGTGACTTGTGACGGCAGGCACGGCATTTTGCAGCATCTGCCGCTTATACCAGGCGACCAACTCGTGCACTTCGACATTGTCGCCTGCATAGCGCTCGGTCATCACGTCACCGGGGGCCGGTAGGCCGGCGGGATGGCCGATCTTGGTGAAATGGTAGAGGCGCAGGATGGCGTCGTTGGCAAACAGCACGCCCTCCGGCCCGAAGTGCAACCGGCGCCGGCTGAGATTCCAACTGGCGACATTGCAGCCTTCATCGCGCGAGATATGCACGCGCGGGAATAGCCCTGGCACTAGGTCGCAGTATTTCTGATCGGTGAACAGGCCGATCTCGGTGGCATCGTAGCAGGCTTCGTCGAGGCGGTCGGACCACCAGGTTGCGAATTCCCGTCCGACGGCATCGTTTGCCACCGACAGAAAGCCGAGATTGTACACGCCATACCGCATGGTGGTGCGTTCATTTTCATCCACGGTCGCACGCAGCGTATTCGCGGCCAGTTGATGCGGTGTTAACACGATGGCCGGGCCATCGGGCGAGGCGAGCAGCGGCTCGATCGGCGCGAACAACGCCATGTCAGGGTCCAGATAGACCGCTCTTGTCACCCCCGGCTGGCTCAGGATCAGCCGGAGCACCCGGCCTTTCACCGCCGTCGCCGCCTCGATCAGGTCGTGGCGGAACATCCAGGCGGGAAAATCCGGGATGCCGAGGCTGGCGGCCTCAATCACGCGGTCGAACGGCGCCAATGCGCTGGCGGGCAGGCCCTCCGGCCGGCGATCCGGCACGACGCCCCAGATCTGCCAGTCCGGATGGTGCCGGCGCAGCGATTTCGCCATGACTTTGGCACGGTCGAGGTAGTTGTAAGCGAAGCTGGAGAAGCAGATCGTTGTCATCGATCTAATCCGCATCGATGGGCAGCAGCGGATAGCGGGGCTCTGGCCGCAGGGTCAGCCGCAGTTCGTGCGCCCCGCCGGTGGCAAGGCTCGCATCGCCGCTGGTCAGACGCGCGCCAGCGGTGGTTTTGCCCCAGCCGGCGCCGAGGGCGGGATCGTCCAGCGACAGGTCGCGATCGTCGAGCTTTATGGCACTGACCAGTATGCCGCTGCCATCGGGCGTGCGGCGCGACAGCAGGCGTATCGAGGCGCAGCCTTCGGGCAGCGTGATAGCGTAGGTCCAGCCTTCGCGGTGGGCATCCAAACGTGCGGCGCCGGCGAGCGGGGTGAGGCGAGGCTCGTCGGTTGTCGGCAGGTCCAGACTGGGCGGAACACCGAGTGTCGCCGCCGTGCCGATCGGCCGCAGTGTGCCGTATTGCCGGCCTTCGCGGGTGACCCGGCGCATATAGGCCTGCACCGCGCCGCCGAGCAGGAAATCGCGCAATGCGGCCTCATCGGCGAGCACGATGCCGCGGCCAAAGCGGCGCACCATCGCGGCGGCGTTGCCGCTGCACGCGAGCGCAACCACGTCGGCGCCGGCGGCGATTGCCTCGGCGGTGACGAAGGAGAAGGTTTCCGGCCAGGGCGAGAGCAGCAGCACGAGGTCGATCGCGTGCGTGCGGAGTGCGTCGATCATCGCGGTGCGGGCCTGTGCGGTGGCCTGCACTGGCACGCAGGTCAGACCCTGCGTCGGGGTCAGCGTCTCGGGTGCGGCGAAGTGGAACAGGCTGATCCCGGGGGCTGCAGTCAATTCGTCGGCGAGATTCTGGAAGGTGCTCCAGCCCTTGTTCGGCAGCGGGTAGCCGACGAAGGCAACGCGGATCGGGTCCGCTGCTGTGCCGATCTGCGGGCGCGGGGTGTGAAGTGGCGTCTTTGCGGTCAGAACAGCATGGGGGTGCACGATGGCGGCTGCGTGCGGGAGTTTCGAGTAGCGGCGAAAAATGTTCAGCGCGCTTTGCGAGGGGGCCACGACGACGGGGCGGAGGGCGGTGAACATGGTGGTCAGCGCCCCGAGATCCTCGGCGCGGCGCGCGCCGTAGACGCAGATTGTGCAGGCGGTGCTGTCGGGTGGGGGGGCGCCGCAGAACTCCAGGCCGTCGCGCAGCAGGTTGTAGCCGGCGCAGATCGCGCCGAAATCGTGCAGCCAGAACAGGCTGCGCTGCGGCGCCAGGGCGGCGGACAGGGCGATCAGGTCGCTGGCGCGATAGCCGAAGAAGGAGTGCAGGATGAACAGCCGGCGGGCGGGCAGGTTGGCGGCTTCCGCAGCCAGGGCCTCGCGCAGGTCGGCGGCGCTGGCGAGGCCGATGAACTGGCCGTCGAGCACCAGTTGCAGCTTCGCGGTTTTGCCGCCGGGCGGCAGCAGCCGGTAGGCGCGCTCGCTGGGCGAGATGTGCAGGTAAGCGAAGCGGGCGCAGGCAAACAGGGCCTGTTCGTCGCTGATCACCAGTTGCGAGCCACCGGTAACGTCGGTGTAGCGGTCGTGGCTGACCGACAGGACGAAGCCGAAGGCGGCCTGGGCGGTGGCGGCGATGAGGCGGCGGAGGGCGAGCTGGTTGAGCGCGGGGGCATCGGGTGGAGCACCCTGTGACTCCGCGTCACGCAGGCTGCGTTCGAGGGCTTTGCGTTTGCGGTCGGCCGGGCGGATCGGGCGGCGGGCTTCGCGATAGCCGGAGGTAATGTAGTGGTGCAGGGGTTCGATGCCGGCGGCGGCAATGTCGGGGTAGGCGGCGAGATACCAGGCGGGGTCGAAATCCTGCGAGGGCATCCGCGCCTCGCGCCAGCCGGCGGTGCCGTAATGTTCCACGGGGTCGATGCCGGAGGTCGCGATGTCGGGGTAGCGGCCGCGGTACCAAACGCTGTCGACATAGGGGGCGATGGCTGCCAGATCGGGATCGGTATAGCGTTCGGCGGCCGTCGCATCGAAGACGGGCGGCTGCGCTGGCCGGGCCGGGGCCGGGGGCAGCGCCGGAACCGGGACCCGCGCATAAAGGACGCCGGGAGCGAAGCCTGCGGGGTTCGCCAAGTCCTTGTTGCACTCCAACGCGTTGCGGGCAGCAGGTGGTAGACCAGCCGACCGGGATGAAGCAAGCTGCCAGGGACGTATTTGAGGCGGCATATGCGATCGAATCTTGAAGGCGTTGACCGGAGCCGGGTCTGGGGGTGGGCCTGGGATCCGGATCGGCCGGATGAGCATGTTGCGGTGCAGGTGTTTGTCGACGACGTGCTGGTGGGTGAAACCCAGGCGGCGACGTTTCGGGCCGATCTTGCGGCGGCCGGGATTGGCAGTGGGGAGGCGGCTTTTAGCCTGCATTTTCCGCGGCCGATCTCTCCGGCGCGCGCCCGTACGGTCAGGGTGATGGCCGGGGGGGCGGAGGTTTATGGGTCGCCGATGGTGCTTCCGGGGATGGACAGTCTGTCACCCGAGGTTGCCAGCCAGTTGCGCGCGGCGGTACGGGCCGGATTTGCGCAGGCGTTTGGGCCGGCGCAGCTGGAACAGGCGGCGGTGATTGTGACCAGCGAGATCGCGGCGGCGATGGCGATTCCGGCGTTTGCGGAGGGGCGGTCGAACGTTGCGTTGGTGATTGACGACCGGTTGCCCAGGGCGACGCGCGATGCGGGGTCGCAGGCGGTGATTTCGCATATGCGCAGCCTGCGGCGCTTAGGGTTCAATGTGGTGTTCATCGCCAGTTCCGAGGCCGCGGCGCATGATCCGGAGGCGGCGGCTTTGTTGCAGAGCGAGGGGATCACGTGCCTGGACCGGGTGGCGGTCGGTGGGCCGGGGGTTGCTTTGCGGGGGCTGCGGCAGGCGGTTTCGCTGGTTTATCTGCATCGGTTGTCGAATGCGGCAAGGTGGCTGGCGGAGGCGCGGGCCTGGGCGCCGGGGGCGCGGATCGTGTTTTCGGTGGCGGATCTGCATTTCCTCAGGCTGGACCGGATGGCGGCGGTGCTGGGGACCTGGGTGGAGGATGCGATCCGGGTGGCGGAGCTGGATGCGGTGCGCGAGGCCGATGTGGTGATCACGCATTCGCAGGTTGAGGCCGAGTTGCTGGGGCGGGAGGTGCCGGAGGCGGTGGTTCGGGTGGTGCCTTGGGCGGTGGCGACGCGGCGGTTGGGGGTGGCATTTTCGGAGCGGAGCGGGGTTGCGTATGTCGGCAGCTTTGGGCATCCGCCGAACCGGGATGCTTTGATGGTGTTGCTGGATGAGGTGATGCCGAGGGTTCGGACGGTGGCGCCGGAGATCAAGCTGTTGCTGGCCGGCAGCGAGATGCCGGGGGATCTGGGGCTGGAGGGGCGGCCGGGGGTCGAGGTTTTGGGGTATGTACCTGATCTTGCTGATATTTTTCGCCGAGTAAGGCTGACGGCGGCGCCGTTGCGGTTTGGGGCGGGGTTGAAGGGCAAGGTGCTGGACAGTTTTGCGTATGGCCTGCCGTGTGTGTGCAGCCCGATGGCGGTGGAGGGGCTGGATTTGCCGGACCTGCTGGCGGGGTGTGTGGCGGAGGGGGCGGAGGCGACGGCCGAGCTGATATTGCGGCTGCATGCGGATGAAAGCGCGTGTGCGGCGATCGGGGCGGCGGGGATTGCCTGGGTGGATGAGAATTTCAACCCGTCGCGGATCGATGCGGCGATGCGGAAAGTGCTGTAAATCCGTTGTTGTTTTGATAACGTAACAAAATAGGCGCGCGTCTCCCAAGGCCTAAAAGCGGGTTTTTGCGAAAAAGCGGGTGGTGGGGCGTGCGCGGCGTGCCGGCGCGGGAAGGCGGGTGGGTACCAATTCGTTGGCACGGAGATGGATTGCGGGACGGAATCCGGGCATGGGGGCGCGGGTTCGCTGGCCGGCCGGCTGGCTTTCCAGGCGGTGAACAGTGCTTCGATGGCCGTGAGGATCTGCTGGATTTCCGCCCATTCCTGGGAGATTTCGGGCGCAATTGTGCCGGGGTGCCCGAGCAGGGTGGCAAGGAGTTGGGAGCGGCCAGCAGCGATAAGGGCTAGGAGATAAGTTATCATATGTAGGCGTTATAACTAACCTTACCACCGATGTCAAAAGTTTTTTGCAGAGCTTTTTTCCAAAAAAGCGACCGCTTACTTTTTGACGAGAAACGCCCGATTCACGCAGTTTTCGAGTTCGCCGTCGCGCAGAAACCGCGCCGCGGTGCGCGCCGAGAACGCGCGAATGTCGCGCATGCTTTCCGGCGTGTAGAACGCCGAATGCGGCGTCAGCACCAGGCGATGGCGCAACCAGGCGTCGCCGCGATGCCAGGCGGCGAGCAGGGGGTCTTGCAGATTGGCCGGCTCGTTGGGCAGTACGTCGAGCCCGGCGGCGAGGACGCGGCCGTCCTGCATGGCGTCGTAGAGGGCGGCGAGGTCGATGATCGGGCCGCGGGCGGTGTTGACCAGGACCATGCCGGGCTTGGCGGCGGCCAGCGCGGCCTTGCCGATCAGGCCACGGGTTTCGGCGTTCAGCGGGGCGTGGATGGAGACGATGTCGGACTGCGCCATCAGGGCTTCGAGGCTGCGGGCGCGGCGGACGCCGAGGGCGAGTTCGTAGCCGGAGGGCGTGTAGGGATCGTGGAACACCACGTCCATATCGAAGGCTTTGGCGCGCAGTGCGGCGGCGGTGCCGATGCGGCCGATGCCGACGATGCCGAAGGTGCAGACCGAAAGGCGCTTGCCGAACGGGTTATGCGCCGGGCGCCAGTTGGCGCGCGGGTCGGCGCGCAGGCTTTCGTCGTGATAGGCGATGGATTTGGCGAGCGTGAGGGCCAGCGCCATGGCGTGGTCGGCGACCTCGCGGGTGCCGTAATCCGGCGTGTTGCTGACGGCGATGCCCATGGCGCCCAGGCGTTCGATGTCGACCTCGTCATAGCCGACGGCGGCTTTGACGTAGATGCGGCAGTTCCGCAGCTTGGCGATGTGCTCGGCCGGGGGGGCGGCGCCGATGATGGCGGATGCGTTTGCCCATTGTTCGTCGGTGACCTGATCCACGGCGGAGCAGAAATCGGTTTCGAAGCCGTCGCCGATCGCCTCAAGGGCGACCGGCTGGAATTCGGGCGGTATGTTGGTCCAGAGAATGCGTGTCATACCGCCCGCTCCGTTCAGATCGCTGCTTTGGTGAGGAAATCGGCGTAGGCGAACAGGCCGACCTGGCCGCCGGTGTGCAGGAAGACCACGTTCTCGTCCTTGCCGAAGGCGCCCTTGCGGATGAGGTCGATCAGCCCGGCCATGCCTTTGCCGGAGTAGACGGGGTCAAGGAAGATCGCCTCGGTGCGGGCGAGCAGCATCACGGCTTCGGCCATGGCGGGGATGTCCCGTCTGCTGTTGAAAAGCGCTCGGGCGGCGTGGCTCTTTGATGAGGCTATGCAGCGTTTCGGGCTGGGTCAAGATCACCGCCGAGGGCGAACTTGGCCTGATGCGCGACAAGCGCGGCGCGCAGGCTCGG
>CAIRTN010000013.1 GCA_903881515.1 uncultured Rhodospirillales bacterium | reverse complement strand
GTCAACCCGCGTCACCACAGCCTGGCGATCTTCCAGCACCCGGCCCGGCACGGCATGCACCACCTGATGATGGAACTGAACACGCTCGACGACGTCGGCCAGGGCTACGACATCGCCTGCGCCGACAAGGACCGAGTCGCCGTTACCCTCGGCCGGCACCCCAATGACTACATGACCTCGTTCTACACCCGCACCCCGTCGGACTTCCTGGTCGAGTACGGCTGGGGCGCTCGCGAAATCGACGACGCCACCTGGCAGCCTGAGGAAATGACCACCATTGCCAGCTTCTGGGGCCATGACGGCCTCATCCGCTCCGTCGCCGGAAATGCCGGCCCGCCTCCAGGCCATCACCCGCCGCCGCCCCCCGAAGGCCGCCGCGCGCCGTTGCAGGTCGTCGAAGGCACCTACGAAAAGATCAGCGGCGTTTGCGCCCTTTGGGACGTTGCCGCCTCGCGCTGAATTTTCCTCGCAACTGCAGCATAAACCGGCTACAGGCTCGCCGTTCCGGCCCACAATCCCGAACGGCGAACCCCTTCCCATGCTCCAGATCGAAAACCTCGTCTTCAACGCCTGGGGACGCCGCTTCTTCGACAACGCCTCGCTGAACCTGCCGCCCACGGCGAAGGCCGGCTTGGTCGGTCGCAATGGCGTCGGGAAATCGACGCTGTTCAAGCTCGTGCTGGGCGAACTGCAACCCGATGGCGGCGAAATCTCCTGGCCCCGTGGTGCGCGCATTGGCGCCGTCGCCCAGGAGCATCCCGCCACGCCCATCTCCCTGCTCGACACCATCCTCGAGGCCGACACCGTCCGCCACGGCCTCTACGCCGAGCTCGAAACGGCCGAGCCCGAACGCATCGCCGATATCTATCACCGCCTGGAAGAGATCGGCGCTGACCGCGCCCCCGCCCGCGCTGCCGAAATCCTCGCCGGCCTTGGCTTCTCAACCGAAGACCTCGCGCGGCCGATGAGCGAATTCTCCGGCGGCTGGCGCATGCGCGTCGCCCTGGCCGCCGCCCTGTTCTCCGAGCCCGACCTGCTGCTGCTCGACGAACCCACCAACTATCTCGACCTCGAAGGCGCGATGTGGCTCGAAGCCCGCCTGCGCAAATACCCCAACGCGGCGATTATCATCAGCCACGACCGCGAACTGCTGAACAACTCGGTCGACTGCATCCTGCACGTCCGCGAAGGCAAGCTCGATCTCTACACCGGCGGCTATGACGATTTCGAACGCCTGCGCGCCGAGAAATCCCGCCTGCTCTCCGCCAACCGCGCCAAACAGGAAGCCGAACGCGCCCACCTGCAAAGCTTCGTCGATCGCTTCCGCGCCAAAGCCAGCAAAGCCGCCCAGGCCCAGTCGCGCATGAAACGCCTGGCCAAGCTCGAACCCGTCGGCGCCATCATCGAGGAACGGGTCGCCCCGTTCACCCTGCCATCCCCCGCCCGCCCGCTGGCCCCGCCGCTGATGCGGCTCGAAGGCGCTTCGATCGGCTATGGCGGCGAGCCGATCCTGCGCAACCTCAACTTGCGCCTCGATGTGGACGACCGCATCGGCCTGCTCGGCGTCAACGGCGCCGGCAAATCCACCTTCGCCAAAATGGCCGCCGGCGCCCTGGCGCTGGCCGAAGGCCGCATGCAGCGCGAACACCGCATCAAGGTCGGCTGGTTCCACCAGCATCAGATCGAGGCGATGGACCCCGACGAAACCGCCATCGACATCATGCGCCGCGCCCGGCCTGGCGACAGCGAAACCGCGCAACGCTCCAAACTCGCCCATTTCGGCATCGGCTTCGACAAGCAATCCACCACCGTCGAACACCTCTCCGGCGGCGAACGCGCCCGCCTGCTGCTCAACATGGTGGCCATGGCCGCGCCACATTTGCTGATCCTCGACGAACCCACGAACCATCTCGACATCGACAGCCGCCGCGCTTTGCTCGACGCCTTGAACGACTACCAGGGCGCGGTGATCCTGATCACCCATGATCGCTCGCTGATGGAACTGGTGGCTGACCGGCTCTGGCTCGCCGCTGATGGCACCATCGCGCCGTTTGATGGCGATATGGATGATTATGCGCGCCTGGTGCTCGATCGGGCGCGCGGGGTGGCACCGGGGCAGAACAAGAAAAACAAGCAGAAGAGGGCGGCTTAAGGGGGAGGCAAGACCTTCTTTTTTTGTAAAAAAAGAAGCAAAAAAACGTCTTCTTACAAGGCGACTGAGATCCGCCGCACTGCGGCGCTTCCCGCGCCGCGATAGGCGGTTATCTCGATTTCCACCTTGTATTCCGGCCCGGCCAGCGGTGTGCAGGTGAAGGTGCCCACTGGATCGACGCCGGCGAATTTCTGCGCGAACACGGCCATCACCGCCGGCATGTCGGCCGGATTGGGCACCGACACCCTGGCGCGCACCACATCGGCCAGCCCCGAGCCCATCGCCTGCAATGCGCCCTCGACATTGCGGAACATCTGCTCGGCCTGCCCGGCGGCATCTTCTGGCATCTCGCGCGTGGAGAAATTCCGCCCCGCGGTATTGGCCAGCAGGATCCAGTCATCCACCGCCACGGCGCGCCCGTAATTGCTGCGGTTCTCGATCAGGCTGTTCGACTTCAGCTTGGCAATCTCGACCATGATGCGTTCCTAAACCGACCGTGTGATCCCGCCATCCACCCGCAGGTTCTGCCCGGTGATGTATCCCGCCCCGTCGGAGGCCAGGAAGGCGATGGTAGCCGAGATCTCCTCGACATGCCCGTAGCGCCCCATCGGGATGCGTTCGCGAAACACCTCTTTCTCCGGCAGGCTGTCGATGAACCCCGGCAGCACGTTGTTCATCCGGATACCCTCGGCCGCATAGCGGTCGGCGAACTGCTTGGTGAAGCTCGCCAGCCCAGCGCGGAACACGCCCGAGGTCGGGAACACCGGGTCCGGCTCGAACGTCGCGAAGGTCGAAATATTCACGATCGAGCCCGATTTCTGCGCCTGCATCACCGGCGTCACCAGCCTGACCGGACGCACCACCGACATGAAATACACTTCCATCCCCCGGTGCCAGTCCTCGTCGCTGATCTCCAGCAGCGGCGCCCTTGGCCCATGCCCGGCACTGTTCACCAGCACATCGACCCGCCCCCATTGCGCCATAACCTGTTCCACCAACCTGGCGAGGTCATCGTTGGACAGGTTCGACCCGGTCACCCCGATGCCGCCCAACTCCTTGGCCAGCGCCTCGCCCTTGCCCGACGACGACAGGATCGCCACCCGATACCCATCCGCCGCCAGCCGGCGCGCCGCCCCCGCGCCCATGCCGCTGCCGCCCGCCGTGATGATCGCAACCTTGCCGGACATCGCCCGCTCCCCAAAAACCGACTCCGCGCATCTTCCCCCGGTTCGCCCCCGAAACCCAGGCCTGGATTTTCTGCGCCGGACCCGCGACAGTTCGCCTCCGCACCATCAGGCAGGAGCCTCCGGATGACCGCCCTCGCGTACCGACCCTGGGTCCCCGCCCAGTCCGAAACCTTCATCCAGGCCACCGCCGCGACCGTCAGCCGCCAGTCCACCGACGACACCGCTGCCCTGCTCGACCGCGCCATCGCGCAGAACCGCACGATCCACGAAACCGACTGCATCAATCTCAACCCCGCCACCAACATCATGAACCCGCGCGCCGAGGCAGCACTCGCCTGTGGCCTCGGCTCGCGCCCCTCGCTCGGCTACCCTGGCGATAAATACGAGATGGGCCTGGAAGGCTGCGAACAGGTCGAGATCATCGCCGCCGAGCTCGCCGCCGAAGTGTTCGGCGCCAAATACGCCGAAATCCGCGTCGCCTCCGGCGCGATGGCCAACCTGTATTCCTTCATGGCCACCTGCAATCCGGGTGACGCCATCATCGCCCCGCCGCCCTCGATCGGCGGCCATGTCACCCACCACAGCGCCGGCAGCGCCGGGCTCTACGGCCTGGTCACCCATCACGCCCCGGTCGATGCCGAGGGCTACACGGTGGACATCGCCGGTCTGCGCGAACAGGCCCGCGCCGTGCGCCCGAAACTGATCACTATCGGCAGCAGCCTCAACCTGTTCCCCCACCCCATCGCCGCGATCCGCGAAATCGCCGACGAGGTCGGCGCCAAGGTGCTGTTCGACGCCGCCCACCTCTCTGGCCTGATCGCCGGCCGCGCCTGGCAACAGCCGCTCGCCGAGGGCGCGCATCTGCTGACGATGAGCACCTACAAAAGCCTCGGCGGCCCGCCCGCCGGCCTGATCCTGACCAACGACGCAGCCCTTGCCGAACGGCTCGACGCCATCGCATTCCCCGGCCTCACCGCCAATTTCGACGCGGCCAAATCCGCCTCGCTCGCCTTCGCCCTGCTCGACTGGAAAGAGCACGGCACCGCATACGGCGCGGCGATGGTCGCCACCTCCCGCGCCCTCGCCGACCAGCTCGCCGAGCGCGGCCTGCCGGTGTTCGCCACCTCGAAGGGCCGCACCACTTCGCATCAGTTCGCCCTCGTCGCCAGCGAGTTCGGCGGCGGACAGGCGGCTTCGAAGAAACTGCGCATCGCCAACATCCTGGCCTGCGGCATCGGCCTGCCGCTGCCCGAGGTCGAGGGCGACATGAACGGCCTGCGCTTCGGCACGCCGGAGATCGTGCGCTGGGGCATGACCCCCGCCGACATGCCGGAACTCGCCGCCCTGATCGTGCGTAGCCTGCGCGGCAACGAACCGGCCGAGCAAGTCGCCGCCGACGTCACCATCTTCCGCCGGCGCTTCACCCGGCTGCACTACATGACATGACCAGGGCGCTGTTGCTCCTGCTGCTGGCACTCACCGGCCCGGCCCTGGCCGCGCCGGCGGTTGTCACCCTGTCCGACGGCCGCAACATCCTGCTCATCGCCCCCGCCGCCCCGGCGAAGGCGGTAGTGGTGATGTTCCCGGGCGCCGATGGCAGCATCGGCATCGAACCCGATGGCAGCATCGCCCGGCCGAACAACTTCCTGATCCGCACCAGCGAACTCTGGCTCGCCCGTGGCCTGTATTTCGTCGCCGTCGATGCCGCCCCCGGCTTCGTCCGCTCCAACGGCAACCGCGTCGGCCCCGCCGCGCAGCAGGCGGTCACCGAGACCATCCAGGCCATCCGCGCCCGCACCCTGGCGCCGATCTGGCTGCTCGGCACCAGCGCCGGCGCGCCCGCTGCCCTGGCCGGCGCCGTCTCCCAGCCCCCGGGCAGCATCCGCGGCGTGGCGATCAGCTCCCCTGTCTACACCTCGCCGCGGCGCGACGGGGTCTACGACGTCGATCTCAAGCGCGTCCGCGGCCCGGTGCTGATCCAGATCCATCGCGACGATGCCTGCGCTTTCACCGCCCCGTCCAACGCCCCCGAGCTGAAAGCCGCGCTCACCGCCGCCGGCCCGGTGGACATCCTGACCTACTCGGGTGGCGACCGCCCGCGCTCCGGCCCCTGCGAGGCCCGCGCACAGCACGGCTTCTTCGGCATCGAGGCGACCGTCGTCAACGCCGCCGCCGACTGGATTCTGAGCCACTAGCTCCCATCGGCGCTTCGCTATAACTCTCCTGCATCAATCCCGCGGAGGACTCACGGTATGCAGCTCGCCCTCTCCACCTGGCAGGAAGTCGAAGACTATCTCGCCCGCGCCCGCGGCATCATCGTGCCGATCGGCTCGGTGGAGCAACACGGGCCGAACGGTTTGATTGGCACCGACCATCTCTGTGCCGAAGTCGTCGCCAAGGGCGTCGGCGACGCGATCGGCGCCATGGTCGCCCCCACCCTGGCCTACGGCATGTCGCAGCATCATCTTGGCTTCGCCGGCTCGGCAACCCTGCGCCCGTCCACCCTGATGCTGGTGGTGCGCGACGTGGTCGAGTCGCTGGCCACGCACGGCTTCGAGCGGTTCTTCTTCATCAACGGCCATGGCGGCAACGTCGCCTCTGTCACCGCCGCGTTCGACGAACTCTACGCCTCCCGCTCGCTGGGCGTGGCCACCGGTAAGGTGAAATGCCGGATGACCTTCTGGTCCGCCGGCAAGCGCGGTCAGGTGCTGGCCGATCAGCTCTACCCCGGCGTCAACGGCAACCACGCCACCGCCTCCGAAGTGGCGCTCGCCCAGTACTATCAGCAGGGCGCGATCAAGCACGCGCAGATGACCCCCAAGGTCGCCCCCACCGCGCCGCAGTTCTTCGAGGCCGCCGATTACCGCGCCCGCTTCCCCGATGGCCGCATCGGTTCCGACCCGTCGCTGTCCACCCCTGAGCACGGCAAGCTGCTCTACGACGCCGCCGTCGCCGACATGGTCGACGCCTACCAGACCTTCCTCGCTTACTGAGGCCATGCTGACGGTCCTGTTCGACGGCGTGGCCTACGGCATGCTGTTGTTCGTGCTGGCCTGCGGGCTCGCCGTGACGCTGGGGGTGATGAATTTCATCAACCTGGCGCACGGCGCGTTCGCCATGGCCGGCGGCTATCTCGCTGTCGCCCTGGTCAACCGGGCCGGAGTGCCGTTCCTCGCCTGCCTGCCGATCGTGTTCATCGCGGTCGCCGTTGTCGGCCTGGCGATGGAGCGGCTGGTCTATCGCCATGTCTACGCCCGCTCGCATCTGGATCAGGTGCTGTTCAGCATCGGACTGGTGTTCATGGCCAGCGCGATGGTGGATTACACCCAGGGCTCGGCGCAGCAATTCGTCGGCCTGCCCGCTTTCCTGCGCGTCCGCTTCGTCACCTCGTTTGTCAGCATCGGCGCCTATCGGCTTCTGATTGTGGGTTTCTGCGGCGCGCTGGTGCTGCTGCTGCACTATATCCTGACGCGCACCGGCTTCGGCGCAAGGCTGCGCGCCGCGGTCGATGATCCCCGCGTGGCCAGCGGCCTCGGCATTAATGTCGGCGCGGTGTTCGCCATCACGTTTGCCGTCGGCTCCGGTCTCGCCGGCATTGGCGGCGCGATGGGCGCCGAGATCCTCGGCCTCGATCCGACCTTTCCGCTGAAATACATGGTCTACTTCCTGATCGTGGTCACCGTCGGCGGCGGCGCGGGGATCGCCGGGCCGTTCTTCGCTGCCCTGCTGCTGGGGGTGGCCGATGTCGCGGGGAAATACTACCTGCCGGAGGTCGGCAATTTCGTCATCTACACCCTGATGATCGTAGCCTTGGTGCTGCGCCCACGCGGGCTGTTCGCCCGATGATCGATCGCGCGCACGCGGCCCTGGCGAAGGCAACCCGCTGGCATCCCTGGGAATTCGTATTCTGGGCCGCCGTCGCCGCCGGCTGGTTCCTGCTGCCGGAGCGGCGACTGCTGGTCAACGAGATCGCCATCGCCGGGCTGTTCGCGATGTCGCTGGATCTGGTGCTGGGCTATGGCGGCATCGTCTCGCTCGGCCATGCCGCGTTTTTCGGCTTCGGCGCCTATCTCACCGGGGTGCTGGCGAAATACGGCTTCACCAACCCGATCCTCGACCTGATCTCGGCGGCCATCGCCAGCGCCGCGCTCGGCTGGCTGTCGAGCTTTCTCGTGCTCCGCGGCTCCGACCTCAGCCGCATCATGGTCACGCTCAGCGTCTCGCTGGTGCTGTTCGAAATCGCCAACCGCGCGACCTGGCTGACCGGCGGAGCCGACGGCATGCAGGGCCTGATGTTCGACCCGCTGTTCGGCAGCTACGAGTTCGACCTGTTCGGCAGCGTCGGCTCAGCTTACAGCATTATAGTGCTGTTTTTGTTGTTTCTTGCTGCCCGCCGCTACATTGGATCGCCGTTCGGCTGGTCGGTGCGTGCCGCCGCCGCCAACCCGTTGCGCACTGCGGCGATCGGCATTCCGGTGAACGCCCGCCTGATCGCCACCTACAGCTTCGCCGCCTCGATCGCCGGCGTCGCAGGCTCGCTGCTGGCGGAGACCACGCAGTTCGTCTCGCTCGACGTGCTGGCGTTTCACCGCTCGGCGGATGTGATGCTGATGCTGGTGGTCGGCGGCGCCGGCTGGCTCTACGGCGGGCTAATCGGCGCGCTGGGCTTCAAGCTGTTGCAGGACTGGCTGTCCGGCATCACGCCGCAATACTGGCAGTTCTGGGTCGGCGCTTTCCTGGTCGGCCTCGTGCTGGTCGGCCGTGAGCGCATCGCCTCCTGGCCGCGCAGGCTGCTGCGCCGATGAGCACGCTGCAAACCCTTCATCTGCAAAGAAATTTCGGCGGGCTGGTCGCCACCAACGACGTATCGCTGACACTGGAGCCCGGTGCGCGCGCCGCGCTGATTGGGCCGAACGGGGCTGGCAAGACCACGCTGATCAACCTGCTCACCGGCGTGCTGGCGCCGAGCGCCGGGCGCATCCTGCTCGGCGGGCAGGACATCACCCAGCTGCGCCCGGATCAGCGCGCCAGCCTCGGTCTGGTGCGCACCTTCCAGGTCAACCAGCTCTTCGCCGATCTGACGCCGCTGATGACCATCGGCTTGGCGATCTCGCGCCGGCTCGGTCACGACACCCAGTTCTGGCGGCGCATCGGCACCAGCCGCAAGGTCGTCGCCGAAGCTGTTGGTATCCTTGAGCGTTTCGGCCTGGCCGACACCTTCGACACGCCCACCCGCGAACTGCCCTATGGCCGCCAGCGCCTGCTGGAAATCGCCCTCGCCATCGCCTGCGGCCCGCGCGTGCTGCTGCTGGACGAGCCCGCCGCCGGCGTGCCGGAAAGCGAGCGCGAGGCGATCCTGGCCGGGATCGCGGCGTTGCCCGAGGATGTCACCGTGCTGCTGATCGAGCACGACATGGATCTGGTTTTCCGCTTCGCCAAACGCATCGCGGTGTTGGTCAACGGCGCGCTGCTGACCGAGGGGACGGCGGCGGAAATTGCTGCAGATCCAAGGGTGCGCGCGGTTTATCTCGGGGGCGATGGCAGCCATGGCTGATCTGCTCACGGTGGAAAACCTGCGCGCCGGCTATGGCGGCGCCGTGGTGATCGAGGATCTCAGCCTGACCCTGGCCGCCGGCCAGACTCTGGCTTTGCTCGGGCGCAACGGCATGGGCAAGACCACCTTGCTGTGCGCCATCGTCGGCGTGCTCACGCGCTTTGCCGGGCGGCTGACGCTGGAGGGCCGCGACATCACCCGGCTTAGGCCGGACCAGCGCGCCAATGCCGGCATCGGCTGGGTGCCGCAGGAGCGCAACATCTTCCGCTCGCTGACGGTGGAGGAGAATCTGACCGCCGTCGCGCGGCCGGGAAACTGGGATGTAGCGCGGGTCTACAACCTGTTCCCCCGGCTGCAGGAGCGCCGGCGCAATCTGGGGCATCAGCTCTCCGGCGGCGAGCAGCAGATGCTGGCGTTCGGCCGGGCGTTGATGCTGAACCCGCGCCTGCTGCTGCTCGATGAGCCGACCGAGGGGCTGGCGCCGATCATCGTCGAGGAATTGCTCGCCGCGATCGGGCTGGTGACCCAGGGCGAGGGGCTGGCGGCGATCGTGGTCGAACAGCACGCCCGCAAGATCCTCAGCATGACCGACCGGGCGATCGTGCTGGAGCGCGGCGCGATCGTGCATGAAGGCGACAGTGCGGCGCTGGCCGCCGACACGGCGTTGCTGGAGCGATTCCTAGGGGTTGGCTGAACGGGCGCGCACACGCTCGCGGTGCACGGTGTAGATGCCGCTGGCAACGATGAAGGCGGTGCCGATCCAGGTCCAGTGATCGGGCAGGGTGCCCCAGATGAAATAGCCCAGGCTGGTCGACCAGGCGAGTTGGATATAGCTGAACGGTGCCAGCGTGGTGGCACCGGCCCAGCGATAGGCCAGCACCATCAGATACTGCCCGCTCGAGGCGAAGACGCCGAGGGCGACGCACAGCCAGACCTCGCCCCAGTTCGGTTCGACATAGGCGAATGGCAGCAATACCAGCGCGATCAGCAGGCCGGTGACCGAGGACCACATCAGCGTGCTGGCGGTATCCATGGTGGCGGACATCTGCCGCGTCAGCACCGAGGCGAAGGCCCATGAGCTCGATGAGGCGATCACCCACAGGGCCTCGGGCCGGAAGGCTCCCGTGCCGGGGCGCATGACGATCAGTACGCCGATCAGCCCGACGAACAGCGCGGACCAGCGGCGGATGCCGACAACCTCGCCCAGCATCGGCACCGACAGCGCGGTGATCAGCATCGGCGAGATGAAGCCGACCGAGGCAGCATCGGCCAGCGGCAGATGACGCAGCGCCTCGATGAAGCACAGCGCGGAGACCACCAGGCCGACGCCACGCAGCACTTGCTGCTTCCACGAGTGCACGCGCAGCGGATGCGCCCCGGTCTGCACGCAAAGCAGGCCCGCCATCACCACGAACACGACATAGCGCAGCACGCTGATCTCGATCGCCGGCAGGCGCTGGCCGAGAATCTTGGAAATTGCGTCCGAAATCGAAAACAGCGCGGTCGCCCCGATGATCAGGGCGATGCCGCGCATCGGGTTATCCATGGGCTGAGGCTATCCGGTCAGGGGGTGAAGCTGGTGCGTAGCGCGGTTTCCAACGCGTCCGGTGCATCCCAGGCGGTCCAGTGGCCGGCGCCGGGGATGATGGTGAAGCGGGCGTCGGGTCGGACCGAGCGGATGATGGCGATACGGGTGGGGATATCGGGCACCGCGGTCACATCCTTGTCGCCCCAGATCGCGTGCACCGGTGCGGTGGCGGCGGCCAGGGCTTCGGCAAGGATCGGGGTGTGGGCGAAGTCCTTGCTTTTGAAGCGGGCGTGGATGGTGTTGTAGTCCTGGATATCGACCGCCAGATCGTCGATGCGTTCGGGCCGCGCGAGCATGAAGATGCCGAGGTTGATGCGATTGGCCTCGACGCGTTCCTGGCCCTGCTTGGAGCGGACCTTTTCCAGCTTCACGCTGTGCCGCGGCAGGCCGAGGGCACCGGGGCCGATCACGGTGAGGCTGCGCACCCGCGTGCCCTGCTGGGCGGCGATGATGCCGGCGATCATCGCGCCGTAGGAGAAGCCGCAGACATCGAACTTCGTGTCGGGGCCGATCAGCATGTCGAGCCCGGCGACCATGGAGGCGGCGATCTCGTGCGCGGTGGCGTGGTCGGCCGGGCGATCGGATTCGCCGAGGCCCGGTGTGTCGGGCGTGTAGACGTGATGGGTCTGCGCCAGGCGTTCGATGTTGGCCGCCCAATGCCGCCACGAGCCGGTGCCACCGTGGATCAGCAGCAATACCGGGCCGCTGCCCCATTCCCGCCAGGACACGTGTCCGTTCGGCGCACGCGTCTTGTGGTGATTGGCGGCCTGGTTCAGTGCCGGCGTCGGTTCGTGCGTCACGTTGAGATCAGATCGATTTGAACGCATTGCAGGCCTCGCGCAGTGCGAAGCCCATCCGGTTGCGCGCTCGCATCGCCGAGACGGTGGCGAACTGCTCCGCGTCGCTGCCGGGCGCGGTGGCGGCGAGGTCGCGGATCGGTTGCAGCACCGGCCAGGCCGGCAGGGGCGTGGCGGGGTCGTGGGTGAAGCGATCGCCCCAGGTGTAATCGGTGGGTACCAGCGCGCGGCCGGCGGCGAGGATGGCGGCGTTGATGCGCTCGGCGTCACCGGCGGCGGTGCTGGCGAGAGTTTCGAGGTTTGCCGCGGCGGCGCTGAGGGCAGAGATGTCGAAGCGGCCGGCGAGGCTGGCGGCGATCTTGCCCAGCTCGGCGCTGAGCGCGCGGGCGTGGGTGGCGTAATCGATCGGCAGCACGGCGTCGGTCAGCAGGCGGCCGCAGACATGCATGAACACCTTGGTATCCCGCGCGAGGAAGTCGGGATCGACCTTGTCGATGGTGTCTTCCGGCGTGTGCCACCACCAGCCGAGTGCGTTGCGCATCTTCACCGGGGAGGGGGGCTGTTCGGACAGCG
>CAIRTN010000012.1 GCA_903881515.1 uncultured Rhodospirillales bacterium | reverse complement strand
CTGGAACACCATGCCGAAATCGCGCCGCTCGGGGGGCAGCGCGGTGATCTCGCGACCCTCCAGCACCACCCGCCCGGAATCAGGGGCGACGAACCCGGCGATGACGGTCAACAGCGTGGTCTTGCCCGAGCCGGAGGGGCCGAGCAGGGTGAGGAATTCGCCGGTGGCGATTTCCAGGGACACGCCGTCGCACGCCCGCACCGGGCCGTAGCGTTTGACGATCTCCGTCAGCAGCAGGCTCATTGTGCCGGCTGCATCCTTAGCCGGTGATCACGTCGAGGAACTCCTGGGTCAGCCGGGTGTAGTTGGCGGCCCACCATTGGCCGGACATCACGAACTGTTTGGCGGCGTTGGCGGGGTCGGTCGGGTTGTTCTTGCGGTCGGCTTCCGGCACCAGGGCGGCGGCCTTCGGGTTGGTCGGGCCGTTGCCGAGGAATTTCAGCAGCTCGACCTGCGGTGTGGGGTTGGCGAGCATCGAGGCCAGAAGTTGCTGCGCCAGTTCACCGCCGGGGTTGTTCTTCGGCATGACGAAGATGCCCGCCTGCAGCATGCCCTGGTTCCAGATGAACTTGAAACGGCCGTTGCTTTCCTTTTCCAGCACGGTGGCGCGGGTGTGCCAGATGCAGCCCATCGAGGCTTCGCCGGTGCGGATGAACTGCTCGCTTTCGCTGCCGTTGGACCAGTAGAGGCAATCCTTGCGCAGGTCGCCGAGGCGTTTGAGGGCGTCCTTCTCGGCCAGCGGATACATGGTTTTCGGGTCGGCACCGAGCGAGACCATCGCGGCGTCGAGCGAGGTCAGCGGGTCCTTGCGCAGCAGGCGGGTGCCGGGGAATTTCTTCAGGTCCCAGAAATCCTTCCAGCCGGTGGGGGCTTCCTTGTATTTCGCGCTGTCATAGATCAGCACCGAGCTGAAGGAGTAGGGGGCGGCGCCGTATTCCTCGGTGAACGAGGGATCGGTGGCATCGGCCTTGTTGACGATCGAATAGTCGATCTTGGTCGCCAGATTGTCTTTGCCGAGCAGGATGGAGGAGGAGGTCGAGCTGTCGCACAGATCCCAGGTCACCTTGCCGGACTGCACCATGGTGCGGATGCGCCCGGCCGACGGGCCGGTGCTGTCCTGCACCACTTTCACGCCGGGGTGGCTGGCCTCGAACGGCTTGCCGTAGGCGTTGCCGAAGCCCTGGTTCGCGAGCCCGCCCCAGTTGACCATCACAAGTTCGCGGCCATCGGCGCGGGCGGGGCCGGCGGCGCCCACGGCGGCGAGTGCGGCCAGGGCGCGGCCGAACTGGCGGCGGCTGAGTTTGCCGCGCGCATGCAGTTCGCGGGCGAGCACATGACAATCCTGTTGGAAGCTTTGCAGTTCCATCGATCTCTCCTGATGTGAAGCCGGTCCCTGGTCCGCGCCTTTGCGGCGCTGTGGGTGCAGCATGAACGCGGAACCCGGCGGCTGCAACGGTTTATCCGGCGCGGCATAACGGCGCACAAAGGCGGGCAGGGGGGGCGGTCCGTGACAATGATCCAGGAGTTTCTCGCGCTTGGCTCTGGCGTGCTGGTGGGGTTTTCGCTCGGGCTGATCGGCGGCGGGGGCTCGATCCTGGCTGTGCCGCTGCTGCTCTATGTCGTTGGCGTCACCGATCCGCACCGAGCGATCGGCACCAGCGCGCTGGCGGTGGCGGCGAACGCGTTCATGAACCTGATCCCGCATGCCAGGCAGGGCAATGTGCGCTGGGCGCCGGCTGGGGTGTTCGCGGTGTTCGGCGTGATCGGCGCGACGATCGGTTCCTCGCTGGGCAAGGCGTATGACGGGCAGCGGCTGCTGATCCTGTTCGCGCTACTGATGATAGCCATTGCCTTGTTGATGTTGCGCAAGCGGGCAGGCGGCAAGGGCGGCAGGCAGCTGACGCCGCGGACCGCGGCCAAGCTCGCCGGTGTTGGCCTGTCCGCCGGGTTGCTCGCCGGGTTCTTTGGGATTGGCGGCGGGTTTCTGATTGTGCCGGGGCTCATTCTGGCGACGGGTATGCCGATGATCTCGGCGGTCGGCTCGTCGCTGCTGGCGGTCGGCGCATTCGGCAGCACGACGGCGATCAATTACGCGCTGTCGGGGATGGTGGACTGGGTGATCGCGCTGCTGTTTATCACCGGGGGCATCGGCGGCGGCTGGATCGGCGCGGCGTCGGCCGCCCGGCTGGCGTTGGACAAGCAGAAACTGACCCGGGTGTTCGCCGGGGTGGTGATCGTGGTTGCGGTTTATATGCTGAGCCAGAGCCTCGCGCATCTGCGCGGCGGCTGATCAGCGCAGCATGTGCATCGCATCGGTCAGCATGAAGGTCACGCCGCGCACCAGCGCCACGCCCAGCCAAAGCGCGCAGCCGAACACCACGCATTTCATGAATTCCGTCACGCCCGCCTCCATCGGCTGCACGATGAAGATTTCGCAACGCCGGCATAGGAAATCGATTGTCTGCCGCGCGCTGCGGCATAGGTAATCCATAGTCGTCTGCGACCAGCCCGAAGGACCGCCCATGCGCCGCCGCTCTCTGCTCGCT
>CAIRTN010000011.1 GCA_903881515.1 uncultured Rhodospirillales bacterium | reverse complement strand
GACCTGCTGCGCGGCGGCTGGAAATGTGGGCGGGATGTCGGTGTAAATTATTTAGTCATGGGGCAGGGGTAGCCCGGTCAGTTCAACCGGTTCTTGTGCCACCAGCCGCCCTTCATGATGGCGGCGATGTGCTTGCCTTGTTCCTGGAACACACCGAAATCCTCCAACGGGTCGCGGTCGAGCACCAGCAGGTCGGCGTAGGCGCCGACTTTCAGGGTGCCGAGCTTGCCTTCCATGCGCAGGATCTCGGCGCCGATGGTGGTCGCGGAGTGGATGATCTCGATCGGCGACAGCACGGCCGAGCGGAACAGGAATTCGCGACTCTGGTCCACCTGCAAGGCGCCCAGCAGGTCGGTGCCGAAGGCCACCGGCACACCGGCGCGCTTGCAGATTTCGAGCGATTTCAGGCCACCATCGATCACCAGATCGTTCTTGTGCAGCATGTCGGCACTCATGCCCCATTGCGAGGCGCGTTCCTTCATCGCGTAGTAGGTGACCAGATTGGCGATCAGATACATACCGTTCTCGGCCATCAGTTTGGCCGAGGCGTCGTCGATCAGGTTGCCGTGCTCGATGGTGCGCACGCCGGCGGTGGCCGCGCGGGTGATGGCGGTGGGCGTGTAGGCGTGGGCGCAGACATAGCGGCCGAAGGCGTTGGCTTCCTCCACCGCGGCGCGGACCTCGTCCATGCTGAACTGGATCGAATCCAGCGGGTCATACGGTGAGGCGACGCCGCCGGACATCATGATCTTCACCTGGTCGCAGCCCTGGCGCATCTGTTCGCGCACGGATTTGCGCACTTCCGACACACCGTCGGACGTGGCCATGCCGAAGGCCATGGCATTGCAGCAATGGCAGCGGCCGCTGAACACGTCGGTGCGGCGGCGGGGGTCGGAGTGCCCGCCGGTGGGGCCGATGGCCTGCCCGGCGATGAACAGGCGCGGGCCGGTGAGCGAGCCTTCGTCGACCGCCTGCTTGATGCCCCAATCCGCGCCGCCGGTGTCGCGCACCGTGGTGAAGCCGCGGTTGATCATGCCGAGCATCAGGGCGGCGGCGCGGCCGGTGGCGAGCGTGAGGGGGACTTTTTCCAGATTGGGGATCACCACGTCGGACAGCATGACGTGCACATGGCTGTCGATCAGGCCGGGCATCACCACGCGGCCACCGCAATCGATCACCTCGGCATTGCGCGAAACGATCGGGTTTTCCGAGACTTCGCGAACGATGCCGCCATCGATCAGCAGTTCGTAGCCGGGGCGGGCCTCGCCGAAGGAAGGTTCCAGCAGTTTCAGGTTGCGCAGGATGGTGGCGGACATGTTCAGACTCCCTCGGCGATGCCGGGGAGTGTGGGTCAGCTATCGGCGCGCGGCAACCAGGGAATGCGGGCGATCTCGATGCCGTCATCGGCCAGCGCCTCGGCATCGGCTTCGCTGGCCTCGCCGTAGATGGCGCGGGCGTCGGATTCGCCGTTGTGGATGCGCCGGGCTTCGTCGGCGAATTCCGGGCCGACATAGTCGGCGTTGCGTTCGACCTCGTCGCGGATGCGGTGCAGCAGGGCGCGGACTTCGGCGGGCAATTTTTCCGGCACCACGGCCTTTTCCGGGGCCTTGGCCGGGACTGGCTCGGCTTTCTGATTGCCCTTCTTCGGCAGCATCGGCGCCATCAGGGCGCGCTCCACCTTAATGGAGCCGCAGAACGGGCATTCCACCAGGCCGCGCTTTGCCTGCTTGTCGAAGCTGGCGCTGTCGGCGAACCAGCCGTCGAAAGCGTGGTCGGAAGAGCATCGCAACTGGTAGTGGATCATGTGGGCGCCTTGGGTCACTCCGGGTCTCGAGCTGGAAGATGGGGACTTTCGCGGCGACGGGCAAGGCAGCGCGTTTTTGCTTGTAGCCGATGTGCAACATGTCGCAGGCTTATTGCATGCGGTTCTTCGGTTTCCTGTTGCTTGGCCTGCTCTGCGCGCGCCCGGTCTGGGCGGAGGAGCCGGTTGACCTGGCGCTGGTGCTGGTGACCGACGTGTCGCGCAGCATCGACGATACTGAATTCCATCTGGAAAAGCAGGGCACCGAGGCGGCGTTCAACGATGCAAGGGTGATCGCGGCGATCCGCGGCGGCGCGATCGGGAAGATTGCGGTGGCCTATGTCGAATTCGCCGCGTCATACGAGGTGAAGACCGTGGTGGATTGGCGGGTGGTGAGCGATGCCGCCAGCGCGGCGCGGTTCGGCGCCGATGTGGCCGCGGCACCGCGCAGCTTCTGGGGGCGGACCTCGATCTCGGCCGGGATCGATCATGCGATGAAGTTGCTGGCGAGTTCGGGCTTCGAGGCGACGCGCAGGGTGATCGATGTCTGTGGCGACGGCACCAACAACCATGGCCGCATGGTCGAGGATGCGCGCGACGAGGCGATAGAGGCCGGGGTCGGGATCAACGGGCTGGCGATCATCAACGACCATCCGGTGTCGTGGACGTTCGCGCATGTGCAGCCGCCGGGGGGGCTGGATAATTGGTACCGCGAGCATGTCACCGGCGGGCCGGGCGCGTTCGTGCTGGAGGTACGGGACTTCAAGAGCTTCGGTGAGGCGATGGCGCGTAAGCTGATCACCGAGATCGCCGGAGAAATGCCGCGCACGCGGCTGGCGGCTCAGGACGGCGGCAGCCGGGAACGCACCAGTTCGCACCAGTAGGCGACCATGCCGGGCAGCGCCTCGTCGTTGAAGTCGAACGCGGGGTTGTGCAGCGCGGCGCTGTCCGGACCGTTGCCGACGAAAGAGAAATTGCCGGGAATATGGGCCAGCAGGCGGGCGAAATCCTCGCTGGCCATGATCATCGGGCTGGCGGCGTCGGTGTGGGCGAACACTTTACTTGCGGCGGCGAGGGCGGCCTGGGTGGGGGCCTCGGCGTTGATCGTGGGGATGAATTCGCGAGCATAGGCCAGGGTGGCGCTGGCGCCATGCGCCGTTGCGGTGGCTTCGGCGATGCGGCGCATCTCGGCTTCGATCATCGCGCTGATTTCGGGCAGGTAGCTGCGGCAGTCGCCCCTGATGCGCACGGTGGCGGGGATGACGTTGCGGGTGCCGTCGGCGATGAACTCGGTGACCGAGACCACGGCAGGCACCACCGGATCGATGCGCCGCGCGACGATCTGCTGCAGCGCCTGGACGATGGCGCAGCCGGCAAGCAGCGGGTCGATGCCTTCATGCGGGCGGGCGGCGTGCACGCCACGTCCGGTGACGGTGATCTCGAAGACGTCCTCGGCGGCCATCAGCGGGCCCGGCCGGGTGGCGAAATGGCCGACGGGCAGGCCGGGCATGATGTGCAGCCCATAGGCCTCGTCGTGCGGGAAGCGGGCGAGCAGGCCGTCATCCAGCATCGCCTGCATGCCGCGGCCGTGTTCCTCGGCGGGTTGGAAGATGAAATGTACCGTGCCGTGGAAATCCGGCCGCGCGGCGAGGGCCAGGGCGGCGCCGAGCAAAGCGGTGGTGTGGCCGTCATGGCCGCAGGCGTGCATCCGGCCTGGGGTCTGGCTGGCATGGGCGCGGCCGGGGGCGGCTTCCTGAATCAGCAAGGCGTCCATGTCGGCGCGCAAGGCTATGGCGGAATTGCCGCCGCCGCGGCGCAGGGTGGCGACCAGTCCGGTGCCACCGATGCCGGTTGTCACCTCGATTCCGGCCTCGCGCAGGCGTTCGGCCACGAACGCGGCGGTGCCGTGCTCCTCGAAGCCGGTTTCAGGATGGGCGTGCAGGTGGCGGCGCCAGGCTTGCAGATCGTGCATGCCGGGCAGGTTAGCCCTCGGTGGTCATGTGGTCCACGACCTCGCGCACGCCGCGAACCGCCTGGGCCGCGGTGATCAGGGCGCGGCGCAAGGTGTTGTCGGCGATCGGCCCCCATAGATGCACGATACCGTCGGCGACCATGACGGCGTTCATGTCGAAATTGCTGGCCCAGCCGGTTTCCTGCAGGTTGGACACAAGATTGCGGCGGATTTCCTTGTCGCTGACCACGTGGGTAGTGTGGTTTTGCGCGAGAGCGTGCAGCAGGTTGGCGCGGGTGACGATGCCGATCAGCGCGCCGGTATCGTCCAGCACCGGCACGCGCTTGATCGCACAGCGTTCCATGGTGGCGGCAAGATCGGAAACCGGGGTGTCGGCGCCGGCACTGATCACGTCGCGCGACATCACATCGATGGCGAGGTTGCCGTGTTCCTGCAGGTAGGACGCGGCCGCCGAGGCGCGCGACATGAAAGCAGCGAGCAGGCCGCGCGGGGCGGATGGTGCAAGCCGGCGCACCAGATCACCCTCGCTGACAATGCCGATCAACCTTCCGTCCTCGACGACAGGCAGGCCGCTGATCCGGTGTTCCAGCATAATCCGCGCCAGATCAGCGACCGGAGTGGTCGGGGACGCCGTGATGACCGGCGCCGTCATGACGTCCCCGGCGTTCATGCCGCGGTCGAGGTCGGCCAGTTGGGCATATCAAGCGGGTCGCCATCCAGCGCGCCCTCGTCGAGATGGTTCTCGACCGCCTTCACTCCCGGCGTGTTCTCCGCGGCGACGACCATGGCGCGGGCGATCTCTTCGCCGCCGGAGCGGCCCCACAGATGCACCACGCCGTCCTCGACGATGACATTCGCCGGATCGACATTGGCCCAGCCCTGACGCTCATATTCGCCGAGCAGGGCGACGCGGATCGCTGTGTCGTCGGCATGGCCGGTGGCGGGCGGATTGTCGGCCAGGGCGCGCACCAGATTGGCGCGGCTGATCACGCCGACCACGGCGCCGGTGGCATCGAGGACAGGGACGCGCTTCAGCTTGCGCTCGGCCAGCGTGGCGACGACGGCTTCCAGCGGGGTCTCGGTGTTCACCACGACAACGGCGCGGGTCATTACGTCGCGCGCGCGGCGGCTATGGGTTTTCACATAGGACGCCGCCCGGCTGCGCGAGGAGGCGAAGAAGTCAAGGATACCGCGGCTTTCCGGCGCGGTGCCGGTTTCGGCGCGTTGCAGCAGGTCGCTCTCGCTGACGATGCCGACGAGGACGCCGTTGTCCACGATCGGCAGCGCGGAAATGTGACGGTCGATCATCAGCCGGGCGATATCGTGCACCCAGGCATCAGGCCCGGCCGTGATGACGTTGCGGGTCATGATCTCAGCGGCGCGCATGGCGTTTTCTCCAACCATTGCATTAGCATTGGCCCCAGAGTGCGCTGCACAAAATTATTCCGCTTTGACCTGTATCAAGACGTCTTATGCACGTCGCGGAACCCTCCCCCGTCGGCCGCGAGGCGGACGAGCGACTTGGCCGGCTGCAGCGTGGCATCGCCGGTCATTTCGGCGAATTCCTCCAACCGGCGGGCGACATAGGACAGGCCAAGCTGCTCGGCCCAGAACATCGGACCGCCTTTGTTGGCCGGCCAGCCATAGCCGTGCAGCCAGATCACGTCGATGTCGCCGGGCCGGGCGGCAATGCCTTCCTCAAGGATGCGGGCGCCCTCATTGACCATCGGCAGCAACAGACGTTCCAGCATTTCGTCCTGGTCGATGCGACGGCGGTGAATGCCCAGGCGGGTGGAGGCGGCCTCGATCATCGCTTCGACCTGCGGGTCCGGCGTGGGGGTGCGGCCATCGGCGCCATAATTATAGTAGCCCTTGCCGGCCTTCTGGCCGAGGCGCCCGGCCTCCACCAGGGTATCGGCGATCTCGGCACGGGTGCCGCGGGCCTGACGCAGGCGCCAGCCGATGTCGAGGCCGGCGAGGTCGCCCATCGCGAACGGGCCCATGCGGAAGCCGAAATCGGTCAGCGCGCGATCGACCTCTTGCGGCAGGGCGCCTTCCAGCAGCAGGCGCTCGCCCTGGCTGCCGCGACGCGACAGCATGCGGTTGCCAACGAAGCCGTCGCAGACGCCGACCACGACGGGGACCTTGCCGATGGCGCGGCCGACGGCGGCGGCGGTCGCCAGCGCGTCGGGCGAAGTCTTCGCGCCGCGGACGATTTCCAGCAATTTCATCACGTTGGCGGGGCTGAAGAAGTGCATGCCCAGCACGTCGCCGGGCCGCCCGGTTACGGCGGCCATCGCATCGATGTCGAGATAGGAGGTGTTGGAGGCGATCACCGCGCCCGGCTTGGCGATGGCGTCGAGCTTGCGAAAGATCTCCTTCTTCAGCTCCATTTCCTCGAACACCGCCTCGATGATGATGTCGGCATCGGCGATGGCGGCGAAGTCCAGGCTGCCCAGCATCAGCGCCTGACGCTTGGCCATATCCTCGGTGGTGATCGAGCCGCGCTTGACCGAGGTGGCGTAGTTGGCGTTCACCCGGCTCAGCCCGCGATCAAGGGCTTCCTGGCTGGTTTCGATCACGGTGACCGGGATGCCGGCATTGGCGAAATTCATCGAGATGCCGCCGCCCATGGTGCCGGCGCCGATCACCGCGGCCTTCAGCACTTTGCGGGCTTCGATGCCTGCCGGCAGGTTCGGCACTTTCTGCGCCTCGCGTTCGGCGAAGAACACGTGGCGCAATGCCTTGGATTCGTCGCTGGTGAGCAGTTCGGTGAAATACTGCCGCTCGATCATCAGCGCCTCGGCGAACGGCTTCTCCAGCCCGGCGCGCACGGCGGCGACGCAGGCCTGTGCGGCTTGCATCGCGCGGGCGCGGGCCATCGGCGCTTTGGCGGCTTCGGCGATCAGGGTGGGGTTGGCACGGGCCTCGTCGAGCTTGTCCTCACGTTCGGACAGCTTGCGGATGCTGCCGGCGTTGATGCGCGCCCAGTCGATTGCGGCATCGGGGAACGCGCCTTCGAGCAGCGCATCGGCGATACCGAGCTTGGCCGCGGTGCGGGCGTTCACCGGGTCGCCGGAAATGATGATCGGCAAGGCGGCGGCGACGCCGATGGCGCGCGGCAGGCGCTGGGTGCCGCCGGCGCCGGGCAGCAGGCCGAGCTTGATTTCGGGCAGACCCATGCGGGCATGCGGGAAGGCGACGCGCCAGTGGCAACCGAGCGCGAGTTCGAGTCCACCGCCGAGGGCGACGCCCTCGACCGCGGCGATGGTGGGCTTGTGGCAATCCTCGAGCGCGGAGATGACCTGCCGCAGGTTGGGCTCGCGGGGCGGCTTACCGAACTCGGTGATGTCGGCGCCGCCGGAGAAGGCGCGCTCGGTGCCGGCCAGCACGATCATGCGGATGTTGCCATCGGCTTCGGCGGCGCGGAGCGCGTGCAGGATGCCGTCGCGCAGGTCAAAGCCCAGAGCATTGACCGGCCCGCTATGCATGCGGATGACCGCCACATCGCCATGTGCTTCAAGATCGACGGCAGCGTTGATGCTGGTCATGGGACTTCCTCGGCTTTTGCTTGCCCGGTCTGTAGCGCGATCAGCAGACGCAGTCGAGGCGGTGGTGGATCAGTTCGCCTGTGCCGTGCGCAGTTGGCGCGGGCGCCAGATCGCCACGTGGCGTACCGAGGCCACCGGTTGGCCGTCGGCTAGCACGATGGCGTCGAGCTCGACGAGGCTATGGCCCTTGTGCTCGCGGTTTTCCGCCACCACCGCCGCGACGGTGAGCGTGGCGCCAACCTTGGCTTCGGCCAGGTTTTGCACGGTGCTGCCGGTATGAATCCAGGGGCCGAGGCGGACATTCTCGGTCAGCGCCCAATTGCAGGTGCGCAGCAGCAGACCAGGATGCAGCAGCCGCGCGCTGCGGTAGAGCGGGTCGGTTTCGCGCAGGCTGCGCAGGTAATTTGCCGCAAAGTCCTCGGTGGTCTGCAACGGGCGCATACCCAGCCGGGTGCCGGGCGCGAGTGTGGCTTCGCTGGCGGGGGGACGCGATGTCGAAGCCGGGGGGGTGGCGATCCGGGGAGCGTCACTGGGCGGCCTGCTTGTGGTTACCATTGCGGCCAAGCCACTGGCGCTGGCGGTGCCGCGACAGGTGACAGAGATCTGGAGTCCCTCGTCGGCTTCGGTGCCCGAGACCAGCGCATCCTCGCCGTCGTAGACCGGGGCGGTAAAACGGGCGGTCAGAGTGCCCTGTGCAAGCCAGTCACGGCCCCAGCGTAGCACGGCGAGATGGGCCATATAGCCATAGACATCGACGCCCGGCACGAGCCCACCAGCGAAGCCCATGCGCCGCGCCACGGTATCGTCATGGACGCGGTTCTCGCTGTCCTGCGCGCTATTGAACGCGCGAACACGATATGGGCCTAGCCAAAGCTTATCCATCGGCGTGATTTGTCTCCACCCTGGGCCGCCCATTGGACCCCGATGATCTGGACGCTTGGGTTAGACGATTTATTCCACGGGGCGTAACCGGCGCAATTTCTCACTAGTTATGCGAGCCGTGCCGGGTAGCACTATTTCACGTCGGCGTAATGGGATACGAAAATGCAGTTCTCTGCGCGCTTCTCGGCGAATTGGGTCGTGCGCCGGTAGAACGGTTCATCGGCGGCCGATGTGAAATGCGTCATCAAGCTGCGCCTGGTGGCATTGGGCCGGGTGATCGAGGTATCGCCATGCGCCAGATCAGCGTGCCAGATCAGCACGTCGCCGGCACGGGCATGGAAGCTCGATCGTTTGTGGCCAAATGTGGCGGCGTCCTCGTGCAGGCTGGCCAGGAAGCGTTCGTGGTCGGCGGTGAAATTTTCCGCCCATTTAGAGACGCGGCCGAACAGGAAATCCGGAGCGCGGTGGCTACCGACATAGAATTCGGGTTCGCCAGTGCCGGGGACCACATCTTCCAGCGCCAGCCACGTTGCGGCGAGCTGCATGGCATTGGTGTCGACCTTCACATAGGCTGTGTCCTTGTGCATGGCCTGCTGCGCGCTGCGCCAGAAAGCGAGCTGCTGGAATGCCTTTGGCGTATCGCCGAAAATGGTCGCGAGGAAGCGCATCGGCGCCGGAGCGGCGGTGACCCGGCGGGCAATTTCGGACACGGTATAAAGGTCGAGCAACTTCGTGCGACTGGGGCGATAGCGTAGCTCAGGCGCTATGTACTTCATTTTGTCGTCCGGCTCGAAGGTCTCGATCAGGAGACCCTCCGGCGGGCGGGTCCAGACCCGGTCGATGTCGTCGTTTAGGGCCGCGACAAGGCGCATCGGGACCGCGGCGGGGATAACGAGGTAGCCATCGCGCACGAAACGGCACACCTGTAGCGCCTGATCATCGTCGATTTCGCCGTTCCGGTGTTTAACCCAATTTCGTATCCGCTGTCGCGAGATGTCATGCCGCTTCAATAGTGCGTGCAGCGTATCGCCGGCAATGAGCTCTTCAGCAACCTGCCGCTTGAATGCCGCACTGTGCTCCCGATGCATGCATCAT
>CAIRTN010000010.1 GCA_903881515.1 uncultured Rhodospirillales bacterium | reverse complement strand
TCGACGCGGTCGCCTGCGACTTTCCCGAACTGAAGCTGATCGGCATCCATGTCGGCATCCCCTGGGCGGAGGAGATGATCGCCATGGCATGGAAACATGAGAACGTGTTCATCGGCTCGGACGCGCATTCGCCGAAATACTGGCCGGAGGCGTTTATCAAATACATCAATACGTTCGGGCAGGACAAAGTGATCTTCGGCACCGATTTCCCGGTGCTGCGATTCGGTCGGACGCGCGAGCAGATCGAGGAACTCAACCTCCGGCCGGGGCCGAAGCGCAAATTCCTGCGCGACAACGTGCTGCGCATCTACGGGATTTCGGCATGAACCTCGCCGACAGCCTGGACATCAATGCGCGCGCGAGGCCCGACCATCCGGCCCTGATTCAGGGCGAGGCCAGCCTGGATCACGCGACGCTGTCCCTGCTCGTGCGACGGAGCGCCACACATCTGCTGTCGCTGGGGCTTCAGCCCGGCGACGTCGTCGGGCTGTGCCTGCGCGACACCATCGCGCATGTCGTGCTGATCTATGCCCTGGCGCGGGCGGGCCTGGTGATGCTGCCGATGGATTGGCGCTGGACGCCCGCCGAGCAGAGCAACGTGGCAACGCATTTCGGCGCCAGGGCGGTGCTGATCGAGCCGGACGCGCCGGTGGTCGGCGCCTTGCGTTGCATCGAGGTCGATGCGGCGTGGGATGCGTCGGTGACGACGGCATCGCCGGACACCGACTTCGTGTCCGATCTGGAACACCCCCTGCTGCTGTCGCTGTCTTCCGGCACGACTGGCCGCCCGAAGGGCCCGATGATCGCGCACCGGCACATGCTGCGACGCTTCTGGACGCACTGGATCAATCTCGGCCTGAACAGCCAGGATCGCTACATCTGCGCGACGCCGCTCTACTTCGGCGGCGGGCGGACCTTCACCATGTCGGTGCTGTTTTCTGGCGGCACGGTGATCCTGCTGCCGCCGCCGCACGCGCCGGAGGCGATTCCCGAGGCGGTCGCGAAATATCGGGCGACGAGCCTGTTCCTGGTGCCGACGCAGATCCGCAAACTGCTGGAGATGCCGCCGGATGCGACCGCCGCGCTCGGCCGGCTGAACCTGCTGCTGTCGAGCGGATCGGCGCTGCACCCCGAGGAACGGACAGCGATCCGCGCCCGGCTCTGCGCGCGCTTCTTCGAATACTATGCCTCCACCGAGGGTGGCGGCGTCTCGCTGCTGACGCCGGAGGACCAGTTGGTCTACGCCGATTCGGTGGGCAGGCCGGTCTACGCCGTCGAGGTCGAGGTTGCCGGCGACGCCGACAACAAACTGCCGCCAGGCATGATCGGCGCGCTGCGTTATCGCGGGCCGGGTGTGGCCGACGCTTTTCACAACGACCCCGAGGCCTCCGCCGAAGCCTTCCGCGGCGGCTGGTTCTATCCCGGCGACCTCGGCGAGATCGATGCCCGCGGCTATGTTTTTCTGCGCGGCCGGAAGAAGGACATTATCATCCGCGGCGGGGTGAACATCTATCCCGGCGAGATCGAGCAGGCGCTGGCAGCCCATCCGGCGGTTCTTGAGGCGAGTGTCGTCGGCTGGCCCTCACGCAATCTCGGCGAGGAGGTCGCGGCGTTCGTGGTGACGCGGAGCGCGGTGGACGAGGCCGCACTGCAGGCCTGGTGCCGCGAACGTCTCGCGCCCTACAAGGTGCCAGCCCGGTTCGAATTCGTCGGCGAATTGCCGCGCAACAGTTCGGGCAAGATACTGAAACAGGCGCTCGTGGCCGGCTTGCCGCCGCGTTGATCGTGCTTGTCATCCCGCTTGGCCGATGTGCACGATGAGTGTTCCGCAGACCGGAGTGTCGCCATGACCGCCTCGCTCGAAACCGCGTTGCGCGGGGTGTTGATGGCCCGGCTGGGGGGGCGGGTGGCTGCAGAGGATGTGGACGCAGCGGTCGCGGAATCGGCTTTGCTGGCGCGCGAAATCGCAGCTTTGCGCCCGTTGCTGGGCCCTGCTGACGCGCCCGACGCCTTCGCGCGGATGCTGTCAGGCGCATGAGCGCGCTGCACCGATTGGACATCGCGGGCCTAGCCTCGCTGCTCCGCGGCGGAGCGAAGGTGCGCAGCGTTGTGGACGCAATGCTGGCGCGCGCTGACTCCCTCGATCCCGCGCTGCATCTGTTCGTACAGCGGTGGCCGGACGCGGCGCGGACAGCCGCCGACGCGATGGACCGCGTTGGACCCGTTACATCGGCCCTCTGGGGCGTGCCAGTCGCGCACAAGGATATTTTTGCCCGGCCGGACCGCCAGCCGAGTTGCGGCATCGCGTCGCCCACCGGCCTCGCGGATCTCCCCCCAGCTCCGGCGATCGCCGCCATGCAGGCGGCTTGCGTTGTCGAACTCGGGGCCACCAACCTTGCCGAATTCGCGCTCGGCACCACCGGGACGAATGCGTTCTTTGGCGATGTCGGCAACCCGTGGAACCCGGCGCACTGCTCAGGAGCGTCATCCTCCGGCTCGGCCGCGGTGGTAGCCGCCGGGGTGGCCTGGGGTTCGCTGGGCACGGACACCGGCGCCTCCTGCCGCGTGCCGGCCAGTTTCTGCGGCGTGGTCGGGCTGAAACCGACGCATGGCGCGGTACCGACAGAAGGCGTGTTTCCGCTTGCCTTCTCGCTCGATACGGTGGGCGTCCTCGCCCGCTCGGCGGCGGATTGCGCGACGTTGTTTGGCGCGGTCCGCCGCGGCAAGCCCCGCACCGCGCCCGGCCGCGCCGTCGTTGGCTTGCCCCGACGCTACTACACCGACCACGCAGAGCCCGAGGTATTGGCAGCTCTCGCGCGCGCGGCGGCCGTGATGGAAGCGGCGGGACATCGGGTGATCGATGTCGACGTCGTTGAGACCGCCGAGATCCGCTCGCTGACCCGCCTGATTATGCGCACCGAGGCCGCGGCGACCCATCGCAGCGCGATGCGCGACCATCCCGGCAACTATCCGCTGGCCGTCCGCAAGTTCATCACCGGCGGCGAGGGCCTGCTTGCGGTCGACTATGTCGATGCCCTGCGCCTGCGCGCGCCGATGCTGCGCCAGGCGTTGGCGACGAGTTTCGCCGAGGCCGACGTGCTGCTTACGCCGTCCTGCCCGCTCGTGCCGCCCAGTTATGCCGCTATCGCCGACGCCGGGAATGCCTCGGCCTGGCAGGTCATCGCGCGGCTGGCACACACCACGCAGCCATCGTCGTATCTCGGCCAGCCGGCGCTTGCCGTGCCGTTTGCGCTGACACCCTCGGGCCTGCCGGTCGGTATGCAACTGATCGGGCGGCCGCACGAGGAAGACACCCTCTTTGCCGCCGCCGCGCCGCTCGAGCGGCACTGGATGTCGCTCGCCGCCTTTCCCCCCTTCGCCCTTTGATGAGAGAGGATACCGCCATGTCGCACCGCGTGATCGCCCGCCGTCATCTGCTGGCCGGCGCCGGCCTGCTTGTCACCGGAAGGCCTGCCTTCGCCCAGGCGCCGGTCGAGATCGTCTATCTCACCCCGTTCGGCCATCTCTCCGGCTACGCGCCGGACTATGTCGGCGTCAGCAACGGAATCTTCGAGAAGAACGGCATCAAGGTGAAGATTGTCGGCGGCAATGGCTCGGCCGCGGCGATCCAGCAGGTGGTGGCCGGACAGGCGCTGATCTGCCGCACCGGCGGCATCGACGTTGTGCGCGCGGTCTCTACCGTCGGCGCCCCGGTCCGCGCCGTCGGAACGATCGCCCACACCACCACGTTCAAAGTGATCAGCGCCGCCGATGCCCCGATCCGCACCCCCGCGGACCTCGTCGGCAAGACCATCGGCATCGTCTCCGCCGGCGGCGGCACCGAAAACTACCTCGACATCCTGCTCGCCGGCATTGGCGCGAAAAAGGAGAGCGTGAAGCGTCAGGTCGCAGGCAACTCGCCCGGCTCATTCGACCTGGTGAAGCTCAAGCGGCTCGACGGCTTCATCGCCGACACCGGTGTCGTGCTGAACCTTCAATCGCACAAGGAGCCGATCTTCACACTCGACATCAATCCCTATGCCTCGGTGCCCGGCCAGGTCTACGTCGCCTCTGAGGAGGGGATCGCGAAATTCGGCCCGCAGATCGCCGCCTACATGAAAGGCGTGCGCACCGCGATGCAGCAGATCGCGGCAGATTCGTCGGGCGAGATGACGTTGAAGGCGATGACGCCGTTCAACCCGCCCGACCTCCGCGAGCCCGCCGTGGCGATGCAGGCGGTGCGCGGCGAACAGGCGCTGTGGGAAGCGAAGGGCAAGGAGAACCTGGTCAAGATCCTGCCGGCGAACTGGCAGTCCGGCTGGAAGGAGATGGTCGCGGCCGGTCTCGCCAAGGAAGGCGACCCCTCGAAATCCTACACCACGGCGTTCACCGACTCGTTCTGAGCCGATGAGCGTTGCCGTCTCCTGCCGTGGCGTCGGCAAGGTCTACGCGAGCCGGACCGGCGACGTGGAGGCCTTGTCGCCGGTCGATCTGGAGATCGCAGCGGGCGAATTCGTCGTGCTGATCGGGCCGTCGGGCTGCGGCAAGACCACGCTGTTGCGCATCCTCGGCGGCCTGCAGCAGGCGAGCGCCGGGCGGATGGCGCTGCTGCCCGGTGCTGACGGGCGGCAGAGCGTCGGCTTCGTGTTCCAGGCAGCGAACCTGCTGCCCTGGCTGAACGTCGAGCAGAACGTCGCCCTGCCGCTGCGGTTGCAGGGCCGCGACACGGCGGCACGGCTGGCCCGGGCGCGCACCCTGTGCGGCCAGGTCGGGCTCGCCGGCTTCGAGCAGCGCTGGCCACGTGAGTTGTCGGGCGGCATGCAGCAGCGCGCGGCGATCGCCCGCGCCCTGGCCGACGATCCCGCGTTGCTGCTGATGGACGAACCCTTCGGCGCGCTCGACGCGCTGACACGGACGCGGATGAACCAGGAACTTGAACGCCTCTGGCTGGCGAGCGGCGCGACGGTGGTGCTGGTGACGCATTCGATCACCGAGGCGGTGATGCTGGCTGACCGCATCGTGCTGATGTCGCCGCGCCCGGGCCGGGTACAGGCGATCGTCGACGTCAAGTTCCCCCGCCCACGCCGGCCGGCGCTCGAAGGCAGCGTGGAATTCCAGGCCATCGCCAGCGACCTCAGGCGACTGCTGGGAGAGGAGGCGTGAACGCCGCGCGCATCCTGCCGGGCGTGGTGGCGGTGCTGCTGTTCTTCGCCGGTTGGCAGGCCTATTGCGCGATGTCGGGTATTTCGCCGCTGTTGCTGCCCTCGCCGGTGCAGGTGCTGCGCGCATTCATCGACATTTTGGGGGAGGCGCCGACCTGGGTGCATCTGGCCTTCACGCTGGGCGAGACCCTGGCCGGCTTCGCCATCGCCCTGGTGTTCGGCATCGCGCTCGGCTGGGTAATCGCGACCTTTCCGATGCTCGAGCGGGCGATCCATCCGTTCGTGGTCGCGAGCCAGATCGTGCCGAAGGTGGCGCTGGTGCCGCTGTTCGTCCTTTGGTTCGGGTTCGGGCCGACATCGAAAATCGTCGTCGCCGCCGTGATCGCGTTTTTCCCGGTGATGACCAACACCCTGCTCGGGCTCCGTTCGGTCGAGGCCGGGCACGAGGACGTATTTGGCGCCCTGCGGGCCAACGCCTGGCAGCGCTTCCGCATGCTGCAACTGCCCAGCGCCCTGCCGGCGATCATGGCCGGGACCGAGATGGCCATGGTGCTGGCAACCATCGGCGCCGTGGTGGGCGAGTATCTCGGCGGCAGCGACGGGCTGGGCTATTTCGCGGTGGCGACGATGAACGCGTTCCAGACCGACCGGCTGTTCGGCATCATCATCCTGCTGACGGTGATGGGTTTTCTGCTCTATGCCGCCGTGGCGTGGCTCCGGCGGGCATTGCTGCCCTGGCACCGCAGCGTGGGCTAGAGCAACATCATGCTGGGTGGAAACAGCCGGCATGATAAAGTTGCTCGGTCAAACAAAGAGTTAGAGCGGTGTCACGCGGCCGCGAAGCGGACGGTCTGCGTGGTACCGCTCTAGGCGGCCGTACCCGGCGCGGCTGGTCGCGCGGCGGAATCGCCTGTACAGGCAGAAACTTAGGTCACCGTGGATTGGATCTTCGCATGTCTGCCGACGCCCTGTTCGCGCCGTTCTCGCTGAAGTCACTGACCATCAAAAACCGGTTCGTGATGGCGCCGATGACGCGCCAGTTCTCGCCGCATGGCGTGCCGACGGCGGAGGTCGCCGCGTATTACGGCCGGCGCGCGAGCGAGGTTGGGCTGATCGTCTCGGAAGGCACGATGGTGAACCGGCCGTCGGCCGCCAACAGCCCGAATATCCCCACCTTCCACGGCGAGGCGGCGCTGGATGGCTGGCAGAACGTCATCGACACCGTGCACGCCCAGGCGGGCAAGATGGCGCCGCAGCTCTGGCATATGGGGATCGTCCGCCCACACGCGTCGGGCTGGTTGCCGCCGACGCCGTTCGAGGGCCCGTCCGGTCTGGTGATGCCAGGCGAGCCCGGCGGCGCTGCGATGTCGGAGAACGATATCGCCGACACGATCGCGGCCTTCGGGCGCGCCGCCGGCGAAGCGAAGCACCTGGGATTCGACGCCATCGAGATCCATGGTGCGCATGGCTACCTGCTGGATCAGTTCTTCTGGGCAGGCGTGAACGAACGGACCGACCGATATGGCGGCCCGAGCCTGGTCGAGCGCAGTCGGTTCGCCGTTGAGGTCGTGAAGGCGATCCGCGCGGCTGTGGGCGAGGCGATGCCAATCATCCTGCGGCTGTCGCAGTGGAAGCAGCAGGATTTTACGGTGAAGCTTGCTCAGACACCGGACGAACTCGCGGCTTGGCTGCTGCCATTTTCGGAAGCCGGTGTGGACGTTTTCCATTGCTCGCAACGCCGGTTCTGGGAGCCGGAATTCGAAGGCTCAGACCTCAATTTCGCCGGCTGGGCCAAGCGCGTGACCGGCAAGACGACGATCACGGTTGGATCGGTCGGCTTGTCGGGCGAATTCATCGCCTCCTTCAAGGGCGAGAGTTCGCATCCTCAACCGCTCGATGAACTGGTCCGCCGGTTCGAGCGAGGCGACTTCGACCTCGTCGGCGTCGGCCGGGTCCTGGTGGCCGATCCCGATTGGGTCAGCAAGATCCGTGAAGGTCGGACGGACGAACTGAAGGGCTACGCACGCGAGTCGCTGAAGACATTGTGGTGAGGCGATTCTCGCAGGTCCGGCGAAGCGCAGGTCAGTCGCTGCCCGTCCGTCGGCGGTCTGCGTCCAACGCCGCGTCGATGCTGGTCTGCGCGGCGAAGGCATAGATAACCCACGCCGGTCTCTCAGCATCAAGAAGGGTAAAAAACCACCAAATCCAAAGTGGTGCCCAGGGGCGGACTGGAGGGCCTGCCCGAAACACATAGCAATATCAGTCTATTAGAAGTGCCGCGCGGCGAGTGTTTGTATCACCGCAACGTGCCACCGTGCCCCCTCGGCGTCAACCTAGGCCCGCTCCCCTACCCGACTTGCTGACAGAAACAGGCCCCCGTTTCGGCTGAACCACCACAAGGAAGGGGGTGGGGGTCTGGGAAATCAGGCGAACATTTCCCAGCGCGGGGCAAGCGCGGGTCCTGCGTCCTAGTAGCGGCGGACCTTTAGCCCCGATTTTGAAATCACTTTCCCAGCGAAGGGGGGTGGGGGTCTCGAAAGGGGACCCTACGCGCCATCAGCGGGGCCGCGCGGGGCAGGTGGTTCCCACCACCACACAAGGGACACGAAAGCCCGCTTGTGTCGTGTAGTGATCAACGACCGTTGATTAGTTGTTGACACAGAAAGTCGCGGGACTCAGGGTGGCCTCTCACAGCCCGCTAGGCCCCCAATGTCAGACCACCCGCCGTCCCGGTCGTTCGTCGCCTACCTCCGTGTGTCCACGGACAAGCAAGGCCGCAGTGGGCTGGGCTTGGAGGCACAAGAGGCAGCCATACGGGCCTTCCTACAGGCCGGGGACAGGCTGCTAGAGCCGCCATACATTGAGGTGGAGAGCGGCAGGAACGCAGACAGGCCCAAACTCCGCGAGGCCCTCGCGAGGTGCCGCAAGACCGGCGCAACGCTCCTCATTGCCAAGCTTGACCGGCTGGCCCGTAGCGTCCGGTTCATCTCCGCCCTCATGGAGGAGGGCGTGCCCTTCGTAGCCGCAGACATGCCCAGCGCCACGCCCTTCATGCTCCACGTCTATGCCGCCGTGGCGGAGGAGGAGGCGCGCGCCATCTCCCGCCGCACAAAGGCAGCCCTAGCGGCCGTGAAGGCCCGTGGGGTGAAGCTTGGAGGAGACAGGGGCTACCGTCCCACCACAGCCCCGGACTGGCGCAAGGGTGTTGTGGCCTCCGTTGCAGCACGGACGCGGGAGGCGGACCACACAGCCCACCGGCTTGCGGGGGTGCTGGAAGAGGTCCGCGCCACGCTGGGGGACAAGGCCAGCCTAAGGGCCATCGCGGAGGCACTGACAGCACGGGGCATCCCAACGCCACGCGGGGCAGCTTGGACCGCTACAGGGGTCCGCAGGGCCTTGGCGCGGATCGGGACAGGAGCCGCCTCATGAGCACGGGCAGGCGTCCGGGTGGCTTTGAAAAGCTCCTAGTTGAGGTGCTGTGCATTCTGTTCTTGGGGTGGCTCGGGAAGGGGCACAGGACACGCAGATAACGGCCCGCGTCCGTGAGCAATTTTCTCAGTTATTGCAGGAGGATAGGTCCGTAATTGGCTGATTTAACTAGGTATACCGCCACTCGGGAGACCTCCGCACGTGAGGGAGAAATCTGACACAACACCACCATCCCGCCCCCGAGGCCCCTTCAAGCCACCGATCGTGCCCCACGGCGTGGTGTAGGAGCGGTGTTCCTGAGCAGCGCTGGCTACACGGTCAGCTCGCCATTGCTGG
>CAIRTN010000009.1 GCA_903881515.1 uncultured Rhodospirillales bacterium | reverse complement strand
GCTGATCACCATCGAGGAAGGCAGCGTCGGCGGTTTTGCAGCCCAGGTGTTCCAGCATCTGGCGTGGAAGGGCCTGCTGGACCACGGTCTGAAATTCCGCCCGATGGTGATGGCCGACGCGTTCACCGAACACGACAGCCAGGCCAAGCAACTGATCGAAAACAAGCTCGCCGCCAAGGATATCGTCGCCGCTGTGCTCGATGCGATGGGCTGAGAGCTTGGGGGGCTGGGCGGTAATGCTGGCATATACTATGAAGGCGGCATGATGCTGACGCGCCGCGCCGTCCTGGTCGCCGCTGTTGCTGCCGCCGCGCCCGCCTGGGCCGAGGCGGGGGCGGTGAAACCAATCGAGGGTTTTGTCCAGGCGCTGCTCGCGGGAATGCGGGCCGGCAAGGCGACGCCGTTCGCGCAGCGTGCCGCGGCGTTGCAGCCGGTGCTGGTCGCTGCGTTCGATCTGGAGGCGATCCTGAAGGCCTCGATCGGGGTGCGTTGGGGCACGATGGCGGCGGAGATGCAGGCCAACCTGTTGCAGGCGTTCACGAATTTTTCCGTCGCGACCTGGGTGGCGAATTTCGATAGCTTTGACGGCGAGCGCTTCGAAGTGCTGCCGGAGACGCGCACGGTCGGCGCCGACGAAGTGGTGCAGACCCGGATCGTGCCAAAACAGGGCGACGCGACGCGACTGGATTACGTGATGCGCCGCACCGGCGCGACCTGGAAAGCCGTGGATATCCTGCTCGACGGTTCGATCAGCCGGGTGGCGGTGCAGCGGTCGGATTTCCGTGGTCTGCTGGCCAAGGGCGAGGCGGCGTTGTTGGAAATGCTGCGGTCCAAGGCCGCGGATCTCGCAACGGGAGCGAAGTAACTGTCTGTGATCGCATCCATTCTGGCGGTGTTCGGCATGCTGCAGGCGATCGCCGGCGTATGGTTCGTCTGGCGCTTTGTGCGCGCGCGCGCGCCGGTGCCGGCGTCGCGGCCGGCGGTGACGATCCTGAAGCCATTGCATGGCGACGAGGCTGGGCTAGAAGCGGCCCTGGCCAGCAATTTCGCCATCGCCTACCCGGATTTTCAGATCGTGTTCGGGGTGCAGAAGCCGGATGACGCGGCGCTCGCGGTGGTCGCGGGGCTGCGGGCGCGGTTTCCGCGGGTGGATATCGCCGTGGTGGTGGACGCCACGTTCCATGGCAAAAATCGCAAGATCGGCAACCTGATCAATATGTTGCCGGAAGCTAAGCACGATATCCTGGTGATCTCGGATGCCGATGTGCATGTCGCGCCGGACTATCTTGACCATGTCGTGGCCGCCCTTCACGCGCCCGGGGTCGGGCTGGCGACCACGCTATATACCGGTCTCGCCACCTCGGATTCGGTGGCTGGGCGGCTGGCGGCGACGTCGATTTCGCACGGCTTCATCCCCGGCGTGCTGACCTCGCGGGCGATGGGCAACCAGGATTGCCTGGGCGCGACGATGGCGCTGCGGCGTGAGACGTTGGCGGCGCTCGGCGGGCTGCCGGCGCTGGCCGATCATATCGCGGACGATTATCTGCTGGGGGCAAAGGTCCGTGCGCTCGGCCTGGATGTTGCGGTTGCGCATACGATTCCGGCAACCTCAGTGACAGAAACGACCCTGGCCGATGTGTGGCGGCACGAAATGCGCTGGGCGCGCACTATTCGCGCGCTTGTGCCGGTGCAGTTCGGCTTGTCTCTGCTGCAGTTCGAGATGGCGTGGGCGCTGCTCGCTTTCTGCCTCAATCCGGATGCCGAAAGCGCGGTAATGTTTGGCCTCGTCTGGGCGGCGGCGGCTTTGTGTGGCATCGCCATCGATGCCCTGTTGCGTGGCAGACAGGCCACACGCGTGCCGGTCTTGCTGCTGCCCTTAAGAGACCTGTTGTCTTTTGCCATCACTGTCGCCAGTTATACCTCGAATCGCGTGGATTGGCGGGGCGAGACCCTGCACGCCGCGGCACTTCCCCAACGCGCCGGCTAATTCGGGACCGAACTATCATGATGAGAACGCTTTTTCTGCAGCCGCCCTCGTTTGACGGCTTCGACGGCGGCGCGGGTTCGCGCTACCAGGCCAAGCGCGAGATCCGCAGCTTCTGGTTTCCGACCTGGCTGGCCCAGCCCGCCGCTCTGGTGCCGGGCAGCCGCCTGATCGACGCACCGCCGGCCGGCATGGGCATCGAGCCGATCCTGGCCGATGTCATGCATCGCGACCTGGTGGTGATCCATACCTCCACGCCGTCCTTCGCGTCGGACTCGCGGGTGGCCGACATGCTGAAGGCCGCCAACCCGGCGCTGAAGATCGGCATGGTCGGCGCCAAGGTGGCCGTGCAGCCGGAAGAGAGCCTGTTGAAGGCGCCGTCGGTGGATTTCGTCGCGCGCAACGAGTTCGACTTCACCATCAAGGAAGTCGCCGAGGGCCGCGACTGGTCCGAGATCGACGGCATGTCCTACAAGGATGCCGACGGCAAGGTAATCCATAATAAAGAGCGTGCCACGCTGCACGACATGGACCAGTTGCCGTTCGTGACCGATGTCTATGCCCGCGATCTGAAGATCGAGGACTACTTCATCGGCTACCTCATGCATCCCTATATCTCGATCTACTCGGGACGCGGCTGCAAGAGCCATTGCACCTTCTGCCTGTGGCCGCAGACCGTCGGCGGGCATACCTATCGCGTGCGCTCGGCCGCCCACGTCGCCGAGGAGATCCGCCAGGCCAAGGCGAAGTGGCCGCAGGTGAAGGAGTTCTTCTTCGACGACGATACCTTCACCGACAACCTGCCGCGCGCCGAGGAGATCGCTCGCGAACTCGGCAAGATGGGCGTTGTCTGGTCCTGCAATGCCAAGGCCAATGTGCCCCGCAAGACCCTGGAAGTGCTGAAGGCCAACGGGCTGCGGCTGCTGCTGGTGGGCTACGAAAGCGGCAACCAGCAGATCCTGCACAACATCAAGAAGGGCATGC
>CAIRTN010000008.1 GCA_903881515.1 uncultured Rhodospirillales bacterium | reverse complement strand
GCCGTCGTCTTCAACCCGCAGGAGACGGCCGACAACCTGAAGAAATACGGTGGATTCGTGCCTGGCATCCGGCCAGGCAGCGCGACCGCCGATCATTTCGACCATATCCTCACGCGCCTCACCACCATCGGCGCGATCTATCTCTGCGTAGTCTGCCTGCTGCCGGAAATCCTGATCAGCCGCTATGGCGTGCCGTTCTACTTCGGCGGCACCTCGCTGATGATCATCGTCTCGGTGACGATGGACACGGTGACGCAGATCCAGTCGCATCTCATCGCGCATCAATATGAAGGCCTGATCAAGAAGGCCCGGGTGAAAGGGAGAGGTCGGTGAAACTGATTCTGCTGGGGCCGCCAGGCGCCGGAAAAGGAACCCAGGCCAAGCGCCTGCAAGACCGCTACGGCGTCGTGCAGATCTCGACCGGCGACATGCTGCGCGCCGAGGTCTCCGCCGGCAGCGAGGTCGGCCTGCAGGCCAAAGCGGTGATGGAAGCCGGCCAACTGGTCTCCGACGACATCCTTATCCGCATGCTGGCCGGCCGGATCGAGCGTGCCGATTGCGCGCCGGGCTTCATCCTGGATGGTTTCCCCCGCACTGTGCCGCAGGCGCAGGCGCTGGATGCCATGCTCACCTCGAAATCGATGCAGATCGACATGGTGGTCGAGCTCAAGGTGGACGACGCCGCGCTGACCGATCGCATCGCCGGCCGCTACACCTGCAAGGCGTGCGGCGCCGGCTACCATGACGAATTCCAGAAGCCGGTCATCGCGGGCGTCTGCGACAAGTGCGGCGGCACAGCGTTTGTCCGCCGTGCCGACGATAATCGCGAAACCGTTGGTGCCCGTCTCGCCGCCTACCATGCCCAGACAGCCCCGATCCTGCCGCATTACGCGGCCCAGGGGAAACTGCGCGAAGTGGACGGCATGGCCGATATCGACGCCGTCACCGTTGAACTGACGGCGTTGCTCGACACGCTGGTGGCGGCCTGACCGCGCCCGCTTGTGGCGCGTGGCAGGTCTTCGCTGGAAAAACGCTCTGATCACGAAGAGTTGATCAGAGCGAATTGACTCCCCAAGGTCGCTGGCTATAGTGCGCGCCCTTGGCGGCTCCCACTCTGTGGGCGCCGTCACTGTGTTTTCATCAAGCCTTAACGGGCGAAGCAAGCCGGCTGGCACAGCCATTCGGTGTCCGGGAGCAATCCTGGAGTTAAAGGAGTGAATGGGCGTGGCGCGTATTGCCGGCGTGAACATCCCGACCAACAAGCGGGTGACGATCAGCCTTCGCTATATCTATGGTATCGGCCCGAAAAAGGCGCAGGACATCTGCACCCAGCTCGGCATCCCCGATGACCGTCGTGTGAACCAGCTCTCTGACGATGAGGTGCTGCGTATCCGCGAACTGATCGATCGTGAATTCCGCGTGGAGGGTGACCTCCGCCGCGAAGTGGCGATGAATATCAAGCGCCTGATGGACCTCGGCTGCTATCGCGGCCTGCGCCATCGTCGCGGTCTGCCGGTCCGCGGTCAGCGCACGCATACCAATGCGCGCACCCGCAAGGGCAAGGCGGTTGCGATCGCCGGCAAGAAGAAGGTGACGAAGTAGGCCGCGCCGCGTCCTGCTTTTTCAGAATTTCCGCTGCGCCTCGGCGTGGCCCCAGACGATCGATCGATAGGACGAACACCTCATGGCGAAGCCCGCTGCTGCGCGCACTCGCAAGAAAGAGCGCAAAAACATCACGTCCGGCGTGGCGCACGTTGCCGCGACGTTCAACAACACGATGATCACCATCACCGACGCACAGGGCAACGCTATCGCCTGGTCGTCGGCTGGTGCGCAGGGCTTCAAGGGCAGCCGCAAGTCCACGCCGTATGCCGCTCAGGTCGCCGCCGAAGACGCCGGCAAGAAGGCCCGCGAGCACGGCATGGAGACGCTGGAGATTGAAGTCAGCGGCCCCGGTTCGGGCCGTGAGAGCGCGTTGCGTGCGTTGCAGGCGGTCGGCTTCATGATCACCTCGATCCGCGACATGACACCGGTTCCGCATAACGGCTGCCGTCCGCGCAAGCGTCGGCGCGTCTGACTTAAGTGCCGCGCCCCGTGCGCGGCACCCTGGCCGGTTTCCCCGGCCAATCGCTATTCGGCCCCCCGGCGCGTGGTTGCGGGGGCCATTGCTGCAAGGTGACGAATAGATGCGATTGAGCGCTGTTCTGCAGAGAAACTGGCAGAGCCTGATCAAGCCGGAAAAGCTTGAGGTTGATCCCGGCGACGACGCCGCGCGCGTCGCCACCATCGTTGCTGAGCCGCTTGAGCGCGGCTTCGGCATGACGCTGGGCAATGCGATCCGCCGCGTGCTGCTGTCCTCGCTGCAAGGCGCCGCGGTGACCGCGGTGCAGATCGACGGCGTGCTGCACGAGTTCAGCTCGATCGCCGGCGTCCGCGAAGACGTGACCGACATCGTGCTGAACATAAAGCAGCTCGCGCTGCGCATGCACGGCGACGGCCCGAAGCGCATGATGCTGACCGCCACCGGCCCCGGCGAAGTCAAGGCAGGCCAGATCCAGGCCGGTCACGACATCGACGTGATGAACCCGGAGCTGGTGATCTGCACGCTCGACGAAGGCGTCAAGCTCGGCATGGAATTCACCGTGCAGATGGGCAAGGGTTACGTCCCCGCCGCCGCGAACCGTCCGGAAGACGCGCCAATCGGCTTGATCCCGGTCGACAGCATCTTCTCGCCGGTGCGTCGCGTGTCCTATCGCGTCGAGCCGACCCGCGTCGGCCAGGTGACCGACTATGACAAGCTGCTGCTGACGGTTGAGACCAACGGCGCGGTGTCGCCCGAGGACGCCGTCGCCCTGTCAGCCCGCATTCTGCAGGACCAGCTCCAGCTGTTCATCAACTTCGATGAGCCGCAGCAGCTGCGCCTTGAGGAGCCGCAGGACGACCTGCCGTTCAACCGCAACCTGCTGCGCAAGGTTGACGAGCTTGAGCTGTCGGTCCGCAGCGCGAACTGCCTCAAGAACGATAATATCGTCTACATCGGCGACCTCGTGCAGAAGTCCGAACAGGAAATGCTGCGCACGCCGAACTTTGGCCGCAAGTCGTTGAACGAGATCAAGGAAGTTCTTACTGCCATGGGTCTCGCGCTCGGCATGACCGTGTCCGGTTGGCCGCCTGAAAATGTTGAAGACCTCGCCAAACGGCTTGAAGAGCCGTTTTAAGCGGGAAAGGGAGCTAGACCATGCGTCACGGAGTTGCCGGCCGTAAGCTCGGCGTTACGGATACTCATCGCTTCGCCATGTTCCGCAACATGGCGCACGCGCTGATCAAGCACGAGCAGATCACCACCACGCTGCCCAAGGCCAAGGAGCTGCGCCCGGTGGTTGAGAAGCTGATCACGCTCGGCAAGCGCGGCGGCCTGCATGCCCGTCGCCAGGCCTATGCCCAGCTGCGTGATGACGTGATCGTCACCAAGCTCTTCACCACCATTGCCGAGCGCTACAAGGACCGCCAGGGCGGCTACGCCCGCGTGCTGAAGGCGGGCGTGCGCTATGGCGATGCCGCTGATATGGCGGTGATCGAACTGGTCGATCGCGACCCGGGCGCCAAGGGCCTGGATAGCGGCCCGAAGCAGGTCGTCGAAGCCGAAGGCGACGACGCCGAATAAGCCGGAAGCGGGGCGTCAGCCCCGCGTCCCCAGCTTTGGCGTCGATCGCGCGGAACTGGTAGGGTTCCAGGGATCGTGTCCCGAAAACCCTCCCCCTCGCTGTTTACCGAAGATGTCCCGAAGCCGCTGGCTGATCGCCTGCGGCCTTTGGCGCTTGAAGAGGTCATCGGTCAGGATCACCTGCTGGGGCCGACCGGAACACTCACGCGGATGCTGGCGCGCGGCTCGCTCGCCTCGCTGATCCTTTGGGGTCCGCCGGGCGTCGGCAAGACCACCATCGCCCGCCTGCTCGCCGAGCGCGCCAATCTGGCCTTTGTGCAGCTGTCGGCGGTGTTTTCTGGCGTGGCCGACCTCAAGCGCGTGTTCGAGGACGCCGCCGCCCGTGGCGGCCGGACCTTGCTATTCGTCGACGAGATCCACCGCTTCAACCGCGCGCAGCAGGATGGCTTCCTGCCCTTTGTCGAGAACGGCACTGTCACCCTGATCGGCGCCACCACCGAGAACCCCTCCTTTGCACTGAACGGCGCGCTGCTGTCGCGTTGTCAGGTGCTGGTCCTGCGCCGCCTCGACGATACCGGGCTCGAGCAGTTGCTCGCCCGTGCCGAGGCGGCAACCCGCGCTTTGCCGCTGGACCCGGAGGCCCGCGGCGTGTTGCGCGCCATGGCCGACGGCGACGGGCGCTACCTGCTCAATCTCGTCGAACAGCTTCTGGCCCTGCCCGAGGACACCGCTCCGCTCGATACTGCCGCCTTGTCGGAGTTGTTGGCCAAGCGTGCCGCGCTCTACGACAAGGACCGGGAGGAGCATTACAACCTCATCTCCGCCCTGCATAAATCCTTGCGCGGGTCCGATTGCGACGCGGCGCTTTACTGGTTCGCCCGGATGATCGCCGGCGGCGAGGACCCGCGCTACATCGCTCGCCGCTTGGTCCGCTTCGCCAATGAGGATATCGGCCTCGCCGACCCCAACGCCATCACCCAGGCGCTGGCCGGCTGGCAGACCTATGAGCGCCTCGGCTCGCCCGAGGGCGATCTGGCGATCTCGCAGGTCGTGGTCTATCTGGCGACCGCACCGAAATCGAACGCGCTCTACAAGGCGCATGGCGCGGCGCTCCGCATGGCGAAGGCGACCGGCAGCCTGATGCCGCCGGCGCATATCCTCAATGCGCCGACCAAGTTGATGAAAAACCTCGGCTACGGCGCCGGCTATGCCTATGATCACGACACCGAGGATGGCTTCTCCGGCCAGAACTATTTTCCCGACGGCATGCCCCGCGAAAACCTCTACCGCCCCCGCGATCGCGGCTTCGAGCGCGAAATCGCGAAACGCCTCGACTATTGGGCGAAACTCCGCGCAGAGAAGCAGAAATGACCATCACGCACCGTATTGTCGCCGAGGACGAGGCCGATATCCGCCTCGACCGCTGGCTCCGCCGCCATTTCCCCAGTCTGACCCAGGGGGTGCTGCAGAAGCTGTGCCGCACCGGCCAGGTGCGTGTCGATGGCAAGCGGGTGGAGACGGCAACGCGCCTGGCGCCGGGGCAATCCGTGCGCATCCCGCCGATTCCCACGCCGACAACGACGCCAAAGCCGGCGCCCGAACTTGCCCCGGAATTGATCCGCGAGGCCGAGTCGATGGTGCTCTACAAGGACGAGCACATCATCGTGCTCGACAAGCCTCCCGGCCTGCCGACCCAGGGCGGCCCCGGCATCCGCAAGCATGTCGACATGATGCTGGACGCGCTCCGCTATGGCTCCGAGCATCGGCCGCGCCTGGTGCATCGGTTGGACCGCGATACGTCTGGGCTCCTGGTCGTTGCCCGTACCCCTGGCGTGGCCGCCAAGCTCGCGGCTTCGTTCCGTTCGCGCGGGGTGGAAAAGACCTATTGGGCCGTGGTCACCGGGCGGCCGGTTCCGGTCGAAGGCCGGATCGACGCCCCGTTGGTCAAGCGGGAGGGCTTTCGCGGCGAACGGGTGGCGCTGGCCACTGACGACGATCCTGATGCCGACCAAGCCCATGCCATCACCGATTACCGCACGCTGGATCACGCCGGGCGCAAGCTGGCCTGGCTGGAACTGCAACCGCTGACGGGCCGCACGCATCAACTTCGCGTGCATTGCGCGGGTCTCGGCGCCGCTATTCTTGGCGATGAGCCCTATGGGCTGATGCAATACGACCACCTTGGTGTGCGACGGAACTCGGCGTTGGTCGAGGGTCTGTCCAATGCGCTGCACTTGCACGCCCGCCGGGTCAGCTTACCGCATCCGGATGGGGGCACACTGACGCTGGAGGCCGAATTGCCGGCCCATATGCGCGCCACCTTCCACACCCTGGGCTTCACCGCGCCGCCACCGGCCGCGCCACGGCGCACTGGCGGGCGTCGATGACGTACGGTGCCAATCCGCGCTAGAGTGTTTGCATCAACGCAAGACTGCTGATGGAACCGCGCGACCCGATCCCCTCATTTATCACCGCCCAGCAATCGCTGCCGCACGCCCGTGCGCAGCGGCAGCGAGAACGGCTGTTTCGGATCTTCCTGTGGGCACTGGCAGGCTTCGGCGGGTTGATCGTGCTGCTTTTGATTGCCGCCCTGCGCTATGATCCGAACGCCCATCGCCCCTCCATCGAGGCGGCCTTGCGGAATGCCACCGGGCGTGAAGCGCATATCAATGGCCCGATGGCGATTACCTCCTGGCGCCATGTTACCTTCGCTGCGTCCAAAGTCACTCTGGCCAACAGCCAAGGGGGGGTGCGGCCAGAGATGTTGAATATCGGCCATATTGAGGCCGACCTGTCACTTACCTCCCTGTTGCTCGGCCGCATCGACATCAAGCGTCTGGTGATGGAGGACGCTGAGATCCTGCTGGAGACCGATGCCCGGGGCCGCGGCAACTGGCAGTTCGGTTTGCCAGTGTCGAACGCTGTGCCGGCCACCCCGAGGCCGGCGCCGGTTGTTGCGCCAACACGGGCCAGGCGCGAAACGCCGCCGCCGTCGCGTGATGCTGCTTTGGTGATCCGCGCCATGCACCTGCGCGATGCGCACATCACCTGGCACGATGTCCGCTCGGGGCGGACGGCAGAGGCAACACTGCGGCGGTTTACCACCAGCGAGAATCCGCGCGACGGCAATATCGCCATCGGCGCCGAATTGGTGGTCGGATCGCAGCCGATCGTTTTCAACGGCACGACCGGTGGGATTGATCGCCTGCTCGATCCCGCGGTGTCCGGCCCGCCTTGGGGGGCAGTGGTTACAGCCGAAATTCCGGGGTTGCGCCTTACCGTGGCCGGCTCGTTTGAGCGGCCGCTGGAGGGCGCGGGCTACAAACTGCGTATTGACGGGCAGGGTGCCGATACGTCCGGGCTGGCCAGTTTGCTCGGGCAGAAATTGCCGCCGCTGCACAATATGAGCCTAGCCCTGCAAATTGCCGACAATGCTGACGGCGTGCCGGAATTCAGTAATCTTGTCGCGCAGATAGGCTCTTCGGACCTCAACAGTGTCATCCCGGGCCTTAAGATCGAGCAGGCCACACTCAGCGCGCGCAACGGCACTGATGCGATGAAGCTGGAGGCGAAGGGCACGGCGACCGCGGCCGATCTGCGGGTGAAGGCTGAGTTTGGCTCGCTGGTCGATTTTCTGTCGTCGACGGCGTCAATTCCGGCTGACATCACCGTCAGCATGGGCGAGTCTGCATTGTCGGTGAAGGGCTTTGTGCCAACGCTGCGTTCCGACCCGAGGTTCGACCTTTCGGTGCAGCTTCGCCTGACGGATCTCGCAAGCCTTGCCCCCTTTGTTGGCCACAAGCTGCCCGCGGTGCGCCCGATCACCTTCGCCGGGCGCCTCGCCCGCACCGAGGCCGGGGCGTACGCGCTGCGTGACGGCAGTCTCGGCATGCCGCAGGCCAATATTGGGGCCGATATCGATTTCACGCCTGGAGAACGGCCCTTGCTGGGCCTGTATCTGCATGGCGAGCGGCTGGATGTCGATGCGCTGATGACAACTTTTGCCAATGTCTCCTTCGCGCCGCCTTCCAACGAAATGCCGCTCGGTGCGCTGCCGATCAAGCGTTCGGTTCGCCCGATCATTTCTGACCAGAAGCTTGGCGTCGAATGGATGGGGGCATTCGATCTGGATTTTCAGGCGACGTTGAACAGTTTGACGTTTGGCGGCATGACCGGGCGGAGTGTCAGTGCCGCGGCCACAATCAAGGACGGCCATCTCATCGTGCGCCCGGTTTCAGGGACGTTGCCGGGCGGCCCGTTTGATATGACGTTGGACATCGACAGCAAGGCATCGCCATCGCCGATGGCAGTGACCATCAAGGCGCCTGGATTGGATATGCGGCCGATGCTGGAGGTGTTTGGGCGGACCGAGGATATTTCCGGGTTGCTGGAGATCGATGCCGACCTGAGCGGGACCGGTGCATCGCTGCACGATCTTGCCGGGACGGCGCGCGGGCATCTGGGGCTGAGTATGGTCAATGGGGCGATCGACAATGCGCTATTGGCGCCATTGCTGGGCGGGGTGATGCGTGCGGCGCGGGTGCCGTCGGATTTATTGTTCGGGCCGGGGCGGTCGCGGCTGCGCTGCTTCGCTTTGCGGGTTGATGCCGAGAATGGCCATGCCAGGGTGCCAGCGCTGGCGATGGATATTGGCCGGGCGTTGATCCGTGGCGGGGGCAGTTTTGCATTGGGCGAAGAGACGCTCGATCTGCGGCTGCGGCCGCTGCTGCGGATTACCGCGAACGGGATCAGCCTGCCGCTGAAGCTGACGGGGCGCTTCCGGTCGCCGGCGATTACGCTGGACGAAGGGACGGCGGCCGATGCCGCGGTGGGTTCGTTGTCTGCATTGTCGGGACGGGCTATCGACACTGTATCGCCGGATCGTGAGGCGGATGCGTGTCCAGCCGCGCTGGTGATTGCGCGGGGCGGCAATACCGCGGGGGCCAATCCTGCGATCCCGCCGCCGGCGCCGCTGTTGCCGAATATTCGCCGTCAAGGAGTTCCTGCCCGATGAAGCGCTTCTGGGATGATGCCATCGCCACGGCGGACGGTGAGGACTGGCAGGTGCTGCTGGATGGCAGGCCGATGCGGCTGCCGGGGGGGACGAAGCTGAGCGTGCCGTATCGCAATGTCGCGCAGGCGATTGCCGCGGAATGGCGCGCCGCCGGCGGGGCGAAGGATGGCGAGATGACCTATGCCGATGTGCCGCTGACCCGGATCGCGGGAACGGCGCAGGAGCGGATTGCGCCTGATCCCGAGCCAGTGGCGCTGGAACTGGCGCGTTACGGGGAGAGCGATCTGCTGTGCTACCGCGCCGATACCCCGCCTTCGCTGACCGAGTGGCAGCATCGGGAATGGCAGCCCTGGCTGGATTGGGCGGAGCGGAATTATGGCGCGCAGCTTCAGGTGACCACCGGGTTGATGCATATCGCGCAGACGCCGCAGGCGTTGGCGGCGTTGGCTACTGCGGTGGCGGGACGGCCGCCGTTGGCGCTGGCGGCGTTGGGGATCGTGGTGCCGGCGCTGGGGAGCCTGGTGCTGGGCCTGGCGCTGGCGGATCGGGCGATCGATGCCGCGGCGGCGCATGCGCTGGCGCATCTGGATGAGACCTATCAGGCCAGTCTTTGGGGGCATGACGAGCAGGCCGCGACTCGGCGGGCGCATGTCGGCACCGATATCGCCGATGCCGGGCGGATGCTCGATCTGGTGCATCAGGCCGGCGCATGACCGCGCGGCGTCTGGTGATTTCGGGCCGGGTGCAGGGGGTTGGCTACCGGGATTGGATGATGTCCAGGGCGCGGAAGCTGGGGCTGGACGGGTGGGTGCGCAACAGGGTGGATGGAACGGTGGAGGCGGTGGTGGATGGCGACGAGGCCAGCCTGCAGGAATTGCTGCGGCTGTGCCGGCGGGGGCCGCCGTTGGCGCAGGTGACGCATATCGAGGAAGACCTGTCGGAGCCGCCGGATGAGCCGGGCTTTCATCGCCGGCCGACCTTCTGAGGTGAACGTCCTGCTGGACGCCGGGACGGCGCTGATCGGCTTTGTGCAGGCGCATCAGGCCTGGTCGGTGCCGATCGCGTTTCTGTTCGCGTTCATCAAGGCGCTGGCCTTCGTGTCGCTGTTTTTGCCGACCACGGTGACGGTGCTGGTGCTGGGCGGGTTGATCGGGGCGGCGGGGCTGCCGTTTGTGCCGATCTGGCTGGCGATCTCGCTGGGGGCTGCGCTGGGGGATTGGGTGTCGTTCGCGATTGGCTGGTACGTGAAGGACCGGGCGCATCGGTTGTGGCCGTTCAGCCGTTATCCGGAGATGCTGCCGCGGGCCGAGCTGTTCTTTCGCAGATGGGGCGTGCTGTCGGTGGTGTTCTGCCGGTTTTTCAGCCCGTTGCGAGCCACCGTGCCGTTGCTGTGCGGGATTTTCGAGATGCCCAGGTGGAAATTTCAGGCGGCCAACTGGCTGTCGGCGCCGGTCTGGGCGTTTCTGGTGCTGGCGCCGGGTGGGATATTGGCGGCCTGGCTTAATTGATGCGAATACGTAACAAATAGAGCGTGCATCCACCAGCAAGCCAAAATGTCGCATTTTTGAGACAATGTCGCGGACGGAGCGAAGACGGCCCAGGGCAGGGCTGTGGCTGCGGGGGCCCGCTTGGGACGCCGAGGGCGTGCGGGGGCCGTGGCCGGTACGCGGGATGGCGGCGTACGGGCCGTGGGCGGCGAGGGCGCGCGCGGGGTACGCGATCGACCGGGGCGGTGCGGGCGCGGCGATGATGTGACGGGCGGGGCGGGCGCGGCCGGAGCTACGGGCAGCGTGCCGGAGCGCCAGGCGGTGAACAGCAGATCGAGACTGTCGGCGAGGCGCTTCATGCTCAGCCAGAACAGAATCAGGGCGGGAAGCGCGGCGATGTTGCGCCACGCGTTTTGCAGGAGGGTACCTTTCAGACCGTTGAGAAGCTGTGTGAATGTTTTCATGTCCGATGTTCTATCTAACTGCGCCGGAAAAGGCAAGTGAAAAAAACAATAAAAGTCATTTATTTTTTGCATCTGGCGGTTGGGCCTGGCGGTCGGCGCGTAACCCTTTGAAAAACCCCCGCAACAGCGCCACCGCCTCGCGCTCGCGCACGCCGCCCACCACCTCGGGGCGATGTTGCGCGCCGGGGGCCTGGTAGATCCTCGGGCCGTGTTCGACCCCGCCACCCTTCGGGTCGTAGGCGGCGAACACCACCCGGCGGATACGGAACAGCCCGATCGCCGCCGCGCACATCGGGCAAGGCTCCAGCGTCACATACAGATCGCAGTCCGGCAGCCTGGCGCTGCCGCGCGCCGCCGCTGCCGCGCGCAGCGCGAGCAACTCGGCATGCGCCGCCGCGTCATGGTCGCGCTCGGTGCGGTTGCCTGCCGCCGCCAGCACCGTGCCATCGGCCGCAACCACGACCGCGCCCACCGGCACCTCGCCGTTTTCGGCCGCCGCACGCGCCTGTTCCAGGGCTGATTCCATCGGGTTCATGCCTGCTTCTTGCCCCGAACGGGCCTGCGCGCCTAGAGAGAGGCATGAACACAGGCAAAATCCCCGTCGTCGGCGTCACCCTGGATGCGGAAAAGCCCGGCGGCTACTCCAAATTCCCCTGGTACGCGCTGCGCACCAACTATATGGACGCCATCGCCGCGGCCGGCGGGCTGCCGGTGGCGCTGCCGCACAACGCCGATCTGGCCGAAGCCTATCTCGACCGGATCTCCGCCCTGGTGGTGACCGGCGGCGCCTTCGATGTCGATCCCGCGCTGTACGGCGTTGACGACCGGCACGAGAAAGTCACCTTGAAGCAAGGCCGCACCGCGGCCGAACTCGCCCTGCTGCGCGGCGCACTGGCGCGCAATATGCCGGTGCTTGGCATCTGCGGCGGGCAGCAACTGCTGGCCGTCGCGCTCGGCGGCACGCTGATCCAGCATATTCCCGACGCGGTGCCGAACGCGCTGGCCCACGAGCAGCCCAACCCGCGCGACGAGGCCGGCCACGCCGTTACCGTCACCCCGGGCACGCTGCTGCACCGCATCGTCGGCGCCACCGAAATGCACGTGAACTCCTCGCATCACCAGGCCGTCGCCACCCCGGGCCCGCACGCCATCGTCGATGCCGTCGCCGCCGACGGCGTGATCGAGGGCATCGAGGACCCGCGCTACAAATTCTGCCTTGGCGTGCAGTGGCACCCGGAATTCCATATCGACCAGGGCGACGCCCGCATCTTCCAAGCCCTGATGGCGGCGATATGAGCGACACCCCCCCCGCCCCCCCGTCGGGCGAGCGTATCGCCAAATGGATCGCGCGCGCCGGCGGCGCCAGCCGGCGCGACGTTGAACGCTTCATCACCGAAGGCCGGGTGAAGCTGAACAACGCCGTGGTCACCCATCCCGCCACTTTCGTGACCCCGGGCGATCTGGTGCAGCTTGACGGCAAGCTGCTGGATGCGCCGGAACGCACCCGGCTGTGGCGCTACCACAAGCCCGAAGGCCTGGTGACCACGCATCGCGATCCCGAAGACCGGCCCACCGTGTTCCAGAAACTGCCGCCGCATCTGCCGCGCGTGGTCAGCGTCGGGCGGCTGGATCTGAACTCCGAAGGCCTGTTGCTGCTGACCAACGATGGCGGGCTCGCCCGCCAGCTGGAGCTGCCGGCCAATGGCTGGATCCGGCGCTACCGGGTGCGGGTGTTCGGCGCGGTGGACCAGGGTGCGCTGGCGTCTCTGGCGAACGGCGTGACCATCGACGGCATCCGCTATGAGCCGATCGAAGCCGGGCTGGACAGCCGCAAGGGCGATAATTGCTGGCTGACCGTGGCGCTGAAGGAAGGCCGCAACCGCGAAATCCGCAAGGTGATGCAGCATCTCGGCTACCGCGTCAGCCGGCTGATCCGCGTCGCCTACGGCCCGTTCCAGCTTGGCCATCTCGACCCCGGCGAGGTCGAGGAAGTGCCGGGTAAGGTGCTGAAAGAACAGCTGCCCCGCTCATGAGAATCGTCGCAGGCGCCTGGAAGGGCCGCAACCTCGCCGCCCCCGCCGGCAACGCCACGCGCCCGACCGCCGATCGCGCGCGTCAGGCGCTGTTCGATATGCTGTTCCACGCCCCCTGGGGCGGGCGCGACCTGGTGGTCGGCGCCCAGGTGCTCGACGGCTTCGCCGGCACCGGCGCCCTTGGCCTCGAAGCCCTCTCCCGCGGCGCCGCACACGGCCATTTCTTCGAAACCGATCCCGGAGCGCTGGCCGCCCTGCGATCCAACATCGCCTCGTTCCGCGCCCATGCCACCATCCACGGCGATGCCAGCAAACCGCCGCGCGGCAAGGCCTGCTCGCTGGCTTTTCTTGACCCGCCCTATGCCTCCGATCTGCTTGAACCCGCCGTCGCCGCCCTGCGCCGGCAAGGCTGGCTGGCCGATGGCACCATCCTGGTCACCGAAACAGCGCGGTCCGACGAGCCGCCGGAATTCGGCGAACCGCTCGACGAACGCGTTTACGGGGCGGCCAGGGTCAGCATCTTCCGGCTACAGCCCGCCTAGAACCATTCGATTTCGGTCGCATTCAGCGCCGCGCGGGCGGCATAAAAGCTGTAAAACAGCAATGCGACGCCAAGCGTAACGATCGAGGCGACGAGCCAGAGCCCGACCTGTCCCATCGAATCCTCGACGTCGTAATTGCAGGCCAGCCGGCCCAGCCGCTCGCCCTTGGCATCGACGATATAGGTTTCGTTGATCACGAACTTGAAGAAATGCCCGCTGACGATCAGCCAGCCCAGGCCGAAGGTGCAGATGGAAACCACCAGCCAGACCGCGAATGGCAGCCAAGCCCGGCTCAGCACCATGTCGTTCTTCAGCCGCATGCCGGGCTGAAGCCCCATCGCAGCGCTCATCGGCGCAGTCCTCTCCCGTTGCTGCAACGATAGAGATCACCGGCCATCGTCTGTCAACGCCGGCCGAACAGACGCTCGATCTCGGCGCGGGACAGCTTCAGGAAGGTCGGCCGGCCGTGGCTGCAGGTTGCCGCCCGCGGGGTGGCTTCCATGCGGCGCAGCAGCGCGTCCATCTCCGGCCCGGCCAGCCGGCGGCCGGCGCGGATGCTGCCGTGGCAGGCCATGCGGGCCAGCACGGAATCGAGCCGTGCGGCCAAGGCCGTGGTCTCGCCCATTTCGGCCAGTTCGTCGGCCAGATCGCGCAGCAAGGGGCCAGGGTCGGGCGCGCCGAGTGCTGCCGGCAGGGCGCGGACCAGGATGGCGCCGGGGCCGAACGCTTCGATTTCCAGGCCCAAGGCAGTCAGTTCCGTGGCATGCGCCAGCAGGCGCGCGGCGTCGGCGGGCGGCAGGTCAACCACGCCGGGGAGCAGCAGGGGCTGGCTGCGCACGCCGCCGTCCTCGGCCTGGGTGCGCAATTCCTCCTGCGTCAGCCGTTCATGCGCGGCGTGCTGATCGACCAGTACCAGACTGCCATCGGCGGCGACGGCGATGATGTAGGTGTCGAGCACCTGCGCCACCGGCGCGCCGAGCGGGAATTCGCGCGCCGCCGGCGGGGTGAAGGGACCGTGGTAGCGGTCGGGCGGCGGTAGCACGCGGGCGGCGGGGGCGGTGTCGAACGCCAGGCGTGCCTCGGCAAAGGCCTGCGGCTGCGGCTGTGGCGGGCGGGGCGGATACAGCGTCATCCGCGATCCCTGCGGCCGCATTCCGACCGGGGCGGCCACTTCGCCGGCGCCGCCCGACAGCGCACGGCCGAGACCGCCGATCACCAGCGAACGCACGGCGTCGCTGTCCTGGAACCGCACCTCGGCCTTGGCCGGGTGCACGTTCACATCCAGCGCATCTGCCGGCACGGTGAGGAACAGCACCACCACCGGATGCCGCCCGGGCATGATCACGTCGCGATAGGCCACGCGCACGGCGGTGCGCAGCACCGGGTCGGTCACCGGGCGGCCGTTGACGATCAGGGTCTGTGCCGCGGCGCTGGCGCGTGTGGCGGTGGGCGCGCCGGCAAAGCCGGTCAGCGCCAGGTCGCCGCGGGTGGCGTTGACGTTCAGCAGGGAGGCTGCGGTGTCGGCACCCAGCAAGGCCGAGACCCGGGCGGCCAGCGGCTGCGCCGGCAGATCGAACTCCACCCGGCCGTCGATTTCGAGCCGGAACGCCACCCCTGGCGCGGCGAAGGCCAGGCGGCGGACCGCGCCGGCGGCGGCTTCGGCCTCGGCGCGGGCGGATTTGAGGAATTTGCGCCGGGCGGGGGTGGCGAAGAACAGGTCTCGCACCACCACGCGTGTGCCAACCGCGCCGGCGGCGGGGGAAACCGCGCTGACCGCGCCGCCTTCGACACTGATGGTATGGGCGTCGCCGCCGGCGCGCGGGCGCGAGGTGATCGCGAGCCGTGCCGCCGCCCCGATGCTCGGCAGCGCCTCGCCACGGAAGCCCAGAGTGGTGATGCGGATCAGCGCCTCGTCGTCGAGCTTCGAGGTGGCGTGGCGCTGCACCGCCATCGCGAGGTCTTCGGCCGACATGCCGATGCCGTCATCGGTGACCTCGATCCGGTCGATCCCGCCGCCGTCGATGGCGACGGAAATGCGCCCGGCCCCGGCGTCGAGCGCGTTTTCCACCAGCTCGCGCAGGGCAGCGGCCGGCCGCTCGATCACCTCGCCGGCGGCGATGCGATTGATGGTGTTCTCGGACAGCAGGCGGATGCGGGCGGTCATGGCGCGAATCCAACGGGGACGGTGATCAGGCGATCACACAGACCACACTCCAGCAGCAAGACCCCAGAAATTTCTTAACGCTGGCCGCGCAGCGCGTGAAAGCGGGCGATCAGCGCGGTGGTCGAGCCGTCATGCAGCCCTGCCGCAGCACCGGAGAGCGCCGGCAGCAGGCCGCCGGCCAGCACCTTGCCGAGTTCCACGCCCCATTGGTCGAAGCTGTTGATGCCCCACAGGAAGCCCTGTACCGCCACCTTGTGCTCGTAGAGCGCGATCAGCCGGCCGAGGGTGAAGGCATCGAGCCGGCGGAACAGGATCATGTTGCTCGGCCGGTTTCCGGAGAACACCCGGTGCGGCGCGATGGCGGCGATCTCGGCGTCGGTGGCGCCCTTGGCGCGCATTTCGGCCTGGACATCGGCGAGCGTGCGGCCGGCGAGCAGGGCCTCGGCCTGGGCGAAGGCGTTGGCGGCGAGGATCAGGTGTGCGGCGTCGCGGCTGTGGTCGGGCTGAGCGGCGAGCAGGAAATCCACCGGCACGATGCTGGTGCCCTGGTGGATCAGCTGCATGAAACTATGCTGGGCGTCGGTGCCGGGCTCGCCGAATACCACCGGGCAGGTGGCGTGGGAGACCGGGGCGCCTGACGTGGTGACCGACTTGCCGTTGCTCTCCATCTCCAACTGCTGGAGATAGGCCGGGAACCGCTTCAGCCGGTCGTCATAGGCCAGCACGCAATGCGCGCGGTAGCCGAGGATATCGGCGTGCCAGATGCCGACCAGGGCCAGCAGCACCGGCAGGTTGTCGGCGAAATCGGCGCTGAGGAAATGCGCATCCATCGCCCGCCCGCCGTCGAGCAAGGCCTCGAACGCGTCCCAGCCGGCGGCGAGGGCGACGGACATGCCGATCGAAGACCAGACCGAGTAGCGCCCGCCGACCCAGTCGCGGAAGCCGAACATGCGCTCGGCGGCGATGCCGAACCCGGCAACGGCGCGGGCGTTGGTCGACAGCGCGGCGAAATGTGCGCCCACCGCGGCCTCGCCCAGGCTGGCGGCGAGCCAGTCGCGCGCGGCATGGGCGTTGGTCATGGTCTCCAGCGTGGTGAAGGTTTTCGACGCGACCAGCACCAAAGTGCGCGCCGGGTCGAGGTCGCGCGACAGGGCAGCGAAGCTGTGGCCGTCGACGTTGGAGAGGAAGCGCGCCCGCATCTGGCCGCCGGACACCGCGGTCAGCGCCTCGGTGACCATGCGCGGGCCGAGGTCGCTGCCGCCGATGCCGATGTTCAGCACGGTGTCGAAGGCGAGCCCGGTGGCGCCGCGCAGGGCGCCGCTGTGCACCGCGGCGACGAATTCGCACATCCGGGTTCGCTCATCGGCAGCGATGCGGCTGGCATTTTCCCAGACGCCGCCCAGGCTGGCCTGCATCGCGGCATCGGCGCGCGAGCGCAGCGCCATGTGCATCGCGGCGCGGTGTTCGGTGAGGTTGACCTCCGCGCCGGCGAACAGGCGGGTGCGGAAGCCATCGAGCCCGGCCTCGCGCGCCAGGTCGAGCAGGGCGACCAGGGTGGTGCCGTCGATCGCGGTTTTGGAGAAATCCAGCGTCAGGTCATCGAGCGCCACGGTGAAATGGCGCGCGCGGGCCGGGTCGGCGGCGAATAGGGCGCGGATATTCTGCGCGCCGGGGCGGGCGGCGAGGGCGGACAAGCGCTGCCAGAGTTCGGCGGTGAGCGGCGAACTGGGGGTTGCCGGCATGCCGCGCCTCCCGGACCGGATCAGAAGATGTCGAGCAGGCTCTTCGCCTTGGGCTGGATGATCGGCGTATCGCCGGTATCGGTCGGCTGGCCGAGGGCGGCGTTTTCACGCAGGCGGCGGGCTTCGGCCTGCGGGTCGACCACGGTGCCCTTGGGGGCCGGCGCGCGCCAGAATAGCAGGCGGTCGGTGAAGCTGCGATTGGTCTGCACCATGGCCGAGTCGGCGTCGATCTTGGCGCGGATATCGGCGGGCGCGGCGGGGCCGGCGGCGTTGAGCAGCGATTGCTCGCCGCTGGAGGCTGCGGCCGGCTGCATCAAGGCGGCCTGTGGCACCAGGGTGGCGGCGCCGGCCTGGGCGGCGCTGGCCTCCTGCGGGCGGGAGGCGCCGGGGCGCGGCGGCTGCACCGAGAAATTCGGCGGCATCGACAGCGGCGCGCGGGTGGTCACCGTGAACTCGTCAGGCGCGTCGCGCACCAGGCCGAAGCTGCGGGTGACATCGGTCCCCGAACAGCCGGCGAGACCGGACAGTGCGGCGAGCGCGAGGAGGGCGAGCAGACGCTGGGGGCGAGGTGCGTTCATGGCGGCCATTGATTAGCGAGGGGAACCCGTTGGGGCAAGATAGCATGTGTGCGGCACCGACCGCGAGCCACCTGCCGGCGGTGTTGGGCTATTGGGTTTTTGGCGTCATCAGGCTGTCGAGCACGAGGGCCGCCACGCCGCAGACGATGGCGGCATCGGCGACGTTGAACACGTACCAGGAATAGCCGAAGGCATGGGCATGCAGGAAATCGACCACCGCGCCGAAGCGCGCGCGGTCGATCACGTTGCCGAGCGCGCCGCCGCACACCGCTCCGAGCGCGACCGCGACAAGCAGCCGCTCCGCCCGCCACAGCCAGATGCCGAGGGCGACGACCACCCCCAACGCCACTGCGCCGAGGATGACCGCATCCCAGCCGCCATCGCCGCGCAGCAGGCCGAAGGTGATGCCGCGGTTCCAGACCATGGTGAAATTCAGCACCGGCAGGATTTCGACCGTGCCGCGATGCGGCAGGTCGAACCCGTTGAGAATCCACCTTTTGCTGGCCTGGTCGGCCAGCAGGGTCAGCAGCGCGGCGACAACACCCAGCCGGAACAGGCGGGAGCGGCCCATCTCAGGCCGCCCGGCAGACCAGCCCGGACTCGACGGCGTCGGCGCAGCGAATGCACAGCGCGGTGTGCTTCTTCTGGCTGCCGACCTCCTCCAGCACTTTCCAGCAGCGGGCGCATTTCTCGCCCTTGGCCGGGCTGACCCTACGGACCACTTTTTCGAACGAACGCTCTCCGTCGTCCTCGTATACGATGTTCGTATTAGTATCGCTCACGATTTCGACTTTTGAAACGATCAAGAGTTCAGTCCAAGCTTCCGCACTCAACAGTTCAGAGTCTGCTGCCGCGATTGGGAGTCTAACTTCAGCTTGAAGCGACGACTTTAACCATCCTGCGGCACGCCCTGATTCCATCTCTGCCGTAGTGTGCCGACGAATTGTCCGTACTCGCTCCCATTTAGCCGCCAACTCTTGATCATTCCAGGCCGGATCGACCGGGGCAAAATCCTGCAGGTGCACGCTCGACTCCGCGCCGAAGCGGGCCGTCCAGGCTTCCTCGGCGGTGAACACCAGCACCGGGGCGAGCCAGGTGCACAAAGCGCGGTGCAGATGGTCGAGCACGGTGCGGGCGGCGCGGCGGCGCAGGCTGTCGGGCCGGTCGCAGTAGACGGCGTCCTTGCGGATGTCGAAATAGAACGCCGAGAGATCGGCCGAGCAGAATGCGTGCAGGCCAGCATAGACGCCGGTCCATTGGTAGCTGATCGCGGCGGCGCGGATCTGGGCGTCGATCTCGCTGACGCGGTGCAGCACCCAGCGTTCCAGCTCCGGCATCTCGGCGAGTGGAACGCGCTCGGCCTCGTCGAAACCGTCGAGGCTGCCCAGCACCCAGCGCAGGGTGTTGCGCAGGCGGCGGTAGAGTTCGGCCTGCTGCTTGAGGATCTCCGGGCCGATCCGCATGTCTTCGCTGGTGTCGGACGACATCACCCACAGGCGCAGGATATCGGCGCCGTACTGCTTGGTGACCTCGTCGGGGGCGACGACGTTGCCGAGCGATTTCGACATCTTGCGGCCGTGCTCGTCCATCACGAAGCCATGCGTCAGCACCGCCTTGAACGGCGCCACGCCGCGGGTGCCGACGGATTCCAGCAGGGAGGAATGGAACCAGCCGCGATGCTGGTCGGAGCCTTCGAGGTAGAGGTCGGCCGGCCATTTCATGCCGCGGGCTTCGAGCACGAAGGCGTGGGTGGAGCCGGATTCGAACCAGACGTCGACGATGTCGAACACCTGCATGTAGTCGGCCGGATTGCGGCCCTCGCCGAGGAAGCGCTCGGGGGGGGAGGAGTACCAGGCGTCGGCGCCCTCGGTGCGGAAGGCTTCGACGATGCGTTCGACGACCGCGGGGTCGCGCAGGGGTTGGCCGGATTTACGCTCGACGAAGACCGCGATGGGCACGCCCCAGGCTCGCTGGCGGCTGATGCACCAGTCTGGACGGGCGGCGACCATGCTGCCGATGCGGTTGCGGCCCTGGTCGGGGACGAAGTTGGTGGCGTCGATGGCGGCGAGCGCGTTCTTGCGCAGCTCGCCGGCGCCGTCGAGCGCGATGAACCATTGCGGCGTGGCGCGGAAGATCAGCGGCTTTTTCGAGCGCCAGGAATGCGGGTAGGAGTGGGTCAGCTTGCCGCGGGCCAGCAGGCCGCCGGCTTCGAGGAGGGCGGCGCAGACCGGGTCGGCGGCCTTGTAGACGTGCAGGCCGGCGAAATGCGGCACCCAGTCGTTGAAGGTGCCGTCTTCGCCCACGGTGTCCGGCACCTCGATGCCGTGCTTGCGGCCGAGTTCGAAATCCTCCTCGCCGTGGCCGGGGGCGATGTGCACGAAGCCGGTGCCGGCCTCGGTGGTGACGTAGTCGGCGTCGTAGACCTGGACGTTGTGGTCGTAGCCGCGGCCGCGCATCGGGTGTGCGCAGACGGTGCCGACCAGTTCGGCGCCCTTCAGCACGTGCATGACGTGATGCGTTTCGATCTTCGCGGTCTCGCAAAGCTGCGGCAACAGCGCGAGGGCGACCAGGATGCGCTCGCCCGGAACCGCCAGCGAGCCTTCCAGCACGCTGTCGATGCGCACCAGGGCATAGTCGATCTCCAGCCCGCAGGCGATGGCGCGATTGCCCGGCATGGTCCAGGGCGTGGTGGTCCAGATCACGATCGCTGCGTCATCGAGGCCGGCGGCCGGGCTGGAGACGATGGGGAAGCGGACGGTGACCGTGTCGCTTTTATGGTCGTAATATTCGATCTCGGCTTCGGCGAGCGCGGTCTTTTCCACCGGCGACCACATCACCGGGCGCAGGCCGCGATACAGCCCGCCGTTCAGCAGGAACTTGCCGATCTCGCCGGCGATGGCGGCCTCGCTGGGCAGGTCCATGGTGGCGTAGCGGTTCTTCCAGTCGCCGAGCACGCCGAGGCGGCGGAACTCCTGTTCCTGCACGCCCATCCAATGCTGCGCGTAGGCGCGGCATTCGGCGCGGAATTGCAGGATGGGCACCGCGTCCTTGTCGCGCTTCTCGGCGCGGTAGTTTTCCTCGATCTTCCACTCGATCGGCAGGCCGTGACAGTCCCAGCCGGGCACGTAGTCGGCGTCGTAGCCGGCCATCTGCCGGGCGCGGTTGACCACGTCCTTGAGGATCTTGTTCAGCGCGGTGCCGATATGCAGATGCCCGTTCGCGTAGGGCGGGCCGTCATGCAGGATGAAGCTCTCGCGGCCCTTGGAGGCGGCGCGCAGCCGGTCCCACAGGCCCATCGCCTCCCAGCGGGCCAGCATGCCCGGCTCCTTTTTCGGCAGGTCGCCGCGCATGGGGAACGAGGTCGCGGGCAGGAAAACCGTGTCGCGGTAATCCGGCGTCTTGGTTTCGGACATGGGATCTCTCGGATTTAAGGCAGGGACGAACGCGGCAAACCCCGGCGCTCAGCGAGCGGCCGGGCAGCTAATTCGCGCGATGATCATCCCGTACATAGCGTCAAACTGCCGTCAGAGCCCGGCCCGGTCAAGGATTGCGCGCGCGGTGCTGGCATCCGTGGCGATCTGGGCTTTCAGTTCGTCGAGCCCGGCGAACTTCCGCTCGCCGCGCAGGAAGCCGTGCAGCGCGATCTCCAGCACCTGTCCGTAGAGGTCTTCGGCGAAGTCGAACAGATGCGCCTCCAGCCTGCTTTCCGGCCCGGAATTGACCGTCGGCCGGCGGCCGATATTGGCCACGCCCTTGATCAGGCGGCCGTCCGGTAGGGTCGCGGTGATGGCGTAGACGCCGCGCGCCGGCTCCAGATGCCGGCCCAGCGCGATGTTGGCGGTGGGGAAGCCGATGGTGCGGCCGCGCTTGTCGCCATGCGCCACCTCGCCGCGGATCGCCCAGGGCCGGCCCAGCGCCTGGGCGGCGCGTTCGGGGTAGCCGTCCTGCAAGGCGCGGCGGATGCGCGAGGAGGAAATCGCGCCATCGGCGTCGGAAACCGGCGGCACCACGCTGAGCCCGATGCCCAGTGCCTCGGCGCGGGCCGACAGCAGCGCCACGTTGCCGCCGCGGCGGTGGCCGAACGCGTAATCCGGGCCGCAGGCCAGGTGCCGGGCGCCGAGACCGTCGGCGATGACATTGGCGATGAACGCCTCGGCTTCCATCAAGCTGAAGGCGGCGTCGAACGGCAGTTCGTAGACAATCGAAACGCCGAGCCGGGCCAGGGCCGCGGCGCGGGCGGCGGACAGGGTCAGACGGAACGGCGGGTCATCTGGGCGGAACACTTCGCGCGGATGCGGCTCGAAGCTCAGCACCGCACGCGGCAAGTCGGGCCGGGCCGCCTGCGCCGCGCGCAATACAGCGGCGTGGCCCAGATGCACGCCATCGAAATTGCCGAGCGCCACCGCGGCGCCGCGCGCATCGGCCGGCAGGCCGCGCCAGTCGCGAAAGATCCGCATCAGGCGCGCGACGGCGGCATCACCAGGGCTTCGCCCTCGATCACCACCTTGCCAGCCACGGTGCAGACGGTCTTCAGCGTTGCGCGTTTCTTCACGGGATCGAGCGCGATGACCTCGACGGTGGCGGTCACCGTGTCGCCGATCTTCACCGGGCGGCGAAAGCTCAAGGTCTGGCCCATGTAGATGGTGCCCTCGCCCGGCAGTTTGGTGCCCAGCACCGCGCTGATCAGCCCGGCCGACAGCATGCCGTGGGCGATGCGCTCCTTGAACGGCGTGGTGGCGGCGACCTCGGCGTTCAGGTGCACCGGGTTGGTGTCGGTGGAGACGGCGGCGAACATCAGGATATCCGCTTCGGTGATGGTCTTGCCGGTGCTGGCCGTCATGCCGACCGCCATGTCCTCGAACGCCACGAAGTTCGCCATGTCACGTCTCCTGTTGCTCGCGCGTTTCTGGCCCGCGCCCGCGTGTTGGACAAGCCCCCGCTTTGCCGACAGATTGGCACAAATCACTGGGAGAGCCCCGATGTCCGACCTTGCCACGCTTCTGCTTGCCGCCCGCCAGGATCCATCGAAGCGGATTGCCACCCTGCCAGACGCGCTGAAGCCCAAAACGATTGCGGAAGCGCTTGTGGTACAGCACGAGGTGGCCAAATCGTTTGCGATCGGCGGCTGGAAGGTCGGCGCGCCCGGCGGCACGAAGATGTGCGGCGCGCTGCCGGCGGCAGGGATCGAGGCTTCCGGCGCGGTGCAGCCGGCGGCGACGCGTCCGCTGCGCATTGTCGAATCCGAGGTGGCGTTCCGCCTGGGCAGCAGCCTGCCGCCGCGCGGCACGCCGTACAGCCGCGCCGAGGTGATCGCCGCGCTGGCGACGATGCATCCGGTGATCGAGGTCTGCGAATCCCGCTATGTCGAGCCAAATGACTTCGACCTGCTGTGCCAGCTGGCTGATACGCAGTCGCATGGCGGGCTGGTCTATGGCCCCGGCAAGGCGGACTGGCAGGGCGTCGATCTCAGCCAGGAGCATTGCAAGCAACTGGTGAACGGCGAGTTGAATGCCGAGCGCACCGGCTATCCGTTCGGCGATATTCTCGATCTGGTGTCCTGGCTGGCCAACGAGGGCAGCGTCTGGGCCGGCGGATTGCAGGCCGGGCAGTTCGTCACCTGCGGTTCGTGGTCGGGCGCCAACAGGGTGCCGGCGGGTGCCGAAGTGCGGGCGGTGTTCGCCAGCCTGGGCGAGGCCGTGATCCGCTACGCGGTGTGATGCCGGCACGGCGCCTGGCCATCGGCGTTGGCCTCGCCGTGTTCCTTACGCTTGGCTTCATCGGGCCGGGCGAGACCTATCGCAACCCCAATGTGCTGTCCCGGATCGCACTGAGCTTCGCGATCCTGGACGAGGGTAGTTTGCGGATCGACCGGCTGGCGCCGTTCCTGGGCGACAAGGCGCAGTTCGCCGGGCATTTCTACTCCGACAAGGCGCCCGGGGTCTCGCTGCTGGCGTTGCCGGTGGTGGCAGTGGTGAAGCTGGCGTTTCAGCTGCGCGGTTGGGAGAGCGGGCCGCTGATCCGGCCGGTCGCGGGCGGGCTGGTGTTCTCCAGCCGGCTGATCGCCAGCGTCTGGTGGGCCAGCGCGCTGCTCAGTGCCGCCGCCATGGGGGTAGCGGCGACCGCGATGGTGCGGCTCGGCATTCGGCTGGGCGCCACACCTGCCAGCGCGACGGTGGCGGCGTTGGCGTTTGCCATCGCCACGCCGGCGGCGGGCTGGGGCACCACGCTGTTTGGCCACGCGCTGGCGGCCGCCCTGCTGCTGATCGGCTTCGCGCGGGTGTTGGCGGCCAGCGAAGCGGAGGAGCGCGCCTGCTTTCATGACAGTGCGGTGGCCGGCTTCGTGCTGGGGCTCGGCCTGCTGGTCGAGTTCACCAACGCCGCGGCGGTACTGGTGATCGCCGGTTTCGGGGCCTGGCGGGTGATCGGACGGCCGCGGGCGGGCAACTGCCTGACCGGGGCTATGCTGGGCGGGCTGGCTGCGTTGCTGCCGCTGGCGATCTACAACGCCACGGCGTTCGGCTCGCCTTTGCACCTCGCCTATGCCGATGCGCAGGATTTCGGTGCGATGCGCTACGGCGTGTTCGGCATCGCCGTGCCGCAGCCCCGCGTGGTGTTCGAATTGCTGGCGGGCGCCGCTCGCGGGCTGCTGTGGATCTCGCCGTTCCTGGTGCTGGCGCCGTTTGCCTATCGGGCCGCGGCGCGGGTGCTGCCGGGGGACGTGCTGGCGGTGCTGGTTCTGGTGCCGCTGTGCTTCCTGACGCTGAATGCCGGCTATGCCTATTGGGATGGCGGGTTTTCCACCGGTCCCCGGCATCTGACGGCGGGGCTGGCGTTCGCCTGTCTGCCGTTCGCGCTGTTCTGGGAGCGCGCCGGATTCGTGCTGCGGACGGTGGTCGAGGCGCTGCTGCTGGCGAGCGGGGTCATCGCGCTGGCCTGTGCGTCGGTTGACATGGTCAGCCCGAAGCTGCCCGCCGGGCACTCGCCGCTGCTCGACCATATCCTGCCGGAACTGCTCGCCGGGCGGGTGCATAACCTGCTGGCGGCGCAGTTCGGCCCAGGGCTGTGGACCCTGGCCGGGCTGCCTTTTATCTGGCTGGCGGTGGCTCTGGCCATCCGGGTGCTGCCACCCGCTCGGCCAGCGCGGTAAACGCCGGCACGGCGGCCTGCAAGGCCGACAGGCTGAGCTTCTCGCCGGGGCAATGCGCTTCCCAGATATCGCCCGGACCGAGCACGACGCAGGGCGCGATCGCCTGCAGTTCCGAGGCGTCGGTGCCAAACGGGGCGGTGATCGCGGCCTGGTTGGTGAAGGCGACGGCAAGGCGGATCAGCGGATGCTCGGCGGCGGTTTCCAGCGGCGGGCCTTCGCGCGTGACGTTGAGGGTGAGGCCTTCGGCGGCGGCGCGGACCTCTGCGATGATCGGGTCGGGGTTCATTTTCGCGCTGACGCGGAATTTGATGCGCACGGTGGTGAGCGGCACCGTCATGTTCACCGGGGCGCCGTGATTGTCGATCACCAGGTTGAAATCGCTGAATGGCGGGTCGTAGGCATCGTCGCGCCAAGCGGGATCGATCTGTAGCCGGTCGTGGATCGCTTTCATCGCGGCGAGGAAGCCGACCATCTGCCAGTTGGCGTTGCGGCCGCGGCCGGTGGAGGAATGGGCCTGCACGCCCTCGGCGGTGACCAAAAAGTTGATCGAGCTGCGATGGCCGCGCACCGGGGCCATCCGCGTCGGCTCGGCAACCAGGATCGCGGCGGGGGGATGCAGGCGGACGAGCTGGCTTTTCGCCTCGATGATGCGGGCGCCGGCCTTGGTGGTTTCCTCGTCCGTGGTGATCAGCAGGGTGATCGGGATGTTGTCCGGCAGGGCACGGGCGGCGACGATGCAGGCGGCGAGCGGGCCCTTCATGTCGGTGCTGCCCAAGCCGTGCAGGTAGCCGTCGGCAATATGGCCGGACCAGGGATCGCCCTCCCAGCCGGTGGCCGGCACGGTGTCCATGTGACCGGAGAAAGCGAGCCCGCCGGCGCCGATGCCCTTGCGGGCAACGAGGGCGCGTTTGGCCACGCCGGCGGCATCGACATAGTCCAGCCGCTCGACGGTGAAGCCGGCCAGTTCGGCCTCGATGCGGTCAGCCACGGCGAGGTTGCTGATAAAGCTGCGGCTGTCGATTCGGACGAGGTCGGCGGCCAGGGGGATCAGGTCGGTCATGCTTGTCTCCTTCGCGGCCAGTGTGCCAGCGCGCGGGCGGTTGACCAATCCGGCGAGGCGACGCAGCCTCGAAAAAGAGGAGTTCCGCATGACCGTCGCCTATCTCGACCCGCGCAATGGCGCGACATTTCCGATCGAAACCCCGATCTGGTGCGCGCCGGGCCACCGGCCGCTGCTGCTGACCGACCTGCCGGGGATCGGCAGGGACGATATCGACCGCTCCACCCGCAGCCTGTGGCGCTATCGCGCGGCGCTGCCGGTGCCGGTGGCCGAGCCGATCAGCATGGGCGAGGGCTGCACGCCGCTGATCGAGCGGCGGCTGCACGGGGCTGCGGCGTTATTGAAATGCGAATGGTTCATGCCGACCGGCAGCTTCAAGGATCGCGGCGCCAGCGTGATGCTGTCGGTGCTGCGTCAGCAGGGTATCGGCGCGGTGCTGGAGGACAGCTCCGGCAATGGCGGCGCGGCGGTGGCGGCCTATGCCGCGGCGGGGGGGATGCAGGCGACGATCATGGCGCCGGAGTCCACCAGCCCGGCGAAAACGGTGGCGATGCGCGCGGCCGGGGCGGCGGTGGAACTGATCCCGGGCAACCGGCAGGCAACTTCGGATGCCGCGGTGGCGGCGTCAGGGCGGATTTTCTATGCCAGTCATAACTGGCAGCCGTTCTTCCTGCAGGGCACCAAGACGCTGGCCTATGAGCTTTGGGAGGATCTGGGCTTCCGCGCGCCGGACAATGTGATCATTCCCTGTGGCGCGGGTTCGAACGTGCTGGGTTGCGATATCGGCTTTCGAGAACTTCGCCGGGCCGGTCAGATCGACACATTGCCGCGGCTGTTCGCCTCGCAGCCGGCGAATTGCGGCCCGATCGCCGCCACTTTCCTGGCTGGCCTGGATCGGCAGGTGGAGACGCCGATCCTGCCGACGATCGCCGAGGGCACCGCAATCGCGCAGCCCTTGCGGCTGACCGAGGTGCTGACCGCGTTGCGCGGCTCGGGCGGCGGCGCGGTGTTGGTGAGCGAGGACGATATTGCCGCGGCCACGCTGGAGCTGGCCGGCATGGGGGTTTATGTCGAGCCGACCTGTGCGCAGGCTGCGGCTGCCTTCGGGCAGTTGCTCGCCGCCGGCACCATCACGCCGGGCCAGACCACGGTCATCGTGTTGACCGGCACCGGGCTGAAAGCCACGCCGCGGATTGCCGAGATGCTGGGGATCAGACTGTGAGCCCGCGGATCGCGCTTCTGGGGTTCTCCATCGAGTGCAACCGCTTCGCTCCGGTCTCGGTGGAGGAAGATTTCACCGACCGCGTGCTGCTGCGCGGCCAGGCGATGCTGGACGACGCACGCAGCGCTCGGCCGCGGATGCTGGCGGAGCTGCCGGGCTTCTGTGCCGACATGGATGCGGCCGGACCCTGGGAGCCGGTGCCGATCACCTTGGCGATGACCGCGCCGGGCGGGCCGGTGGAGCAGGGTTTCTTCGACCGGCTGATGTTCGAGTGGGAGATCGGGCTGCGCGAGGCCGGGCGGCTCGACGGGGTGTATTGCGTGATGCACGGCGCCGGGCTGAGCACCGGGGACGACGACCCGGAGGGCACGGTGCAGGCGCTGGTGCGGCGGATCGTCGGGCCGGAGGTGCCGGTGGTCGCCAGCTACGACCTGCATGCCAATATCTCGGAGGCCGATATCAGCACGGTGGACGCGCTGATCGGCTATCGCAGCAACCCACATATGGACATGCGCGAGCGCGGCGCCGAGTCGGCCCAGGTGTTGCGCCGGCTGATCGGCGGGCTGCGCACGGTGATCCGCAAGGTCCGCCTGCCGATCGTGCCGCCGCCGGTGACGATGCTGACCGGCAAGGATGCGCATAATCGGCCGTATGGCGAACTGATCGACCTCGGGCAGGACCTGATGCAACGGGAGCCTTGGGCCGGACGGGTGGTGAATGTCTCGGTGATGGGCGGCTTTGCTTATGCCGATACACCGTTCAACGGCCTGACCGCCGTGGTGACTGCGACCGACGCCGAGGCGGCCGAGGCGGTGGCGCGCGAGATCGCCATCGCCGGATGGGCTCGGCGGCCGCATTTTGTGCCGGTGATCACGCCGCTGGACGACGCCGTTCGGTTGGCCGTTGGTACGGCGGACCGCAACGGGCCGGCGTTGATCTTCGCCGATGTCGCCGACAATCCCGGCGGCGGCGGGCGAGGCAACACCATGTTCATTCTCGACGCCTTCATGCGCGCCGCGGTGCGCGATGCGCTGGTGGGGGTGATCCACGATCCGGCGCTGGCGGCCGAGGCGCACGCGCTGGGCGAAGGGGCGACGTTCACGGCGCGGTTCAATCGCGCTGGGCCCGGCGGGTTCTCGCACCCGTTCAGCGCGGCGGCGAAAGTGCTGCGCCTGCATTCCGGGGCCATCGCTTGCCGCCGCGGCATCTTTGCCGGCGGTATCGTCGATATCGGCCCGGCGGCGGCGCTGGATCTGGGCGGCATCGTCGTCATTGTGGCGACCGTGCGCGAGCAATGCGCCGATCCCGCGTTCTTCGAGGCCTTCGACTGCGACATCGGCGCCGCTCGGGCGGTGGTGGTGAAGTCGCGCGGGCATTTCCGTGGCGGGTTCGACGAGTTCTTCCGCCACGAGCAGGTGATCGAGGTCGATGCGCCCGGCCTGACCACGCCATTGCTGCAGCATTTCACCTGGAGCAACCTGCCGCGCCCGGTCATCCCGCTGGATGCCGGCGTTACCTGGGAGCCTGCGGCATGAAACTGACCGACCTGCCGACCCCCTGCCTGGTGCTGGATCGCCCCATCCTGCGCGCCAATCTCGATATGATGGCCGTTGCCGTCGGGCGGCTCGGGGTGGCGTTGCGGCCGCATATGAAGACGGCGAAATCCATCGACGTCGCGCGGCTTGCCCTGTCACGGCCGCAGGTGCAGACGCAAGGCATCACCGTGTCCACCTTGGCGGAGGCCGAGTATTTCTTCGGCCACGGCATTACCGACATCCTCTACGCCGTCGGCATCACGCCGCAGAAGCTGAATCGGGTGGCGGCGCTGAATACGTCGGGCGCCGCGATCATGGCGATCACCGACGATCTCGACATGGCCGAGGCGATCGGCGCCCATCCGACCGGCGCACGCACGCTGATCGAACTGGATTGCGGCGAAAGCCGAGGCGGCATCGATGTCGATGGCGACGTGTTGCTCGATATCGCCGCGGCACTTGGCAACCGGCTTGCCGGCATCCTGACCCATGCCGGGCATTCCTATGGCGGGCGCACGATCGAGGCGATGGCGGCGATTGCCGAGACCGAACGCCGCATTGCCGCGCGCGGGGCCGCCCGGCTGCGTGCGGCGGGTTTCGCCTGTCCGATCGTCTCGGTCGGCAGTTCGCCCACCGCGCTGCATGCGACCTCGCTGGAAGGCGTCACCGAAACCCGGCCCGGCGTCTACATGTTCGGCGATCTGTTTCAGGCGCAGATCGGTACCGTCAACGCCGACCATCTCGCTGTCAGCGTCCTGGCCAGCGTGATCGGCCGGCGCAAGGCGGAGCACCGTATCGTGGTCGACGCCGGCGGCATCGCCCTGTCGAAGGATCGCAGCACCGAGGCCGCGCCGGATGACTGGGCGTTCGGCCGGGTGCTCGATATCGACGGGGTCGCCCGGTTCGGCCGCGCCGTGGTGCGCCGCGCCAACCAGGAGCACGGGGTGATCGACCTTGACCCCGCGCTGCCGTTCCCGCCTCTGCGCATCGGCGACCGGCTGCGGATCCTGCCGAACCATGTCTGCATGACTGCCGCGGCGCATGACCGCTACTTCGTCGTCGATGGTGGCCGCGACGTGACCGACATCTGGTTGCGCGTCAACGGCTGGTAGCCTCCGCCCACATCGCCTCCAACGCCTCGCCCAGGTTGCGGCCGAAACGCCGGCCGTCACAGAGCGGGCTGGCGGCGACGCGGGCGCGCAAGGTGTCGCGCAGCGTCGCCAAGGCCGCGATATCGGCGGCCTTTGCCTCGGCCAGGCGGACATAGTCGGCGGGGCTTTCCGCGCACCAGTCGGACAGACCGACATTGGACATATGGCTGGTGGAATGCCGCGCGGAAAAGGTTTGGCCGGACAGGCAGACCGTCGGCACGCCCATCCATAACGCCTCGCAGGTCGTCAGCCCGCCGGTATAGGGAAACGGATCGAGTACGATGTCGATATCGCCATACTGTGCCAGCAAGTCGCGATGCCGCGATCCGGCGCGGGCTGCGATCCGCTCTGGATCGATCCCGCGCGTCGCAAACGCGGCGTGCAGCCTGGCTACGGTTTCCGCGTCGCTGCATTGGTGGCATTTCAGCACCAGCGTCGCGCCAGCGACGCCGTGCAGGATCTCCGCCCAGGCGTCGAGCACCAGCGGCGTGACTTTCGCCAGATTGTTGAAGCAGCCAAAAGTCACATGCTCCCGGGTCAGAGCCGGCAGCGGTGCGACATCGGGCGCGTAGGCCGGCGGCGAATAGCAGACATAGCCGTCCGGCATCCGCCAGAGCCGCTCGCTGTAGAGCATGTCGAATCCCGCCGGGGTTTCCCAGCGATCGGTGATGAACCAGTCCATCTCCGTCAGGCCGCTCGAATGGGCCTGCGCGCCGACCCATTTGACCTGAACCGGCGCCGGCCGCCGGGCACAGGCGGCCATCATGCCGAGATCGCCGTAGCCGCCGAGATCGATCAGCACGTCGATCTCCGCCTGCCGGATGCGTTCAGCCACGGCAGTGGGGGACAGCCCGGCGACCTCGATCCATTCCGAAGCGATGGCGGCAAAACGCCGCTGCATGGTGTCTGCGGAGAGCGCGCCGCTGAAACAGACCAGGTCGAATCGGGTGCGGTCCAGCCCCTCGAACCCGGCGACGGTCAGCCAGCCGACCGGATGGGTTTTCAAGGTCGCCGACAGCAGGCCGACGCGCAGACGGCGGCCCTCGACGGGATGTCCCGGGATCACGGCACGTGCCGGTCGGTCATGTCCGGCGCTTGCCTTGCGGTGTGCCTCTAGCAAGCACGCGGCATCGACGCGGGGGTGATAAGCCATAGCGTTGCACACCGCGCGCCACGCCAGCCCGGAGCCCGGCTCCAGGTCGACCGCCGCGTAGGCGGTGCGCAGCCCGGCTTCCTGCTCGCCCAGCGACACCTGCGCGTTGGCAAGATTGCTCAAGACCCCGGTGGCGGGGCCGTGTTCGGCAATGATCGCCTGCAACACGTCCCGCGCCTCGCGGAAGCGCTGCAGCCGGATCAGAGCCGCGGCGTGGTTGTTGCGGAGCGCGACATCCTCGGGCGCGATACCGACCGCCTGCGCCAGTACCGCCTCGGCCGCGCGCACGCGGTTCATCGACATCAGTACGTCGCCGAACTGCTTCAACACCAACGCTGAACCGGGCGCGAGCGTGGCAGCAGCCTCCAGCACACCGGCTGCCTCGTCTTGGGCACCCAGGGCGCGCAGCAGCACGGCCTGCTCGGTCAGCAGCGCCACGTTGCAGGGATCGGCGGCGCTGGCGGCCATGCAGCGATGCAATTCGTGCTCAGCCGCACCGGCCGCCACGCTGGCTTCGGCACGCCGGACCGCGATGCCGACATCTTCAGGCGCCAGGTTCTGTGCCCGGGCAAATGCGCTTTCGGCCGCGTCGGCATCGGCCCCCAACATCAACGCGATGCCCAACGCATCCCACACCTCGGCATTGGCCGGCGCCAGCGCACAGGCCTGCAGCAACTGGCATTGTGCCGAGACGACATCGCCGCGCTGCAGTTGCATCGCCGCGAGGCTGACCATCGCCTCCCGCCGCGGCCGGATATCAAGCACGCGACGATACAATCCGATCGCCGCATCGTGCTGGCCGGCGCGCCGGGCGCGTTCGGCCAGGCGCAGTAACGGCTCTTCCCAATCGGGGAAGCTTGCGGCCAGTTCGACGAGCAAGCGGCTGGCCAGGCCGGCATCGCCAGCGTGGCCCTCTGCCAAGGCTAGGTTCAGCAAAGTCTCCCGCCGCAGGTCGCCCGCGTCGCGCGCCGCCCGCAGCGTGCGCAGAGCACCACCGAAATCCTCTACCGCCAGGGCAGCGATGCCGCGCTGCGCCAATGTGTCATCGAGCTGTGCGGTGACGGGGGGCGCAAAATCGATCGCATCAGGCATGGTACGGCCTCCGCAACACGACGATGAAACCGTCGACCGGCGCCTCGCCTTCGAAGCGCAGGACGTCCTCCTGCACAGCGAGGATCTCCAACCCCGATGCAACGGCGACGTCGCGCAGGTAATTTGCGGTGTGGGCGTAGCGCCCCAGCCGGCCCAGCCGCCAGGATTCCGTTGGTGCGGCGTCTTGCAAGGACTCGACGCTGAACACCAGCACGCCTCCGGGCTCCAGCCGATCGCGGATCAATCGCAACGCCTTACCCAACGCGCCGAAATAGCAGAAGACATCGGCTGCGATCACCACAGGCCAAAGCGCATCCGTGCCGGCCAGGTAGGCTTCGATCTCGGCATGCACCAGATCGCCGTAGATCCGCTTGCCCGCAGCCTCGTCCAGCATCCGCGCCGAAAGATCCACGCCGGTCAATTGGCCGATGGTGATGTCCGACAGCACGACACCGATCAGCCCCGTGCCGCAACCGAGGTCGAGCAACGCCTGCGTTCCGCGCGTCTGCAACTCGGGCAAATGCCGAAGCAGCGCAGCCCGGATCAGGCCCGGCACGCGGTATCCCAGGCTGATCAGGTGCGCCTCGAACCGCGCAGCGTAGCCGTCGAACACCGTTTCCAGGTATTCGGACGGTGCCCGCGACGCTTCCGGCAATACGCCGGATGCCGTCACGAGATGCCGCACATACGGGTCTTCCGGCCCCAGTTTCAGCGCCTCGCAATACATCTCTGTCGCCAGTGCATGTTCGCCCAGGCTGGACAGCGCATGCCCCAGCAGACCGAAGGTGCAGGCATCGACAACCCCATCGTTACGTGCGGCCTCACCCAGGGCCGCCGCCGCGGGGAAATTCCTTCGCCGCATCTCAACCATGATCGCGGCCGTCCGCAGGGCGGTATCGGCCGGCACGTGCCGGATGCCGTCGGCCAGCGTCGCTGCCGCGGCGTCGCTGTCGCCCCCACGTTCCAGTGCCGTCGACAGAGCACTCCGGAACGCGGCATGGGTCGGCTGCTGCCGCACGGCCTCGGACAGACACGCCACGGCGTCCGCATAGCGGCCGACCTCGATCAACGAGACGCCCAACAACGCTTTGGTGACTGCACAGGCGGGATCGATGATCACCGCATCGGCGGCATCGGCCGCAGCTCCCCAGGGGTCGCTGCCCTGCATCCGCGCCTCGGCACGGCGGGCCAGCAGGCAGGCGCTGGCCGGCGCCGAAGCGAGAGCTGCATCGAGCAGGCTCAACGCGTCGGCATTGCGACCCTCGCGCATCAGCAGCCGTGCTTCGACGTCGGCGGCATCTGCGCTCGCCCCGTTCTGCGATTTGACGGCGGCCAACAGGGCACGCGCCCCGGCCAACCTGCCGCCGTCCACCATTTCGCCCAGCCGGCGTAGCAGCGGCGAGACCCTGTCAGCAGTCTGTGTCATCGGATGGGGCTCCTTTTGAGCCTGGAATCAGAGAGGATGCCGGCGCGCTACGACGCCAGTCCGGCCGCGATGTCCTCGTTCACGGCGATGAGGAAATCGAGGTCGGGCCGCGATCGCTCCATCTCACGCTGCACGCTGAGTCCGACCGAAACGATGGAAGCCCGCAGCTCCATCGGCAATGCATTGGATGGATCGCGCATCAGATCAATCACCGTGCTCCACAGGCGCCGGTTGTCAGCCAGCGCTCTGGTCTGTGCCACGTCGGTCTGTGCCCGGCGCAGCATTGCATTGGCGTAGCGAAACACCTCGGCTTCCTGTTCACGCGGACTTCGTCGAGCCGCTGAGGCGGCATAGGCCAGCGCGGCATGTCGCATGCTGTTTTGCATGATGTTTCCCTATTGCTTCAGATGAAACCCACCCGCGGCCCTGGCTTGGGCGGCAACGGCGAGCGGTACGGAGGGCGTGTCGCCGGCCATCGAGTCACTGCGCCCGAGCACGGCGTCTTCATGACGGATGATGCGGCGGACCAGCTTCAGCGCCTGGTAGCAGTCATCGGCCTCGGCCGCCTGCAGAGAGCGGTCGAGAATCTCCCGAGCCAGCTGCGAGGTGGTTGCCTCCTGAAACGCCACGATTAGATCGCGCGCCGCGGCGAGGCCGGAGCTCCGCTCCTGATCGGTGCCGATATAGGCGGATTGCAGAGCGAAATAGATACGTCGCGCCGGGCTGTCAGCCTGATCCGGCGCCATGATCTGTTTGCCAAACAGAAAGCGCGCGTGGGCGGTCAGCTCGATCCGCGTTTTGGTACGAAACCGGATCGGGGCGCCGTTGATGATCATCATCTCGCCCTGACGCAATTCCAACACGAGGATGGACATAAGATCCCTTTGGGTTGGCCGTCGAAAAAGCCTTACGATATCGCCGTTCCCGCCGCCTGAGCAGCGGGAACGGCGATATCGCGCGTGCTACTTGAACAGGCTGAGCAGGCTCTGCGGCGCCTGGTTGGCGATCGACAGCGCCTGGGTGCCCAGCTGCTGACGGATCTGCAGGGACTGCAGCTTGGCCGATTCCTTCGCCAGATCGGCGTCAATCAGCGAGCCTAAGCCGTTGTTCAGGCTGTCGATCTTGTCGCTGTTGTAGCTGACCTGATTGTCGACGTAGTTCGAGGCCGAGCCGAGCCGGTTGAGCTGGGTGCCCAGCGTGCCGAGCTGGTTGAGGAATGTGCCGGTCGCCGTGATCAGCGCCTGTACCGAAGCCGCACCGCCAAGCACGGTCGAAGTGAAGTTCAGCGAGGCGAAGAAAGCCGAACCACCAAAGGTGGCGATCGAGTAAGTCGCGCCGACCTCGTTGCGCACGACGCCCACTGACCCGAAGGTGCCGTTGCTGCCGGTGATGTCGCCGATCAGAGACTTGCCGTTGTAGCCGGCGTCCTGAATGAACGACTTCACGTTGGCGACCAGGTTCTGGTACTGCTGGATGTATTGCGTGCGCTGGCTGCCCAGCGTGTTTCCATCGGCAAGCTTGACCAGTACCGAGCGGGCATTGGCCAGCGTGTTCGACACGTCATTCAGTGCCGACGTCGTCGTCGACAGCAGGCCCTTGACGTTGCCGAGCTGCTGGTTCGCGCTGGTCAGCGAACTGACATCCGATCGCACCCGCTGCGCCACGGCATAGGCCGCGCCGTCATCGGTTGCGTCGGCGACCCGGTAGCCGGTCGAGATCTGCTTCTGCACCGACTGCAACTGGGTGCTGGTGACGTTGAGCGAGGCGAGCGCCACCGAGGCGGCGATGTTGGTATTCACGGAATTCAGGGACATGTGAGTTTTCCTGTTTGCCCAAAGAGTTATGCATGCCCCCGCACTTTTGCGGGCGTACCGGCATCATGCCGGTCGGGTCTTAACGTTGGATGAACGACGGCGATGTTTTTCCATCGGCCGTTCATCGCCTTCAGCCACCGCTCGGCAAGAACTTGACGAGCGACAGCCCCTGCAGACCGCTGATCAACTGGTAGGAGGCCTGCAACTGCGCCTGGGTCGCGGTGAGCTGCGACAGCGTGCTGGCCATATCGACATCCTCGGCGCCGGAAACCTGTGCCTGCAGTGCGGTCGACATGCTGGTCAGCGTTGCTTTCGTGGTCTGCAATTCGGACTGCCGGTTGCCCATCACGCCGGCATCGGCGTTCAACGCCGAGACCGCGCCGGCCAGACTCTGGCCGATCTGGGTGGCAAAATCCGTCAGCTGCGGCGCCGAGGCCTGCGCGCTCGACAGCCCGCCGATCGCGGCCAGACTGGTCATGATGTCGCGCATATAGGAGCCGGTGGTCAGCGTGCCGGTCGAGGTGACATCGCCGTTGGCGCTGGCCAGCACCCCGGTCTGCACCGATTCCCCCTGCCCGACCTGCACCATCGGCCGCGCGGTGGCGAGGCTCGCCGCAGGCTGCGACAGCGCTGTCGAGAACGGCGACGTGCCCGCGGCGTTGGAGCCACCAATCCCCAGGATCGCGTTCATCGTCACCGCCGATCCCACGCCGGACAGGCCGGCAATTGCCGAGCCGATCTGCGTTGCGAAGCCAGAGCCGGTGATCGCGTCGGCGCTGGGCACCGGGGGATTGGCGCTGTCCTGACCAGCGAAGACATAGGTGCCGTTGGTCTCGGTGTTCAACAGCCCGGCGACCTGTTGCAACGCAGCCCGTGCCGAGGCCGCGACGCTATCAATATTGGTGCCGCTGAGGCCGTTCAGGTTGTTGGTCTGGGCGCGGAAGTCCGACGCGATCTGGCTGATCTGCTGCAGCGCGGTCTGCGCCACCTGCATGCGTGTCGAAACCGTGTCGACATTGCCCTGCCAGGTCTGGATGTGCGCCAGTGCCGGCCGCAGCACGATCGAGGTCGACGCCCCCGCGCCAAGCCCGGCATAGGTGGTGCCGACCATCCCGGTCGAGGCCTGCTCGATCAGAGTGTTCATCCGCGCACGCACCTGGGCACTGTTCGCCGCCAGCTGCGCCGTCATCCCCCAGCCGGCCGGTGCCAGTGCCGCGTTGGCGATGCTGGTCATCACTGCACCATCTGCAATGTCTGGGTCCACATCGTCTGCACCGCGCTGATCAGGCGGGCATTGGCGGTGTAGAGGTTCTGCAACTGGATCATGTGCGACATCTCGGTATCCATCGACACGCCGGAATTCGCCGACATCCGGCTTTGCAACGCCGACTGCACCGCGGACTCGGTGGTGACGTTCTGGCTGGCATTGGCGCTGGTCTGCGCCTGGGCCCCCTGCAGGGCGGCAGCGAAGCCGCCGAGATCGGCCGGCGCCGGGAAGCCCGCCGACAGCGTGCCCGCCGGACCGAGCCCCGCGGTCTTCGGCGCGGTCTGTGCAACGCCCGGCTGAACCTGTGGCCCCAGCGCGTAGTCGAGCACGCGCCCGATCAGCGTGGTGAACCCGGCCGGCCCTCCTGAAGGGTTCGACGTAAATGCTGAGGCACCGCCGGACGCCGCCTGCGTGCCGTCGCGCACCAGCGCTGGCGTGGCCAGCACTGCCGGATTGACCTGAACCGACGCGGCATAGCCGACGTAGCCGCTCTGTGCGTTCGGTCCGGTCGGCGTCGGCACGGTGCCGGTGGCGTCGCTGAACAGGCGCAGGCCCTGCGCGTCGAAGCGCGTCGACAAGGTCTGTGCGAATTCGTCGAGCCCGGCCTGGAACGCCGGAAGCGTGGCATCGCGCAAGGCGATATTGGCGCCGATCGCACCGCCTTGCAGGCCGCTGGTGACATCAACACCGGCCAGCGTGATCGCCGGGATGCCGCCGCCAGGGTAGTACGCGGTCGGGCCGGGATTGGCATCGCTGGTGGCAAAGGCCGTGCCGCCACTGGTCGGCAACCGCAACCCGCTCGGCGTCAGCAGCAGCAGATCGCCGTTCGGCTGCTCCAGCGCCCGCACGCCGACCAGCTTGCTAAGATCGTCGCGTGCCGCATCGCGTTGGTTCTCCAGATCCGCGGAGCTCTGCCCGCTCGCGCGCAGCTGCACGATCTGCCGGCTGAGATCGCCGATCCGCGCCAGGGTGGTGTTCAATGTGGCGATCTGGCCGACCAGATCGTGCTCCGCCTGCTGCCGCCCGGTGGTGGTCGCGGTCGACAGCGCGTTTAGCTGCCGCGTCAACGCCTGCGCCGCCGAGACCACCGAGCTATGCGCCGGCACGCTGGAGGGGTCGTTGGCCAGCGCGGCAAATCCGTCCTGCACCTTGCCCAGCAGGCTCGACAGGTCGCTGCCCTGCCCCGGCGTGCCCTGCACCGCATCGATTTTCTGCAGCGCCGTCTGCTGGGTCTGCCAGCAGGAGACGGTGGCATTCTGCGTGAACAGCGAGGCCTGCATCTGCTGGTCCAGCACACGCTGCACCGGCCCGGACAGCGCGCCCATCCCCTGGGTTCCCGCCGCTAGGCTCTGCGTGGTGGAAACTTCGCGCGCATAGTCCACCGTCGAGGCATTCGCCACGTTCTGCGACACCAGCCGGAACTGCTGGTTGACCGTCGCCAGACCGCTGGAAGCGATCGACAATGCGGCGTCGAGGCTCATGGCGCGCTCCTAGATCCCCCCGCTCAGCGCTTCATGTCCAGCGTCTGCTGCAACAGCTCGTCGGCGGTGGTGACGATCTTCGAATTCGCCGAATAGGCCCGCTGCGCCACGATCAGCTTGCTGAACTGGGTGGCGATATCGACGTTGGAATCCTCGACCGAAGACACCACCAGCCCGCCGGCGCCGTTGCTGCCGGCGTCATGCGCCGAGGGCGTGCCGGAATCGACTGTTGTGGTGAAGGTCTGCGCGTCCTGGCGTTGCAGTGCGTCGGGATTGTTGAAGGTGGTGACAGGCACCCGCGCGATCGTGCGCGCCTGGCCGTTGTTGTAGTTCACCACGACATCGCCGGTCTGCGTCGTAGTCAGCGAGCTGAAACTGCCGGGTGGTACGCCATCCTGGTTGATGCCCTGCAGGCTGAACGCGGTGCCGGCATATTGTGTCACCCCATTCGACAGCCCGTAGGTGCCGAGATCCAGTGTGATGTTCTGCGTCCCGGCGCCGAAATCGGTGGCGAAGGTCAGGGTCGCGCTGCTGCCGGCGGCATAGCTGCCGGAGATGACGCTGCCAGTGCCGCCGCTGACGCCGCCGACGGTGCCTTCGGCCACCGGATTGCCGCTGACCGCGCCGAACGACACCGTCGCGCCGCCACGGCTGGCCGCGGCGATGTCATCGGGCACATTGACCGCGACGTTCCAGACCCCGGGCGCGCTTTGCGTCCAGTCCAGTGTCACCGTGTGCGAGGTGCCCAGCGCGTCATAGACGTCGATCTGCGCCGAAACCGGGGTGCCGGCGGCCGGTGTCGCCGGCAGGTTGGCCTGCAGCGTGACGTTCGCGGTAGCGACCGGATTGTACTGCGTCTGCGTCACCTGGATCGGCGACAGCGTGGTGCGGTTTACCACGCCAGTGGCCGAATTGACCGCCCAGCCATTCAGGTATCCGCCACCGCTGTTCACCAGGTAGCCGTTCTTGTCCATGGTGAAGTCGCCCGCCCGAGTGAAGAACGACTGCGGCGAGAACGCGATCGCGCCGTTGACCATGCCGGACGGCTTGCTGACATCGAAGAACCCCTGGCCGGTGATGGCCAGGTTCAGCGGATTATTGGTCTGCGCCAGCGTACCCTGCACATTGTTCTGATAGGCCGGGGTGGCGACCACCGCGCCCGGGCTGTTCGACTGTGCGGTGCTGCCGGTGAGGTAGTCGATGAACGCGGTGTCGGTGCTCTTGAAGCCGACGGTCTGGCTGTTCGCGACATTGTCGCTGATATTGCTGAACGCGGCGGACTGCGCCGAGAGGCCACTGATCGCGGTGTTCAACGCTGCAAAGAGAGTCATCGGTGGCTCCGTGGCTGGTGGGCCGGGCTGGGTGTCTGCCTGCCGCCTTCGCAGGATCCGTGCCACCGGTCGCTGGCGGCTAAACGGCTGATTCCACGCACAATCGGTGCCCTGACACCCGGAATTCTCCGCCGTCACGGCAGATTCGTCTCGGCAGATCCTGCCGGGTAAGGCACGAAATCGCGGCCGCAGCGGGCGAAAACCGCTGGCCCGCCGCTTGCAGCGTGCTGCCGGACCGTCCGCGTTGTTGCGGCGGGGTGGAGAACCCGACGCGATGGACGTGCCAGCCGCCCTGCCCATGCCGACGATGCCGACGCCAAATGCAAGCGCGCTGCCCGAGAGTGGCTTCAGCGCCATCATCGCCGCCGCTCTGCTCCCGGGCGTTACGTCGCCGGCTGGTCTGCCTGCCGCCATCGCGACCGCCCCGCCGCAGCAGCTCGCCACGGGCTCGCCCCCGGCCACGCTCGCGCAACCTCAACCCGCCGCCGCGTCGTCGGAGCCTCCCGCCCCAGCGGCGCGGGAGGCCGTGCGCCAGGAGCCCATCGGCATTACCGCACCGCCGCCATCGGCCGACGCGCCGTTTCCGGCACAGCCGCAGCAGGCAACTCGACCGGCACGCAGCCAGCCGGCGCGCCATGTCGCCGCCGCCCCTGCCAATCCGCTGCCTGGCACCGCATCGCCCGACAGCGCCGCCTTGAACAATGCCGTCCCATGCGTGACACCGCCCAGTCAGCCCGCATCACCCGCCGCCGCGCCGCCCGTGGTTGACGACGCGGCCGGCGTCGTGACGGCACTTCCCGGCCCGGCAGTACAGCCACCCGCCCAGCAAACATTGGCACCGGAACAGGGCATGGCGCCCGCTCCGCCACGCCATTCCGAAATTGCCGCATCCCAGGCCGCGCCTGCCACCGTCAGCGAAGCCCGCCCTGATCGTCCGGCACACGAAGCCCCCGCGGCACCGACGGCTCCGCCCGTCGCCACGCGGCCCACGGCGCCCGAGATCGTGGCCCTGCCGCCGGTCGCCGCGGCGACCCGTCACAGCATTGAAATCGCCGCCGCACCAACGCAACCGGCCGCAACCAGCCCCGCCAATCCGCCTGCCGCCCAAGTCGCGCAAGCCGTCACCGTCGCGGTGCAACGCGGCAGCGACGGCACCGCGCTGACCATCCGCCTCGATCCCGCAAACCTCGGCACCGTCAGCATCCGCATCGAGCGGCCCACCGGCAGCGACCCGCATGTCGCCATCACCGCCGAACGGCCGGAAACCCTATTGCTGCTGCTGCGCGATCAGGACGGGCTGCGCCACGCCCTGACCCAGGCCGGCCTCACCCCGATGCCGCGCGACATCACCTATCACGTCGCCACCCCCGACCCGGTTGCCAGACCCGACCCCGGCCTCGCCGGCAGCCAAAGCCATGGTTTCACCAGCACCGGCAGCTTCACCGGCTCCGGCACCTCGGCGCGCGACGAGCGCCCGACTCAGCCCGGCTGGGCCCCGCCGCCACGCCCCGGCGCCGCATCCGCCCCGCCCGCATCCATCCGTGCCGTCCTCGCCGACGGCATCGACATCACCGCCTGAACAGGAGCGCCCCAATGACCGCCATTGCCGCCGCCGCCCCGGCCGCCAACACCGCAACCACCGCCGCCGGAACCGCGCAGACCACGCTTGGCAGCAACTATCAAACCTTCCTCAAGCTGCTGATGACCCAGTTGCAGAACCAGGACCCGACCAGCCCCCTCGACACCAACCAGTTCACCAGCCAGCTGGTGCAGTATTCCTCGGTCGAGCAGCAGATCGCCACCAACAGCAATCTCGGCCAACTGATCCAACTCAGCCAGTCCAGCGCGATGCTGCAATCCTCCGCCATCGTCGGCCACCAGGTCAGCGTGCAGTCCAGCCAGCTCAGCCTGCAGAACGGCCAGGCCGGCCTGTCCTACACCGCCGCCGCGGCCGGCCCGGTGACAGTCACCATCTCCGACGCCAACGGCAAGGTGATCGACACCGCCAACCTCACCGCCGCCAAGGGCCAGAACAGCTGGACCTGGGACGGCAGTCGGACCAACGGCGGCACCAGCCCCGATGGCGCTTACGGCGTTACCGTCACCGACACCTCATCGACCGGCACCGGCGCCGCCCTGCCCTTCACGGTGACCGGCCTCGCCACCGGGGTCACCCAGAGCAACGGCACCAACACCCTGCAACTCGGCGCGCTCGGCGTGCCGTTCAGCGCCATCACCTCGGTCGGCAAATAGCGTCACCGCGGCGCGGACTATCGCGACGCGGCCAAAAATCGGCCAAACTCACGTTATGTCGCGCCGCAATTTCCAGATCACGCCCGAGCTGATGCTACGTGCCTACAGCATCGGCCTGTTCCCGATGGCCGAGACCCGCGACAGCGACCGTCTGTTCTGGCTGGATCCGGAGCAGCGCGGCATTCTACCGCTGGATACATTTCACGTGCCGCGCCGCCTGCTGCGCACGATCCTGTCCGGGCCCTATCAGGTCGCCGTCGATACCGACTTCCCGGCTACCATCGCCGGCTGTGCCGAACACCGCCCCGGCCGCGACGAAACCTGGATCAACGACGAGATCGAAACCCTGTTCACCGCGCTGGCCGGCGCCGGCTACGCGCATTCGGTGGAAACGCGGCAGGACGGCCAGCTTGTCGGCGGCCTCTACGGCGTGGCGCTCGGTTCAGTGTTCTATGGCGAGAGCATGTTCAGCCGGGCGCGCGACGCCTCAAAGGTCGCGCTGGCGCATCTGGTGGCCCGCCTGCGCCTGGGCGGCTTCACCCTGCTCGATACCCAATTTGTGACCGCCCATCTCGCACAATTCGGTGCGCAGGAGATCCCCCGCCTGCGCTACAAACAGCTCCTGGCCGAGGCTGTCGATCGTCCGGCCACCTGGCTGCCCAACCCTGACGCCGCGGCGCTGACCGCCGAACTGCGCGCTCTCGCCCGAGGTGACTGAAACAAGGAGACTCCCGCCATGCTCCGCACCACATTGACCGCCGCGGCTGTAGCCGCCGCCCTCATCCTTCCCGCCCAGGCGCAGGATCGCCCTAAGCTGCAGCCCAGCGCCGATGTCGAGGTCAACTATCGCTCGCTTGGCAAGGACGCCGGGCACAACATCACCATGAGCCAATCCGCCACGATCCCGAAAATGCGCGTCGAAGGCGGCGCCATGCCCGGTTACGCCATCGTCGACCGCAGCACCCAGATCACCACCGTGGTGATGACCGAACAGCGCACCTACATGGAGGTTTCCGGCAACCGTCCCGGCGCGCAATCGATGGCGATGCCGGACGAGCAGGCAAGCTTCCGCCGCACCGGCAGCGACACCATCGCCGGCGTCAAATGCACGGTGTGGGAGTTCACCAGCAAGAACGGCACCGGCACCGCCTGCATCACCGCCGACGGCGTCATGCTGCGCGCGCTCGATAAGAACGGCAGCGGCGTGGAAGCGACGAAGGTCACCTATGCGCCCCAGCCGGCGGCGAAATTCGCCCCGCCTGCCGGGTTCCAGAAGATGGACATGCCCGCCGGCATGGGCGGCATGGGGCAACCCCGCCCCGGCATGCCGTCCGGCGGACAGAGCTTCACCCTGCCACCAGGCGTCAAGCTGCCGCCCGGCATGCAATTGCCGCCGGGTGTGACCATGCCGCCCAGCCGTTGAGATCGCACGTCACGTTTCGGGGCCTTGCGAGTCTCCTCATCAGCAATAGTTGAGTCCCGCATGCCCCAAGCCCTGATCGCCTTCCTCACCCCCTGGCGCGACCCCGCCGGCCGGTTCTCCTGGCTCAAGACCGCAGTGGTTCTGCTTGCCCTGTTTCCGGCCGTGGAACTGGCCCTGGGCGCTTGGTTTCACGCCCTCGGCGGCCGGCCGATCACCGAGGCGACCCATATCAGCGGCGACTGGATCATCCGCTTCCTGCTGCTCTCGCTGGCGGTCACCCCAGCGCGCGCGGTGCTTAACTGGCCGCGGGTTATCATCCTGCGCCGCCTGCTTGGGGTGACCGCCGCCTGCTATGCTGTCCTGCATCTCGGCCTCTACATTTACGACCAGAAATGGAACCTGATTGTCGTCGCCAGCGAGATCGTATTGCGGGTCTATCTGCTGATCGGCTTCATCGCGTTGCTCGGCTTTGCCGTGCTGGCGATCACCTCGACCGACGGCTGGCAGCGCCGGCTGCGGACGCGCTGGAAGAAGCTGCACCGGCTGGTGTTTCCCATCAGCGTGCTGACGATGCTGCATTTTTACATGCAATCGAAGGTCAATGTCGGCGATGCCGTGATCTACAGCGGCTTCCTGTTCTGGCTGCTGCTCTGGCGGGCGTTGCCGCGCCGCTGGCAGCCGCGGCTGGCCGCCCTGCCCGCCCTCGCCATCGGTGCCGCGCTGCTGACCGCGGCGGCCGAAACGCTGTGGTATGGCACAGCGACCAAGATCCCGGCTCTGCGCGTGCTGGCGGCAAATCTCGGCCCCGATCCCCGCCCCGCCGCCTATGTACTGCTGGCCGGGCTGGCGGTGCTAGGTCTTGCCCTGCTCCGCCGCCTGCGGCGCCCCCGGCTGGCGCGCGCTATTTGAGGCCCGCGGCTGCCGCTTTCACCTCGGCCGCATGGCCTTCGACCTTCACCTTGTGCCAGGCCTTCGCCACCACGCCCTTACCATCGACCAGGAAGGTCGAGCGCTCGATCCCCATGTATTTGCGCCCGTACATCGATTTCTCGACCCACACGCCATAGGCCTCCGCCGCCGCCCTGCTCTCGTCGGAGGCCAGCGGGAAACTCAGATTGTATTTGGCGGCAAATTTTTCGATCGGCTTGATCGGATCGGGCGACACGCCGATCACCTCGAGGCCCAGCGCGCCGAACTGCGGCAGCGCTTCCTGAAAGGCGCAGGCCTCCTTGGTGCAGCCCGAGGTATCGGCCTTCGGGTAGAAATACAGCACGAATGGCCGACCCTGCATCGCCGCCAAGCTGACCGTGCGCCCGCCACTGGCCGGCAGGCTGAAGCCGGGGGCCTTGTCGCCCTCTGCAATGCTCATGAAATGATCTCCCCGACATGGCGGTTGAACAGCGCGCGCACCTCGCGCGCCAACCCCTCCAACTTGGCCCGCAATGCGTCCACGTCACCCGCCTCGACACCGGCGGCCTTCGCTGCGCGCAGCAATGCCGCCGCCGAGGCGTCCGACAGCTTCTCTGCCGGCGCGCGGCCATAGGTGATCCGCAGCATCCCCTGCACCGTGCGCCAGATCCGATCCGCCCGGATCAACGCCGCCGCATCCGCCGGCGTCAGGCTGCCCGCTTCGGCCAGCCGGGTCAGCGCCAGCCGCGTCGTCGGGTGAAACACCTCCGGTCGATGCGCCGCGAGTTGCAATACCTGGGCGATGAACTCCACATCGATCTGCCCGCCCGACCGCAGCTTCACATCCCATATCCCGCCCGGCGGCATATCGCGCAGCAGGCGCGCGCGCATCGCGCTGGCATCGGCGCGGATCACCGCGGGCGGGCCGGCATTGCGCAAAGCGGTCGCGATCGCCTGCTCCACCCGCGCGCGCAGCTTCGCCGGCCCCGCGATAACCCGCGCCCGGGTCAGCGCCATCCGCTCCCAGGTCCAGGCGCCCAACCCGTGCGTCTCCTCGGCGTGATAGCGCTCGAAGGCCTTCAGCGAGACCGCTACCGGCCCCTTGTTGCCCGACGGCCGCAGCCGCATATCCACCGCGAACATCGGCCCTTCCGCATCGGGCGCGGTTACCGCGGCGACGAAAGCGTGCACGGCGCGGATGTAATACTGGCTGGCCGCCAGGGCGCGGGCCGGCGCCTTCGCGGTGCTTTCGGTGACGCTGTCCGGATGGTCGTAGATCATCATCATGTCGAGATCGGAGCCGACCATCATCTCCCGCCCGCCGGCCTTGCCCATCAGCACCAGCACCATGCTGCCGCCCCGCACCTTGCCGAAGCGGCGGGCAAAATCGTCCAGCACCGGGTCCAGCAGGGCCGACAACGCCGCGGCGGCCAGGTCGGCCCGCGCCCCACCCGCGGCATCGGCATCGATCCGTCCCTCCATCGTCGCCACCGCGATGGCGAAATCCTCCTCGCGCACGGTGGCGCGGATGATGGCGATGGCGTCCTCCAGCAGCCGCGCATCCTTCAGCCGCACGCGCAGCAGGGCGGCATGGTCGGGCTCGGTCTCCGGCGCCAGCAGCCCCTCCAGCGCCGAGGGCGTTCGCGCCAGATGATCGGCCAGCGATGGCGCCGCGCCCAGCACCGCCGAAATCCGGTCCAGCAGCCGTGGATTGCGCTGGAACAGCGACAGCAGTTGCACCCCGGCCGCCAGTTGGGTCAGGAAATTGTCGAACCGGGCGAACGCCGCATCCGGCTGCGGCTGACGCGACAGCGCCGCGAGCAGGCCGGGCAGCACCTCGGTCATCAGTTCCTGCGCCCGCTGCGAGCGCAGCGCCCGCACCCGCCCCGCCCGCCAGGCCCGCACCGCCGCCACCACGGCGATCGGCGTACCGAAGCCCATAGCACTCAACTGCGCCAGCGTGTCGGCCCGCACATCGGTGCCGGTAAAATCCAGGTGCGGCACGTCGGGCTCGCTGTCCAGCGTCTCGAACGCCGCGCTGAACGCCGTCCGCACCCGCGACAGGTGCACCAGCAGCGTGCGGGCAAAACCCTCCGCCGAGTCGCCCATGAAGGTCGCAAAGGGCGCCAGCGCCTCGGGCTTGTCCGGCAGCTGGTGCGTCTGCCGGTCGTTGACCATCTGCAGCCGATGCTCGACCTGGCGCAGGAACCGGTAGGACTGCGCCAGCGCCGTGGCGGTCGCCCGTTTCAGATGCCCCGCCTTCACCAGCAGGCGCAGCGCCTCCAGCGTGCGCCGGGTGCGCAACCCAGGGTCGCGCCCGCCCCAGACCAGTTGCAGCGTCTGCGCCAGAAACTCGATCTCGCGGATGCCGCCCTCGCCGAGCTTCACGTCGTGCCCGGCAATGCGCGCCAGCATCGCACCGCGGCCCAGCTCGGTGCCCTTATGCGCATCGATCCGCCGTTTCATCGCGTGGATATCGGCGATCGCCGCGAAATCCAGGTGCCGCCGCCAGACGAACGGGCGGATCGCCTCCAGAAAACGCTCGCCCAGGGCGAAATCGCCGGCCACCGGGCGCGCCTTCAGCATCGCCGCCCGCTCCCAGTTCTGCCCCATGCTCTCGTAATACGCGATCGCCGCCGGGATGCTGATACAGGGGGGCGTCGCCGCGGGGTCTGGGCGCAGCCGCAAATCGGTGCGAAATACATACCCGTCCGCGTCGCGGGCTTCCATCAATGTCACGAGATCGCGCGCAAGGCGGGTATAGAACGCGCGCGGCGCGTCGCCATGATACACACCCGAGTCTGGGTCGTGCAGCAGGATGAGGTCGATATCGCTGGAGTAGTTCAATTCGCGCGCGCCGAGCTTGCCCATGCCAAGCACGGTGAACCCCGATCCCGCGCCGGGATGCGCCGGATCGGGCAGGCGCAGTTCGCCCGCATCGTGCCCAGCGCGCAGCAGATGGCCGACAACCGCGCCGAGGGTCGCCTCGGCCAGCGCGGTCAGCGCCTCGGTGACCTGATCCAGCGTCCACAGCCCGCCGATATCGGCCACCGCGATCGTCAGCGCCACGATCCGCTTCGCCCGCCTGACCTCGGCGGCCAGCGCCATCCGCGCCTGCGTCGGCCGCAGCTTACCGAGTGCCGCCATCGCCGCCTGCACCACATGGTCCGGCCCGTGCCGCACCAGCATCTGCAGCGCATCGGCCTCGCGCAGCGCCAGATCGGCCAGATACGGCGCATTGCCGCCCAGGCAGCGCAGCATCGCCTCCACCTCGCCGCGCCGTACCAGCGCCGCCTCGCTGCGTCCGAGCGCCGTGAAGCGCTCCAGCAGGCGCTCGGCCCCATCGGGATCGGCCGGCGCGGGCCAGGTTGCGGGCAGGCGGAAGGCAGGATCTTGGCGCATGGGATAGGCTGGCCATGAGGCACATGGCCGGTCAAGCCATCCGCGAGGCCAGGGGTGCATTGCACGGCGTGCTGGCGATCATCGTCACGCTGGCGGTCGCGCTGGCGGTCGCTGGCGCCCTTGTCACCTGGCGGCTGGCACAAGGTCCGGTATCGCTCTCCTGGGCCACCAGCCGCGTCGCCCAGGCGGCCAGCACGCTCGGCGGCGGTGAGATCGACGTTGGCGACGTCGATCTGGTCTGGGAAGGCTTCCGCGCCGGCGGCAGCGCGCCGCTGGTCATCCGCGTCTCCGGCATCGTGCTGCACGACGCCCAGGCCCGGCGTATCGCCGCTATCCCGCAGGCCGAGGTCGCGCTTTCCGTCGCCGGACTGCTGCACGGCAGGCTGCGGCCCAGCAGCCTCGCTGTCGTCGCGCCGCAGCTCAGGGTCTGGCGCAACCAGGATGGCAGCCTGGAGATCGGCTCCGCCGAAGCCACCCCCGGCGGCGACGAGCCCGGCATGACCGCCGCCATCGCCGCAGCCCTCGCCGAACTGGCCGCCCCGCTGGTCCGCGACGGCAGCAGCGGCGTGCTGGGCGAACTCACCCGCTTCAGCATCCGCGACGCCGACCTCACCGTGATCGACCGCGGGCTCGACACCACCTGGCGCGTGCCGCGCGCGGCGATCGAGCTGGTGCGCGGCGCCGCCGGCGGCATCGACGGCTCCGCGGGCTTCGACGTCATGCTGGGCGACACCCCGGTCCACGCCGGCGCCACCATCACCCTGCCCCCGGCCAGCGACCGCGTCACCGTCACCGCGAACCTGCCGCCGCTGCGCCCCTCGGCGATCGCCGCCGCCGTGCCCCGGCTGGCGCTGCTCGCCGATATCGACCTGCCGCTGACCCTGCAGCTGACCGGCGTGGTCGATACCGGCCTGCGTCATCCCAGCCTGTCCGCCCATGTCACCCTCGGCCAGGGCGGCATCCACATCGTCGACGGCGTGCTGCCGGTGGTCAGCGGCGAGGCCCGGATCGACGGCACACTCTCCGATCTCGACCTGCAACTCGACCATCTCGACGTCGCGGCCACCCCGGAGGGCGCGCGTACACGGCTGAACGGCTGGGCGCATGCGCGCCACGACGGCAGCAAGGTCCTCGCCGCGCTGTCGCTGTCGCTTGACCGCGTCACCGCCACCGACCTGCCTGGGATATGGCCGGTCGGCGTCGGCGGGCCGGGCACGCGGCCCTGGATCGTCGAGAACATCACCGACGGCGTGTTCGCCAACGGCCATGTAGATCTGGCGCTGACCGCGCCGGACGATTTCTCCGACGCCGAGATCACCTATATCGCCGGCGGGCTCGACGGCCACGGCATGACCCTGCACTGGCTGCGCCCAGTGCCGCCGGCCGAGGGACTGGACGGCCATCTGCGGCTGGTCAGCGACGATTCGCTCGACATCGCCATCACATCAGGCCAGCAGACCCGCGCCGCCGGCGGCCCGCCGATCGCACTGAAGAGCGGGCTGGTCACCCTCACCGGTCTCGCCGGCACCTCGCAATTTGCCGACATCTCCGCCCAGCTATCCGGCCCGGTCGCCGAACTGCTCGGCGTGCTGCGTCACCCAAGGCTGAAGCTGCTCGACAGGCGCCCGGTGCCAATGAACGAGCCCGCCGGCAGCTTTGCCGGCCAGCTCACCGTCGATCGCCTGCCGCTCAAGAACGAATTGACGGTGGATGAGGTGCGGATCCAGGCGGCGATGAAACTTACCGGCGTGCATCTCGGCGGCATCGCCGCCGGCCGGGACCTCGACGCCGGCACACTTGACCTCACCGCCGGCAATGACGGGCTGAAGGTCACCGGCACCGCGAACCTCGCCGGTCTTCCCGCCACCCTGGCGATCGAAGAGGATTTCCGCACGGGCGGCGCCAACCAGGTGCTGCAGAAAGTCACCGTCGCGACCACCGTCCCCGCCGACCAGATGGCCCGGTTCGGCACCGACGCCAGCGCCTATCTTGCGGGCCGTATCGGCCTGCGCGCGGAACTGACCGAGCGGCGCAGCGGCCGCGGCGAGGTCGTCGTGCGTGCCGACCTCAAGGACGCCGAACTGCATATCGACGATCTGAACTGGAAGAAACCCGCCGGCACCGCCGGCACGCTGGATGCCCGGCTGCAACTGGACCACGCGCACCTCACCGGCATCGACGCCATCCGCCTCGCCGGCCAGGGCTTCAATGCCGATGCCAGCCTGGACATCGCAGATGGCAAGCCGCACCGCCTGCGCTTCGCGCGGGTCGCGCTCGGCAAGGCGATCGATGCCAGCGGCGAGATCGGCTGGCCGGCTTCGGCAGACGGCGCCTGGACCATCGTGCTGCAAGGCGCCCTGCTCGACGCCTCCGGCCCGCTGACCCGCACCACGCCCCCGCCCGGCCCGCGCAAGCGCGGCCCGCTCTGGACCGCCGATCTGCGCTTCGAGCGGGTGACGATGGCCAACGACGCCACGCTCTACGCACTCGCCCTGCGCGGCAGCAGCGATGGCTGGATCAACCCCAGCCTGAGCATGATCGGCCGCACCAAACCCGATGGCGGCGCGTTCAACCTCACCATCGCGCCCGACCTCGCCGGCCGCCGCCTGACCGCCCAAGCCGAAGACGCCGGCGGCCTGCTGCGCGGCCTCGATATCGTCAGCGACATGCGTGGCGGACAGATGAACCTCACCGGGCGCTACGACGACACCCGCAACGACCATCGCCTGTCTGGCACCGCCGAGATCACCGACTTCGCCATGCGCAACGGTGCCGGCTTCGGCAAGCTGCTGCAGGCGTTCTCGGTCTATGGCCTGATCGACGTTATCCGCTCCCCCGATCTCGCCTTCATGCAACTCACCGCGCCATTCCGGCTGGCCGAGGACACGCTGGAAATCAACGACGCCCGCGCCTTCAACGCCTCGCTGGGCATGACAGCGAAGGGCCGCGCCGATCTCGGCCTGCGCAAGGCCGATGTGCAGGGTACCATCGTGCCAATTTACTTCCTCAACTCCCTGCTCGGCCGGCTGCCGCTGATCGGCTCGCTGCTCAGCCCGGAGAAGGGCGGCGGCCTGATCGCCGCCAACTGGTCGATGCGCGGCGATTTCGACGACCCGGCGATCGGGGTCAATCCGCTCAGCGCGATCACTCCGGGCTTCCTGCGCGGCCTGTTCGGCGTGTTCGACTCGCCCAACGCCATTCCGGTGCCTGGCGATCCGCCGCCGGCACCGCGCCGCATGCCCACCGCGCCGCCCGCCGGCGGCTCCACCTCGACCGGCGAGCCGCGTAACTGACCCTCTTGCAACACCCCCGCACCGCAGGACACAGTCCGGCCATGTCCGATCGCCCGCTCTCCGACGTCCGCGCCATCCTGTTCGACACCTTCGGCACCGTCGTCGACTGGCGCGGCAGCCTGATCGGCGAACTCTCCGCCTGGGGCGCCGCCCGTGGCATCACGGCGGACTGGGCCGGGCTGATTGATGCCTGGCGCGGCGCCTATGCCCCCTCGATGGACCGCGTCCGCCGCGGCGAACTGCCCTGGACCATCCTCGACGATCTGCACCGCGCCACGCTCGAGCGGCTCGTCATCCAATTCGGGATCACCGGTCTCGGCGAGGCCGAACTGGATTGGATCAACCGCGGCTGGCACCGGCTGAAGCCCTGGTCGGATTCGGTCGCCGGACTGACCCGGCTGAAGCAGCACTTTATCATCGCCCCGCTGTCGAACGGCAATGTCTCCCTGCTGCTGAACATGGCGAAGGCGGCCGGCATCCCGTGGGACATGATCTGCGCCACCGAGCTGTTCGGCCATTACAAGCCCGACCCAGAAACCTATCTCGGCGCGGCAAAGCTGCTCGGCCTGGCGCCGCAGCAGGTGATGATGGCCGCCGCCCATAACGGCGACCTGGCCGCCGCGCGCGCCTGCGGCCTGCGCACTGCGTTCTTCGCGCGGCCCACCGAATACGGCCCGCACCAGGTGCGCGATTTCGTCGCCGATGCACCGTGGGACGTCATTGCCGCCGATATCGAGGACCTCGCAACCCGGCTCGGCTGCTAGGCAGCCCAATGCCGCTCGCCGATGTCAACCATGTGATCGCCTATGGCCAGTCGCTGTCCACAGGTTGGGAAGGCTGGCCGGCCCTGTCGCGCCATCCCCGGTTCGATAACCTTATGCTTGGCCATTCAGTCCGCCCGCGCGAGGATGGCTCCCCGCATTTCGAACCGGTCGGCGACGCGGCACTGCACCCCCTCACCGCCACCGTGCAGACCGTGCATGGCGGCCGGCTGCTGACGCCCGTCGAGGTTGCCGCCCTGCCGCAGGGCGACGTCGCCATGGGCGAGACGGTAATCGAGGGCGCGCTGGCCTTCTGGCGCGCGCGTATGCTCGCCGATGGCATTCGCCCCGGCACCCACCGCCTGCTCGGCAGCGCCTGCGGCGTCGGCGGCCGGCCGCTGGAAGCGTTGCTGGACGGCGCGCCGGGCGGGCTGTTCAACCGCCTGCGCGATTGCGTCCGCCATGCCCGCGCCGCCGCCGCCGGGGCGGGGCGCAGCTACAGGCTGACCGCGGTGCTGTTCCTGCAAGGCGAGTCGAACAACTGGGGCCTCGACGGCTGCGCCAGCGACGCCGAGAGCTATGGTGCCCTGCTGCGCCGCTTCCATGCCGACGTTAACAACACGTTGGGTTCAGGCGAGCCTGCCCTGTTCCTTTACCAGACCGGCGGCGCCTATGCCGCCGACAGCATGGCCATTCCGATGGCGCAGTTGCAGATGGGGCTTACCACACCCGGCGTCTTCATGGCCGCTCCGGTCTATCCGGTCACCGAAAAGGGCGGCCATCTCGATGCCAACGGCTATCGCTGGCTGGGCGCGCAGTTCGGCAAGGTGATGCACGCCGTGCTGGATCGCGGCGTGGACTGGCGGCCGCTGCACCCGGTTTTGGCCAAGCTGCGCGGCCAAACTCTCGACCTGCGCTTTCATGTCCCTGTGCCGCCCCTGCGTTTCGGCGCCCCGTTTCACGGCCGCCAGCGGGTGCGCTTCCCCGATGCGGGCTTCCTCGTTGCCGACGATTCGGGCGAGATCCCGAGCACAGCCACGATCACCGCGCCCGATACGGTCACTCTGTCTCTGGCGCGCGCGCCAGAGACCGGACTGTTCGTGCGCTACGCCGGCCAGACCCGCCATCACGGCCGCGGCTGTCTGCATGACAGCGACCCGACCCGCGCCGAGGATTGCTATGTCTACGACCCCGCCACCGGCCACGCCCCGGCAGCCGACATTGCCCACCTGAACGGCCAGCCCTATCCGCTGATGAACTGGTGCGTGGCGTTCACGCTGAAGGTCGGCTGAGTTTAACCGCCGGTCACGCTCATATGCCGCGCCACCGCGGCGCGCGGCGTGTTGCGGTCGATCACGAAATCATGGCCCTTCGGCTTGCGCGCGATCGCCGCGAAGATGGCGGCATCCAACGTGGCATCGTCGGCGCCGGCCCGCAGCACCTTACGGAAATCCGCCGCGTCGTCCTGGCCCAGGCACATATACAGTGTGCCGGTGCAGGTCAGCCGCACCCGGTTGCAGGATTCGCAGAAATTATGCGTCATCGGCGTGATGAAGCCGATCCGCGCTCCGGTCTCGGCCACCGTGTAGTACCGCGCCGGTCCGCCGGTGCGGTAATCGGTATCGTTCAGCGTCCAGCGCTTGCGCAGCCGCGAACGCACCAGCGACAGCGGCAGGTACTGATCGGTCCGGTCGGCGTCGATCTCGCCCATCGGCATGGTTTCGATCAGGCAGAGGTCAAAGCCGTGCTGCCCGGTCCAGGCCAGCATCGCGTCGAACTCCTCTTCGTTGAACCCTTTCAACGCCACGGCATTAATCTTCACCGCCAGCCCCGCGGCCTGCGCGGCAAAGATGCCGTCCAGCGTCTTCTCGATCTTGCCCCAGCGCGTCGCCTCGGCGAATTTCGCCACATCCAGCGTGTCGAGGCTGACATTCACCCGTCGCACACCGCATTTCGCCAGTGCCTCGGCATATTTCGCCAGCTGCGTGCCGTTCGTGGTCAGGGTCAACTCCTCCAACCCCTGCCCCAGCCGCGCGCCCAACGCCTCAAACAGCCCCATCACGCCCCGGCGCACCAGCGGCTCGCCGCCGGTGATGCGGATTTTCGTGGTGCCCAGGCGGATGAACGCCGCGCACAGCCGGTCCATCTCCTCCAGGCTGAGGATCTCGGCCTTCGGCAGGAAGGTCATGTCCTCGGCCATGCAATAGGTACAACGCAGGTCGCACCGGTCGGTGACCGATACGCGCAGATAGGTGATCGCGCGGCCGAAGGGATCGATCATACCGGGGTTGTATCCATGTACATATGACGCAAGATCGTGCCTCCGACCCCATCATGCAAGATAGGCCACCACGTTATCACCCGTCGATCCGCTCCAGCGTCACCACCCGCGTGTTCACCAGGACTTTACCAACATGCTCGAAATTGACGGTGACGCGCTCGCCGATCACTGATTGCACCTGTCCATCGCCCCAGTCAGGCTGCTTTGGATGGCGCACCCATACTCCAGGCTCCAGGAAAGACGTCACGCCTACCCCCTTTCCTCGCTCCCGAACGTCGAGGCGACGCTGCTGGCGAAAAACACATCGAGCATACCGCCGATGTCGCCCCCGGAAAATGACCGTCCAGGCGCCCTCCGGCGCCGCGTAGGAGACTGACGATGACCAATCTCGCCTCGTCCGCCGCGCTCAGGCTCGCCGAACTGCTCGCGAACCGGCTGTGCCACGATCTAAGCGGTCCGCTGAACGGCTTGGGCGCCGGACTGGCAGAAGCGGCGGCCTGCTCCGCGATGGCGGCTGAGGGGGCGGCACTGGCTCAGGAGGCCGCGACCGTTGCCATCCGCCGGCTGATCCTGCTGCGCGCTGCCTGGGGTCAAGCTGGCGATTCCCTGGATCGCGCGAGCCTGGAGCACCTCGCCAGCGGCTTGCCAGGCCGGCGTATAAGGCTTGACTGTAGCCACCTCGCGCCCGAATCGCGCTTTGCGCCACTGGCCAGCCGTTTGCTGCTGAACGTGCTGCTGCTCGCGGTCGAAAGCCTGCCGCGCGGCGGCACCATCGCGTTGCAAGGGGATGCCGCAAGCGGAGTCGTCATTCTGATTGATGGCCCGCATGCCGCCTGGCCAGACACACTGCCCGGCCTGCTAGCAGCGCCTGATCGCATCCATGAAGTGCTGCGCGACGCCACCCCGCGCGATATCCAGGCGCCGCTGACCGTGCTGATGGCGGCCGATGCCGGCCAGCGCCTGTCGCTACTGCTGGGTGCCGCTGCCACTGCGGCACCACCGTTGCTGGTCAGCCAGATCGACAGGTGACCTGCATAGTTTCTTGCTGACCCCGCGTCTTCTTTACCAATTGTTTTCCTCCACCCCCGACAATCCCACTTCAGCACCGGCACATCGCCGGTTTTCCGACCGGAGATGGGAATGGACGATCTGCTCGCGGATTTCCTGACGGAGACGAACGAAAGCCTCGCCGAACTTGATGTCGCCCTGGTGCGGCTTGAGCAAACGCCGAACGACGACGCCACCCTCGCGCAGATCTTCCGCCTGGTGCACACGATCAAGGGCACCTGCGGCTTCCTCAACTTGCCTCGCCTGGAGCATGTCGCACACGCGGCCGAAAACGTCCTCGGCCGCGTGCGCGACAAGGTGCTGCCGGTCACGCCTGAAATCATCAGCGTGGTGCTGGCGGCGCTTGACCGCATCAAGCTCATCATCTCGGCGCTCGCCGCCGACGGCAGCGAACCCGCCGGCGATGACGTGCCCTTGATTGCCAGCCTCAACGCCGCCTCCGACGGTGTCGCCCCCCCGGCGGCCAAGCCGGCCGCACCGCCCGCCGCCGCAATTGCGCCTCCTGTGGTTGAGGCCGCTCCGCGTGTCGCGCCACCCGAACCGATCCCGGCAGCGCCGGAACCGGTGGCCGAAGCAGCCGCGGAAGGTCCGGTGGGCACGCAGACGATCCGTGTCGGCGTCGATGTGCTGGAAGGGCTCATGACGCTGGTCAGCGAACTGGTGCTGACCCGCAATCAGTTGATGCAGCTTGCCCGCGGGCAAGAGAACTCTGCCTTCACCGTGCCGCTGCAGCGCCTGTCGCACATCACGTCGGACCTGCAGGAGGGAGTGATGAAAACCCGCATGCAGCCGATCGGCAACGCCTGGAACAAGCTGCCGCGCCTGGTGCGCGACCTCTCGCGCGAGCTTGGCAAGAAGATCGACCTGCAGATGCATGGTGCAGAGACCGAGCTTGACCGGCAGGTGCTGGAATTGATCAAGGACCCGCTGACCCACATGGTCCGCAACTCCGCCGATCACGGTTTGGAAGCCCCTCAGGACCGCCGCGCCGCCGGCAAGGCGGAGACCGGGCGCATCTCGCTCAATGCTTTTCATGAGGGCGGGCACATCATCATCGAGATTGCCGACGACGGCGCCGGACTGCCGGTCGAGCGGATCAAGGCCAAGGCATTGGCGCGGGGTCTTGCGACCGAGGCAGAACTGGCGGCGATGCCCGACGCCCAAATTCTGCGCTTCATCTTCCGCGCCGGCTTCTCTACGGCCGCTGCCGTTACCGCTGTCTCTGGGCGCGGGGTCGGGATGGATGTGGTGAAAACCAATATCGAAAAGATCGGCGGCACTGTCGATCTGAAGAGCACCCAGGGCCAGGGCACCACCTTCATCATCAAGATTCCGCTGACCCTGGCCATCGTCTCGGCGTTGATCGTCGAGGCCGGGGGCGAACGTTTTGCGATACCGCAGATCAGCGTCGTCGAACTGGTGCGCGCCCGGGCGCTGCGCGAGGAAGCGGTCGATGCCGGCGAGCCTACGATCGAACGCATCAACAATACCAAGGTGCTGCGCCTGCGGGACCGGCTGCTGCCGTTGGTTTCGCTCGATGCCCTGCTGCAGCTGCGCGAGGTCGTGACGGATACCGCGGCCACCGATGCCGCCTACATCATCGTCACCCAGGTCGGCAGCCTGCTGCTGGGCATCATCGTTGATCGCGTCTTCGATACCGAGGAAATCGTGGTCAAACCGGTGGCGCCGATCCTGCGGCACGTCTCGATGTTCTCCGGCAATACCATTCTCGGCGATGGCTCGGTGATCATGATCCTCGACCCCAACGGCATCGCGCGCGCCACCGGGGTGGCCAGCAGCGGCGAAAGCCGCGCGATGGATGCGCATGCCGCCGATCGCATGGCGGCGCGCGCCCAGGCCGATGGCCGCACCGCCGTCCTGCTGTTCCGTTCAGGCGAGCAGATGCGGGCGGTGCCGCTCAGTCTGGTTGCGCGGTTGGAGGACCTGCCGCGCGACAAGATCGAGACCTCGTCGGGCAAACCGGTCACCCAATATCGCGGCCGGTTGATGCCGCTGGTGCCGATGCAGGGCGAAATCGATCGCGAACGCGCGCAGCAACCGGTGCTGGTGTTCGCCGATGGCGATCGCTGCATGGGTCTGGTTGTCGACGAGATTGTTGATGTCGTCGAAGAAAAGCTGAACATCGAACTGTCCGGCGGGCGCCCCGGTTTACTTGGCACCGCCGTGGTCGCGGGCAAGGCGACCGATGTGGTCGATATCGGCCATTACCTGACGCTGGCCTTTGCCGACTGGTTCCACGGCCGCACCAGCGAGCGCAGCCATTCGGGCCGGGCGCGGATTCTTGTGGTCGATGACAACGACTTCTTCCGGCAAATGCTGGTGTCCACGTTATCGGCGGCCGGTTACGAGGTCAGTGCGGTGCAGGGCGCCGAGCAGGCGCTGCGGCTGCGGGACAACCACATCCTGTTCGACGCCATCGTCTCCGATATCGAAATGCCACAGATCGACGGCATCGCCTTCGTGCAGGAACTGCGCGCCCAGGGCGCCTGGAGCCATCTTCCGGTGATCGCGCTGACCGGCCATACCGATCCGGATCGCGTCGCACGCGGCCGCGAGGCCGGCTTCACCGATTATGTCGCAAAATTCGAACGCGAGGCGGTGCTGACCAGCCTGAAGCAGTGCCTGACGCAGCGCCAGAAGACCCAACTGGGAATGGCCGCATGAGCCCCCCGGCAGCAGGAGCCCCCGCATGAGCACCGCCACCCTTGAACGGCCCGCCGAGGCCGCCACGGTCGAAGACGAGCGGGTCTTCGTCACATTGAGCGTTGCCGAGCAGCTCTGCGGCGTGCCGGTCACCGCAGTGCGCGACGTGCTTGGCGAACAGCCGATCACCCGCAGTCCGCTCGCCCCGCCGGAAATCGCCGGCAGCCTGAACCTGCGCGGCCGGATCGTCACCGCGATCGATCTGCGGCGCCGGCTATCCCTGCCGCCGGCGCCGGCCGGCATGCCGCGGATGTCGGTGGTCGCCGAGCAGGGGGGCGAGCTCTATGCCCTGCTGGTGGATCAGGTCAGCGAGGTTATGACCCTGCCGGCCTCCAGTTTCGAACGCAATCCGCCAACGCTGGCCCCGGTCTGGGCCGCGCACAGCACCGGCATCTATCGCCTGCAGGGGCGATTGATGGTGGTGCTGGATGTTTCGCGCATTTTGGCACTGTCCTCCGGGAGCTGAACATGGACCCCCGTATCTGTCTTGTCGTCGATGACAGCCGCGTTGTGCGCAAAGTCGCGCGGCGTATCCTTGAGGGCCGCGGTTTCATGGTCGAGGAAGCTGCGGACGGCCAGCTCGCGTTGGACGCGTGCCGGCGGAAACTGCCGGACTGCGTGCTGCTGGATTGTAACATGCCGGTGATGAACGGCATCGAGTTCCTGAAGCACCTGCGGCAGGAATTCGGCCCGGACAATCCACCGGTGGTGTTCTGCACCACGGAGACCGAGATCAGCTTCATCCAGCAGGCGATCGAGCACGGCGCACAGGAATACATCATGAAGCCGTTCGACGATGACATTCTGAGCGGAAAGTTCGCCCAAGTCGGATTGCTCTGATGGGGATCCTGCAGGCCACGTCCCCGCCGCCTGTGGCCGCGGCCGATGTTGCGCGGGTACTGATCTGCGACGACAGCGTGGTGATCCGCGGCGCGCTGGCGCGGATGCTGGAGTCTGATCCGTCGATCCGCGTGGTCGGGCGCGCCGGCAATGGCCGGGTGGCGATTGAGGCGATCAAGCGTGAGCCGGTCGATGTCATGCTGCTCGATATCGAGATGCCGGAGATGGATGGGCTGACGGCCTTGCCGCTGCTGCTGCGGGCGGATCCGGGGTTGCGGGTGATCATGGCCAGCACGCTTACTACCCGGGGGGCCGATATCGCGATGCAGGCGTTGCGGCTGGGGGCGGCGGATTATGTGCCGAAGCCCTCGGTTGCCGCGATCAACGACGATAGTTTCAGGCGCGAGTTGCTGGCCAAGGTGAAGGGGCTCGCCCGGCATCGCAACCGGCTTCGCCCGGTGCAGCCGGCTGTGCCGGCCTTGCGGGTGGTGCCGCGCGGTGGTTTGCAGCAGGCACCGGCGTTGCTGGCGATCGGCAGTTCCACGGGCGGGCCGCAGGCGCTGTTTACCTTTTTCCAGAGGCTTTCGGCGCCGCTGCCGGTGCCGGTGGTGCTGACGCAGCATATGCCGCCGACGTTCACGCCGATTCTGGCCGAACATATCGGGCGGATCGGGGCGATGCCGTGTGCCGAGTTGCGCGACGGGGCGCCGTTGCTGGCGGGGCATATTCATCTGGCGCCGGGGGATCGGCATCTGCTGGTGGAGGGCCGGCCGGGGGCGTTGATCGGGCGGTTGTCAGACGGTCCGCCGGAGAATTTCTGCCGCCCTGCGGTGGACCCGATGCTGCGCAGTGCGGCGGCGGCGTGTGGCGGGCGGGTGTTGGTCGTGATGCTGACGGGTATGGGGCATGACGGGTTGGCCGGGACGCGGCAGGTGGTTGAGGCCGGGGGCATGGCGCTGGCGCAGGATGAGGCGAGCAGTGTGGTCTGGGGGATGCCCGGGGCGGTTGCCAATGCTGGGCTGTGCCAGGCGGTGCTGCCGATCGGCGCGATCGCTGGGCGGGTGGTCGACATTTTGCGGGGGAGCCGCGCATGAAGCCGCAAAGTTTTGAAATTCTGTCGGCGATGCTGCGGTCCAGTTCCGGGCTCGTGCTGGGGCCGGACAAGGAATATCTGCTGGAGACCCGTTTGGGGCCGGTGCTGCGGCGGCATGAGGTGTGGGACCTGGATGCGTTGGCGCTGAAGCTGGCACCGGGGGGTGGTGGGGCACGTGCGCTGGCCGATGATGTGGTCGATGCGATGACCACCAATGAGAGTTTCTTTTTTCGTGACGACAAGCCGTTTGCGCATTTCCGCGGCCACGCGCTGCCGGCGATGCTGGCGGCCAGGCCCGCGAGTGCAAAGCTGCGGATCTGGTCGGCTGCGGCGAGTTCGGGGCAGGAGGCGTATTCGCTGGCGATGATCCTGGCCGAATGCCGGGCTCAGCTTGGGGGGCGCAGCGTCGAGATTCTCGGGACCGATATTTCGCGGGAGCAACTGACGCGGGCCCGCGAGGGGCTTTACACCCAGTTCGAGGTGCAGCGCGGGCTGCCGATGCAGTATCTGGTGAAGTATTTCCGCAAGGACGGCACGCAGTGGCGGATGAACGACGCCATTCGCGAGATGGCGAGCTTTCGGGAATGGAATCTGTTGGCCGATCCGGCGCCGCTGGGGCGGTTCGATATCGTGTTCTGCCGCAACGTGTTGATCTATTTCGATCAGGCGACCAAGACGCGGGTGCTGGATGCAATCGCCCGGCAACTGGCGCCGGATGGCATGCTGTATCTGGGCGGGGCAGAAACCGTGCTGGGCATCACCACACGGTTTGCGCCGATGGCTGGCGAGCGGGGGGTGTACTGCCTGGCGAAGGCGGCGGTGCCCAATCTGGCTGCTGTCGGATGACTTATTGTTGCTAATACGAAACAATTAAGACGCGCTAAAACCGCTTGGTCAGATTGCCTAAAATTTTAGACGGTGCCCGGTAGGGGATATCCGGGACTTCAAGGCGCAGATGCGGGGACGCGGTTGCGCAATGGGGTTCCAAAGTGAGCGGGCGGGGTGTTCGCCATGCCCGGGGCGCGCGGGATGCGCGGGCGCGAGCCCCGGGCTTTGCGGCGGGCGCGATGGGGTGCGGCATGCGCCGCAGCCGCACGGGGTGCGGGCGCGGAGACGCCGCGCGGGATTTTTGCGGTTGGGCCGATGGGGTGGGCCGGGCGGACGCAGCGTCTGTTGCGGCCGGCTGCGGCGGCAGGGTGCCGGCGCGCCAGGCAGTGAACAGATCGTCCAGGCAGGCGGTGAGGTGTCGCAGTTGCAGCCAGACCAGAATCAGTGCGGGCCAGTCGCGGAACGGAGTCCGGGCAAGGGTGATTTTAAGCTCAGAGAGGAGGTGTGCCCACACGTTCATGGGGACGTTATATGTGATCGTTAGATGAAATGCAAGGAAAAAATGCACGAATGGCATTTTTTTCCACATCCCCCTTCGCGGATCGAACACCGATGCGTGTACGATCCGCGGGGTTGACGCAGAAACCTGCCGCCGGGTGTCAGTGCCCGGCGTTTTCGCCTGAAAAATCAGGAGCTTCCAGGCCGGATGCCGCGAGCTGGATGACCAGGGCGGCCTTCAGCCGCTCCAGCCCGGCTTCGCTGGAGGCTTCGCAGCGGGCAACCAGCACGGCCTGGGTGTTGGAGGCGCGCAGCAGCCACCAGCCGTCCGGCGTTTGCACCCGCACGCCGTCGATATCCGATAGCTTGGCGCCCTCGGCCTTCAGGCGAGCGGCGACCTCGGTGATCACCACGAATTTGCGGTGATCGTCGCAGTTGAAGCGCAGTTCCGGGGTGTTGATCACCTGCGGCAGGGCTTCGCGCACGGCGGAGATCTTGCCGGTCATGCGGGCGAGGATGCCGAGCAGGCGGACGCCGGCATACAGCGCGTCGTCGAAGCCGTACCATTTATCGGCGAAGAAGATGTGGCCGGACATTTCGCCGGCCAGCGGGCAGCCGGTTTCGGCCATGCGGGCCTTGATCAGCGAATGGCCGGTCTTCCACATCTCGGGCTGGCCGCCGGCGCGGGCGATCTCGTCGAACAGCACCTGGCTGGCTTTCACATCGGCGATGATGCGGGCGCCGGGGTGGGTCTTCAGCACGTCGCGGGCGAGGACCACAAGCAACTGGTCGCCGAACATCATCACGCCTTTGTCGTCGACCACGCCGATACGGTCGGCGTCGCCATCGAAAGCGATGCCGATATCGGCGCCCTGCTTCTTCACCTCGGCGATGAGGGATTCGAGGTTCTTCGCCACCGTGGGATCAGGGTGATGGTTGGGGAAGTTGCCGTCGATCTCGGGGAACAGCACGGTGTGTTCGCCGGGCAGCATTTTCACCAGGCGCTCAAGCACCGCGCCGGCGGCGCCGTTGCCGTTGTCCCACACCACTTTCAGCGCGCGGGTGCCGCCGTCCCAGTCCTTGACCAGGCGGGCGAGGTATTCGGTGGAGATGTCGATGCTACGCTCGCTGCCGGCGGCCTCGGCGACGATGTCGCCGGCTGCGGCTTGGGCGCCGAGATCGCGGATCTGGGCGCCGAAGAACGGCTTGCCGGCCAGCATCATCTTGAAGCCGTTGTAGTTCGGCGGGTTGTGGCTGCCGGTGAGCATCACCGCGCCGCCGGTCTTCAGCACGGTGGCGGCGTAATACAGCATCGGCGTCGGGCCGAGGCCGATGCGGATCACTTCCATGCCGCTGGCGCGCAGGCCATCGACCAGTTGTGGTTCCAGGATCGGCGAGGACACGCGGCCATCGTAGCCGACGGCGACCGAGGTGCCGCCGTTGCGCGCCACCGTGGTGCCGAAGCAACGGCCGATGGCAAAGGCATCCGCGGGATTCAGGGTCTGCCCGACGATCCCGCGAATGTCGTATTCGCGCAGCACGGTGGGGTCGAAGTTATGGGAAAACGCCATGATCGTGCTCGCTGGGTAAAAGGTTCGTTCAGCCGCGCGGGAAGAGGTCGGCGCAGTAGCCAGAGAGGAATTGCTTCACCGCGGGGCCCATGTCCGGCCGCTTCAGGGCGAAGGCGATCTGCGCTTCCAGGAAGCCGATCTTGTCGCCGCAATCGAAGCGGCGGCCCTCGTAACGCAGGCCGTGGAACGGCTCGTGGCCGATCATCTTGGCCATCGCGTCGGTCAACTGCACCTCGCCGCCGGCGCCGCGCTCCATACGGGAGAGGTGCTGGATGACGCCGGAGGTCAGCACGTAGCGGCCGATGATCGACAGGTCGGAGGGCGCATCCTCGGGCTTGGGCTTTTCGACCAGGCCCTTGACCTCGACCAGACGGCCGTCATCGGCGCCGACATCGAGGATGCCGTAGCGCTGGGTCTGCTCGTGCGGCACCTCGGTGACTGCGACGACACAGCCGCCGGTTTCGTAATAGGCGTTGGCCAACTGCTTGGTGACCGGGGTCTCCGACAGGATGAGATCGTCGGGCAGCAGAATGGCGAACGGGTCGTCGCCGATGAAGGCGCGGGCGCACCAGATGGCGTGACCCAGGCCCAAAGGCTCCTGCTGGCGCACCGTCACGATCGAACCCGCGGCCGGCTGCCAGTCGCGCAGGCTGCGCAGTTCGGCGTCCTTGCCGCGGCCGCGCAACGTCGCTTCCAACTCGTAGGCAATGTCGAAATGCTCGACGATGGCGGTCTTGCCGCGGCCGGTGACCATGCAAAACTGCTCGATGCCCGCGGCCCGGGCCTCCTCGACCGCATATTGGATCAGCGGCTTGTCAACGACGGGCAGCATTTCCTTGGCCATGGCCTTGGTGGCCGGCAGGAAACGCGTGCCGAGACCGGCAACGGGGAATACGGCCTTGCGCAGCGGCTTGATCACGACGGAATTTCCTCTTTCGCGTTGCGCGCACGGTCTTGGCACCGCGTCGCGGCAATTCTATGGCGGGATATGCCGCTGTCGTGGGTTGGCTGCAAGGCGCGCGTGATGGTTTCGTTGGTATTTGTGGGGGGGGAGAGAGGGGAAGGGAAGGCAAGGGGCGGGGGGGGG
>CAIRTN010000007.1 GCA_903881515.1 uncultured Rhodospirillales bacterium | reverse complement strand
GCGGCGGCGACGGGATGGGCGTGATAGGTGCCGCCATGCGCGAACCAGCCATCGTCCTCGCTGGCCTGCTCCAGCTTTGCGTAGAAATCCGGCGACATCAGGATCGCGGAAATCGGCTGATAGGCGCTCGACAATCCCTTTGCCGAGGTCACACAGTCTGGTGTGATCCCCAGCGTCTGGCTGCCCCACATCGCACCGGTGCGGCCGAAACCGGTCACCACCTCGTCGCCAAACATCGGGATGGCGTAATCGGCCAGCACCGCTTGCATCGCCGCGAAATAGCCCGCCGGCGGCACCCGCATGCCGGCGGAGACCGACATCGGCTCGGCCATGAAGGCGCCGATGCTCTCCGGTCCTGCTTCCTCGATCGTGGCGCGCAACTCGGCGGCAAGGCGGGCGGTGTAGGCCGCTTCGTCCTCGCCGGGTTCGGCGCCCTCCGGCCAGGCGGGATGGCTTACATACAGGCATTCGGAGGTGTTGATGCCGAAGGAGCGATGGAGCGCCGGGCTGCCGCCGAAGCCAGTCAGCAGCGAGGTGCTGCCGTGATAGCTGCCGGTGCGGGTGATCACCTTGCGCCGCTCCGGAGTACCGGCATGGGTGTTGGCGTACCACATGAATTTCACCAGGTGGTCGTTCGCCTCCGACCCGGTGGTGGCGAAGGCAACATGGCAGCCCGGGATCGGCGCAATCGCGGCGAGTTTCTCCGCCAGCGACAGCACCACCGGCAAGGTGCGGTGTGCGCCGGAGGGATACATCGGCAGCGCCCGCATCTGCGCCGTCGCCGCCTCGATCAGTTCGGCGTTGCTGTAGCCGAGTGCCACGCAATAGAACGAGGACACTGCCTCGATATACTCGCGCCCGGTGTCGTCGCGCACATACACGCCCCGCCCGCCGTTCAGCACCAGCGGCCGCTCCTGGCGCAGCAGGCGCAGGTCGGACATGCCCAGCACCAGCGTGTCGTTCACATAATTCGGCCGGATCACGGTCATCTCGGTTGCCTCGCGGTCAGCGTCGGGTGAAGCGGGTCAGCACGTTGCGGGTGACGGTTTCCACTCCATGATCACGCCGCGTCAGGCCAGCGACCCAGTCACAGGTGCCGGCATGGAACACGCTGCCGGCGCCGCGGGTGAAGCTCACCACCATGCCGCTGCCGCGCGCCGCGCGGTCCAGGCTTTCGTCGGTGGGGTCGTCGTAGCGCAGCGGCGCGACCTCGGCCGCAGGGTCGCCGTAGAAATTGAAATAGCTGACCTCGCCGCGGACCTCGGGGATGATCTCAGAGTTGGTGGCGAGGCCGAGGGCGATGATCTCGACCGTCTCCGGCGCCCCGTCGCGGAACGTCGGCCAGGGCAGGCCGTGGCGGATTTCGTAGTCCAGGCCATCGACCTCGTAGCCGAAGATGTTGGCGGCGCCGCCTAGGATATCGCCGTAGCGCAGATGCGTGCCCTCCAGCGACCAGTGCCGCTGGCGGTAGACGGTGAACCCGCCGGCGCCGCGCGGCACCATGGCGCCGACGCCGGCATAGATGCCCCAGCCGCCATTGAGTCCGAAAGTCGAGGCGCCGGAGCGGGCGACCTTCGGGTCCTCCCAGTTGCAGGTCAGCCGCCGCTTGTCGTTGCGCGCCATCACCGGGTCATGCGTCACCGCCGACCATTTGTAACAGACCTGCCGGGTGTTGCCTTCCTCCAGCCGGATCTGCCAGTAAAAATTGCCGGCGAAGCGCGCGACATGCCCGCCGCGATCGACAAACGCGTCCACCGCGTCGCGCATCTCCCAGGTCCAGTATTCGTCGTGCCCGACATTCACCATGCAGTCGTAATCGTCGAGCAAAGCCGGGTTGTCCTGCAGATCATGCTGGGTGGCGTAGTCGAGCGCGATGCCCTCCCGCTCCGCCCAGACCGCGAAATGCCGCTCATAGCTGGCCCAGCCGGCGCTGGCGTAGAATTTGGAAAAGCCGCGCGAGACAGCGAATTCGAAGCACGGGTGCCGCGCGATGGCGCCAGGCGGCCCGGCATTGTCGTGCATCCGCCGCGGCGCGCCTTCCGGCAGCCAGACGAAGCCACGGGAATAAGGGCGTTTCGTCGTCAGTTGCGGCGCGAAGGTCAGCCCATCGGCCTTGTCGGACATATAGTGGTTGCCGCCGCCCCAGTCGTTATAGGCCGCCCAGGTGCAGGTGGCCGCCAGCAACAGGATGCGCGCGGTCTGGCCAGGCTGGGCAGAGCGCACCATAACGCCGTGCTCGTGCTCGCGCACCGTGCCGTCGGCGGCCACGCCGCGGCTGAGCAGCAGATAGAACCCGCTCGGCAGGTCCGCCGGGATCGTCCAGCGCCCGACCTCGGGCCAGTTGCAGCCATGTTCGAGGAACCCATCGGGCGCGGGGCTGAACGGCGCGCTCAGTTCCAGCACCGCGACGCGGGCCGGGCGCAACCCGTCGCGCACGATCTCGGTGGTGAAGCCGGGCAAGGTGGAACTGGCGTGGATCGCCACCGTCTCGCCCGGCGCATAGGACAGCTTGTCGGTGTAGACGAAAAGCTGCGGAAACGCAGGGTCATCCAGCGGCGTTTCGTAGACCAGCGCCATCGTCGAATCGAAGCCCTGGCCGCGGGGAAAATAACGCCGCCGCGGATCGAGCGGCATGGACGTGCCTTCGGTCGGGGGGGCTCCGTTACCAGTCGTCATACCGCACGGCTCCGGGATGTGGACGCAACCCGGAGCATTCCGCGTTTCGATCCCATTGCACAACCGGTAATTTGCGCGCCGCGACCGGCTTGCGCTGCTTCGCGGCCGCGATCAAGCTTCCCCGGTCGCGAAACGAGGAGAATGCCCGTGGCTGACCTGCCCACCATCCGCACCCGGCTGTTCGCCTCGCTGCTGTCCGACGTGATGGACGGGCTGGGCCATATGAACCAGGCGATGCCGCCCGCGATCCGTCCGCTCGACGACGCCTCGATCATGGTCGGCCGGGCGCGCACCGCGCTGTTCATGGATGTCTATGAGGTGCGCGAGGGCGAGAATCCCTATGAGCACGAGATCGCGCTGATCGACAGCCTGCTGCCCGACGAGATCCCGGTGTTCTCCTGCGGCAAGACCGGCCGGATCGCGCCGTGGGGCGAACTGCTCAGCACGGCGTCGAAGGTGCGCGGCGCGGCGGGGGCGCTGATGGATGGGCTGGTGCGCGACATCCGCGCCATCCGCGCAATGGGCTTTCCGGTATTCCATGGCGGGATCGGCCCGCTCGACAGCAAGGGGCGGGGCAAGATCATGGCACTCGACGTGCCGATCGAATGTGCAGGAGTGCGGGTCTGCCCAGGCGATCTGATCTTCGGCGATGCCGACGGGGTGGTGGTGGTGCCGCAAGCGATCGAGGCCGAAGTTCTGGCGGCGGCGTTCGAGAAACTGAAAGGCGAGAAAAGCACGCTGGCCGATCTGCAGGCCGGGATCTCGCTCGGCGCGGTGTTCGCGAAATACGGGATCCTCTGAGCATGATCGTCGATTGCCACGTCAATGTTTACGAGGACCGGCATGTCCTGCCGCTGCTGAAGAACGAGACCAAGTTCTTCCGCCCCGGCGCGCCACCACTGCTGGCCGATCCCGACACGGTGTACCGGGCGATGGCCGGGGTGGACAAGGCGATCGTGTTCTCGCTGCGCTATGCCGACAGTTCGGGCATCGACGGCGACGACGAGATCACCGCGGCCGCGGTGGCGAAATATCCCGACAAGCTGGTCGGCTTCGCCGCGCTCGATCCCAGGCGCGCGGACGCGATGGATCTGCTGGAACACGCGGTGTTCGATCTGAAGCTGAAAGGCGTGAAGTTCGGGCCGATCTATAACGGCGTCTCGCTGCTCGATCCGCGGATGGAGCCGTTCTACCAGTTCTGCATCCGCCACGATCTGCCGCTGACCATGCATATGGGCACGACCTATGCCCGCAACGCGCCGGCGGATTTCGGACGGCCGATCTATGTCGAGGAGATCGCGCTGCGGCACCCGGAGCTGAAGATGATCATGGCCCATATGGGCCATCCGTGGTACGAGGAATGCATCGTCATCGCCCGCAAGCAGCCCAACGTGTACTGCGAGGTCTCCGCGCTGCATTACCGGCCCTGGCAGTATTACAACATCCTGATCGCGGCACAGGAATACACCATCCACGACCGCAACAAGATCTTCTTCGGCACCGACTTCCCCTATGCCGGCGTCGAGGAATCGCTCGAAGGCCTGCGCACGATCAATCACCTCGTGGACGGCACCAACCTGCCGCGCGTGGCACAGGTGACGATGGACAGCATCATCCACGCCAATCCCTTCGCCCATTGGTGGCACGCGGGCCTGGCCGTCTGATGCGCATCACCGACGTCGAACCGATCCTGCTGCGCGGCGAGACCAGCTATCACGCCACCGCCGGCGCGGCGGAGGCGACCGACAACGGCGACTGGCAGTTGCTGGTGAAAGTCAGCACCGACGAGGGCCTGACCGGCTGGGCCGACGCTGAAACGCTGGCCCCGGCGGCGGTGGCGATCATCGCCGGACAGGGCATGTCGATCCTCGGCTTCCGCACGCTGAAGGACCTGCTGATCGGCGAAGACCCGCGCGACACCGCGCGGATCTGGGACAAGCTCTATGTCGGCAGCGCCTATTACGGCCGGCGCGGCATCGGCATGCAGTGCATCTCGGCGATCGACAATTGCCTGTGGTCGATCCGGTCGCAGGCGGCCGGGGTGTCGCTCGCGCGCATGCTCGGCGGGCGGCGGCGGGACCGGGTGACCGCCTATGCCTCGACCCTGTTCCGCGAAACCCCCGAAGCGATGGCCGCGGCAGCGCGCGGCTATGTCGAACGCGGCTTCCAGGCGGTGAAATTCGGCTGGGGCGTGTTCGGCGAAGACCCGGGCCGCGACCGCGAACTGGTTTCGGCCGCGCGCGCGGCGCTGGGGCCGGCGCGGCATCTGCTGGTAGATCCCGGCTGGTATCCCGCCGGCTGGAAAGGCGAAGGACGGCCACGCAGCAGGCGGGAGGCGATCGCGATGTGCGAATGGCTCGCCGAGTACGGCGTCGGCTGGGTGGAGGATTTCATCCACCCCGAGCGCTTCGACGAATACGCCGCTGTCCGCGCCGCGAGCCCGGTGCCGGTCGCGGCCGGCGAGCAGGTCGCGACCGTCTGGGAGTTCGAGCGCTTCATCCGCCAGGGCTGCGTCGATGTGATCCAGCCCGACCTGTCCCGCTGCGGCGGCATCACCGTTGCAGCCCAGGTGGCGCGCCTGGCTGAGGAGGCCGGCATCGATCTGGTGCCGCATTCCTGGCTGACCCATCTACTGACCGGCTACAGCCTGCAACTGATCGCCACCCTGCCGCGCGCCCGCTTCGTTGAGTTCAACGTCAGCCAGAGCCCGCTCACAAAGGGCATCGCCCGGGCCAGCTTCGACCTCGCGCCCGACGGCACCGTGGGGATTCCCGACACGCCGGGCATCGGCGTCGAGGTCGATATCGATTTCGTCAACGCGCACCGGGTGAACTGACATGCCGCGCCAGATCGTCCGCCCCGCCGGGCTCGACTTCGACACGCCCGGCCGGCGCGACTACCACGTCGCGCTCGAGCAGGATTCGATCTGGGGCGACCACCTGATCCCGCTCACCGTCTTCGTCGGCCCCGACGCGAAGCCGGGCGAGGGCCTCGTCGCCTTCGGCGCCAATCACGGCAACGAATACGAATCGCCGATGGCGCTGCGGCACCTGATGGACGAGATCCGCCCCGACGACGTTGCCGGACGCATCATCCTTATCCCGGTGCTGAACGTCGCCGCTTTCCGCGCCGGCACGCGGGATTCGACGCTGGACGACCGGGTCAACCTCAACCGCGCCTTCGTCGACGGCGCCGGCTGCCGCCCCGGCCTGATGGGGATCACCCATCGCATCGCCGATTTCGTCCGCACCGCGCTCTGGCTCCACGTGCATGTGGTGCTGGATCTGCATGCCGGCGGCCTGGTCGCGCGATTCGCACAATGCACCAGCTTTCACGCCGTCGAGGACCCCGAGCAGGCCCGCCGCATCGAGGACACCGCGCGCTGGTTCGGCACCCCGTTCGTGCTGACCTACCAGAACGAGACCCCGGGCCTGCTGACCAGCGAGGCTGAGCGCCTGGGCAAGATCGCCATCGGCGCCGAGCTTGGCTGGGGCGGCGCGGTGCAGCCGAGCGGCGTGCGCTATGCCCGCCAGGGCGTCCTCGCCGCGGCGATCCGGCACGGACAGTTACGCGGCAAGATCGACAAGTTCGCCCATCACGCCGACGGCACCCAGCGCCTCGCCGACATTGCCGATCGCGCCTGCGTCAGCCTCGCGCCGTTCTCCGGCCATTTCGAGCCGCTGCTGGATTGCGGCGCACCGGTGGCACGCGGCGATGTGGTCGGGCTACTGCATGATTTCGAGCGGTTGGATCTGCACGCCACACCGATTCGTGCCGGGGTGAACGGCGTGGTGATCGCGCTTGCCTGGTCCACACCCGTCGCGCAGGGCCAGCACGTGCTGTGCGTGGGCCGGCTGGCCTAGCTGAACAAGCCTTAGCCGGACGTAGTCACCACGTCCCGCGCGAGGTGGGCGATGCAGTCGCCGCGCTCGACACGGCCGAAATGGCGCTTGCAGACCACGAAGCCGTCGGCCTGGAAGTAAGACGGGACCGGCGGACGCGCGGGATCGTCGACAAAATGCACGTGGCCGCAAAGGTCCCCGGCTCGCACGATATCGCCGAGTTCGCGCGCCGGTTCGAACAGCCCGGCTGATGGTGCGTAGACAAAGAAATCGCGGTTTGGGAACTCGACCATGCGCACCGGCTCGTCTGGCGGCGCCGAAGCTGGATCGGTGATGCCGAGATGGACCAGAAGCCGCGCCAGGCCGCGTTCGACCAGAGCCACACCCTGGCGCGAGACGCGGCCGCAGCCACCGTATTCGCCGCCGATATAGGGCGTGCCGTGCCGCATGCAGGCATGCGAGGCGTAGCTGTAATCCGGCACCGTCTGCCAAACGAGTGAAAGCGGCGCACCGAAGGCGTGCAAGGCGGCGAGACCCTTGCGGTTGACCTCGGCATCCGGGCTCTCATGCACCGAGGCGAAGGGCAAATAATCCAGCGACGAACCACCGGAATGCAGGTCGACGACGATGTCGGCTTTCGGGAACAACTCGCTGTCCAGGTAATAGGCGATCTGCCGGGTGACCGTGCCGGCGGGGTCGCCCGGAAACGCCCGGTTTAGATTGACGTCGTCGATCGGCGAGACCCGCGCACCGGCCATCGCCGCCGGCAGGTTGATCGCCGGCAGGATGATCACCCGCCCGGTGATCCGATCCGCCTCCAGCGTACGCAACAGCTTGAGCAGCCCGATCTGGCCCTCGTATTCGTCGCCGTGGTTTCCAGCCATGAACAAGGCCGTCGGCCCCGCCCCGTTGCGCACCACGCCGACCGGGATCGCAATCATCCCGTAGGCCGAGCGGGTCACGGAGTGCGGCAGATGCAGCCAGCCGATCTGCTTGCCGTCGCGGTCATAATCGACATCAGTCCAGATTTTTGTGCCCGCCATGACGCGCCCTCCCCTGCCCTAACTTCCTGACAGAAACATAGCGATCCCCGATAGCTCGCGCTCCCGATGGGGATAGCCAATGATCTGCACACCCAGCGGCATCCCGCCCACGTCGAGCAACGGCAGCGACAGCGCCGGGGTTCGCAGCGCCGAGGCCGGCTGGTTGAACACGGCGTTGCCGGTCGACGCGATGCCGAGTGGCGCCGGGCCGGGGGCCGCGAGGGTGATGCAGCCGTCGAATTCATCGGACAGTGCCACCAGCAGCGTGCGCATCTCGTCGCGCCGGTGCAGCAGCAGCCGGTAGGCATCCGGCGTCATCGCGTGCCCGGTGGCGATATCGCGCCTCAGCTTGGCGCTCAGCCCGGCCCCGGCGCGATGGTCGATCTCGGCCAGCGGCCAGAGCTTCTCCCAATCGTTGATGCCCTGCGATACCGGACCGGCTTCGGCGATCGCAGCCTCCAGCGCGGCCACCCGCACCGAGCCAGTCTGGTCTACCAGGCGGATCCCGGCTGCGGAGAGCCGGCTCAGATAGGTTTCGAACGCGGCCACAGCATCGGCATCGGCGCGCGGCCAACCGGTCGTGCGCAGCACCGCCAGCGCATCCGGGCGGCGCGAAGCGGCCGGCGCGGGACCGCCGGTGAAGGGCGGAAAGCCGGGATCGCCGCCCACCCGTGTCGCGATCGCGTGGCAGACCGCCCAGCCATCGGCCAGATGCGCGGACAGCGTGCCCAGGCAGTTCTGGCTGAAATTGTCGCTGATCCCGCCGCGGTTCAACGCGCCGAAAGTCGGCTTGAAGCCGTAGACGCCGCAGAAACTCGCCGGGCGCAGGATCGACCCGCCGACTTGGCTGCCCAGCGCCACCGGCACCATGCCGGCCGCGACCGCGGC
>CAIRTN010000006.1 GCA_903881515.1 uncultured Rhodospirillales bacterium | reverse complement strand
GTGCGCGACGTTTTAGCGGGACCCTGAAGCGCGAGCACAAGCTCGATCAGTTCTTCCCGGCTCAGGCGCTGCAAATCAATGCGATCCATGCCCCATGGATTCAGAGATTGGAGTCCATGGCAAGGGGGTGGGTAATTACCAGGCCGAAGCCGATGGTGGAGATCGGCGGCAAGCCGATCCTCTGGCACATCATGAAGATTTATAGTCACTATGGATTTAACGATTTTATTATTTGCCTTGGCTATCGCGGATACGTGATCAAGGAATATTTCGCCAACTACGTCTTGCATATGTCGGACGTGACGGTGGATCTGGGCAAGAATGCGATCGAGGTGCATGCCAGCCGGAGCGACCCTTGGCGGGTGACGCTGGTGGACACCGGCGATGCTACCAACACGGGCGGACGGGTAAAGCGCATCCTGCCCTATGTGAAGGATGACGAGGCATTCTGCCTGACCTATGGCGACGGGGTCGGCAACGTGAACATTCCCGCAGTGATTGACGTGCACAGGCGCGAGGGGCGGCTGGCGACGATCACCGCCACGCGGCCGCCGGGGCGGTTTGGCGCGATCAGCAGCGAGGGCAACAAGGTCACCAGCTTCCTGGAGAAGCCGGATGGGGATGGGACCTGGATCAATGGCGGGTTTCTGGTGTGCTCGCCGAAGATTGGCGATTACATCAAGGACGATTCGATCCAGCTGGAACGCGAGCCGCTGTCGACCATCGCCGATGAGGGGCAGCTGAGCGTGTATTTCCACAACGGGTTCTGGCAGCCGATGGATACGCTGCGTGACAAGCAGTATCTCAGCGGGCTGTGGGCCAAGGAAAATCCGCCCTGGAAGATCTGGTAGGCGTGATGCACGGCCGTCTTCCCGATCCGGGGTTCTGGCGCGGCAAGCGCGTGTTTCTGACCGGGCATACCGGGTTCAAGGGAGCCTGGCTGGCGCTGTGGCTGCGGCGGATGGGCGCGGAGGTGACGGGGTTTGCGCTGGCCGCCGAGGAGCCTAGCCTGGCGCGGGCGATTGGCATTGGTGGGTATGTTGCCTCGATTGAGGGGGATATCCGCGATTTCGCGCGGGTGGAGCGGGAGATGCGGGCCGCCGAGCCGCAGATCGTGCTGCATCTGGCGGCGCAGGCGCTGGTACGGCTGTCCTATCGTGAGCCGATCGAGACGTTTGCCACCAATGTGATGGGCACCGCGCATGTGCTGGAAGCCGCGCGGCGTGCCGGGTCTGTGCGGGCGGTTGTCAGCGTTACCACGGACAAGTGCTACGAGAATGTCGAGTGGGACTGGGCGTATCGGGAGACCGACCGGCTGGGCGGGCATGATCCGTACAGTGCCAGCAAGGCCTGTGCGGAGCTGGTGACCGCGGCGTGGCGGAAGTCGTTTTTGTCGGACGGGAGCCTGGCTGTTGCGACGGCGCGGGCCGGCAATGTGATCGGCGGCGGGGACTGGTCGCTGGACCGGCTGGTGCCGGATTGCGTGCGGGCGTTCGGCGCGGGCGAGGTGGTGGAGATCCGCAGCCCACATGCGACGCGGCCCTGGCAGCATGTGCTGGAGCCGTTGGGTGGCTATCTGCTGCTGGCCGAGCAGCTTTGGCAGCAGGGGCAGAAAGTGGCCGATGCCTGGAATTTCGGGCCGGTGCTGGAGGATGTGCAACCCGTTTCGTGGGTGGTGGATCGGTTGGCGCGGAGCTGGGGCAACGGGGCGGCGATGCGGGTGACCGAGGGGCCGCATCCGCATGAGGCCGGCTTCCTGGCGGTCGATTCGACCCGCGCGCGCAACAGGCTGGGCTGGCGGCCGCGGTTGCGGCTGGCGAGCGCGCTGGAATGGACCGGGCAGTGGTACCGCCAGCACAAGGATGGCGCCGACGCGGCCGCGCTGGTCGAGGCGGATCTGGCCCGCTACGAAGCCGCGCCGGCATTGGCATAGGGGCAGGGTCTATGAAGTTTCACCGGGTTGGCCTAGGCGATGCGTGCCTGATCGAGCTGGACATGCGCCAGGATGACCGGGGGTTCTTCGCCCGGCTGTTCTGCGAGGATGAGTTGGCCGCCGCGGGGCTGGTGACGCGGTTTCCGCAGGTCAACAACTCCGAAAGCGCGCTGAAGGGCACGATCCGCGGGCTGCATTACCAGCTGCCGCCGGCTTCCGAGGCGAAGATCGTGCGCTGTGTGCGGGGCGCTGTGTTCGATGCGGTCGTCGACATGCAGCCGGACAGCCCGACCTTCGGCAAGTGGTACGGCGCGGAACTGACGCCCGACAACCGGCGGATGATGTATGTGCCGACCGGGTTCGCGCATGCCTATCTCAGCCTGCAGGACCGCTCGGAGATCATCTACTTCGCCTCCGAGCGCTACGCGCCAGGCAAGGAGCGTGGTCTGCGGTTCGATGACCCGGCGGTCGGCATCGTCTGGCCGGTGCCGGTTACCGTGGTGTCTGACAAGGACCGGGTGTGGCCCGATTTCGCGGTGGCGGCGGCCGAGTTGCGGGCATGAGGGCGCTGGTCACCGGCGCCAGCGGGTTTCTCGGTTCGCGGTTGACGCGCTGCTTGCTTCGAGATGGTTGGCAGGTTACGGCGCTGCTGCGCGAAACCTCCTCGCTGACTGCGCTTGAGGCGCTCGGCATCGCGGGTCAGGTAACGATCGTGCGGATCGGCGACGGGCTTGGCGATATCGTTGCGGCTGCGACGCCCGATGTGGTGTTCCACACTGCGGCTGTCGCTCGTGGCGGCGACGGGCCGGGCGATGCGCAGGACTTGCTGCAATCCAACGTGGTGTATCCCGCGCTGTTACTGGCACACATGAAGGCGGCCGGGTGCAGCGCCCTGGTGAACACCGGGACCAGTTGGCAGAACTGCGCCGGCGCCGCGTTCTCGCCGTTCAACCTCTATGCCTCAAGCAAGCAGGCGTTCGAGGATGTGATCGAGGGTTATTGCCTGGGCGGGCTGCGGGCGACGACCTTGCGGCTGTTCGATACATACGGGCCGGGCGATACCCGCAACAAGATCGCCGATCTGGTGATCAAGGCGCTGCTGTCGGGCGAGGCGTTAAAGATGTCGCCGGGGGAGCAGGTGATCGATCTCGGCCATATCGATGATATCGCGGCGGGCTTCGTCGCCGCCGGGCGGCGCACGCTGGAGTGCCCGGCGGGGCACGAGGTGTTCGCGCTGCCGGGCGAGCGGATGCGGCTGCGTGACCTCGCGGCGATGATCGGCGGGCTGGCGGGCTGCGAGGTGCCGATCACCTGGGGCGGGCGGGAATATCGGCCGCGCGAAGTTATGCTGCCGTTCGAGGGCTACATCACCCTGCCCGGGTGGACACCGCAGACCAGCTTGCACGACGGTATGGCGGCACAGCTGGCTGACTGGCGCGCGCGACTGGCCGGATAGCTACTCGGCGGCCATCCGCGGCGTGTCGACCATCTCCGCCGCGCGGGCGAGATCGACGCTGAGCAGCCGGGAAACCCCGCGCTCCTGCATGGTCACGCCATAGAGACGGTCCATCCGCGCCATGGTCAACTGGTGGTGGGTCACCACCAGGAACCGTGTGCCGGTCTCGCGCACCATATCGTCGAGCAGCAGGCAGAAGCGCTCGACATTGGCGTCATCCAGCGGGGCATCGACCTCGTCGAGCACGCAGACCGGGGCGGGGTTGCAGCGGAACACCGCGAAGATCAGCGACAGCGCGGTCAGCGCCTGCTCGCCGCCCGACAGCAGCGACAGCGTCGCCAGCTTCTTGCCCGGCGGCTGTGCGTAGATCTCCAACCCGGCTTCCAGCGGGTCGTCGGAGCCGACCAAGGCGAGATGTGCTCGTCCGCCGCCGAACATCCGGGTGAACAGCGTCTGGAAATGCTGATCCACCTGGGCGAACACAGCACCCAGACGCTCGCGGCCTTCGCGGTTGAGATGGCCGATCGAGCCGCGCAGCTTGGCGATGGCGGTGGTGAGTTCCTCGCGTTCGCGCACGATGGTGGCGATCTGGGTGGCGAGTTCCTCGGATTCGATCTCGGCGCGCAGATTGACCGGGCCCATCTCCTCGCGCTCGCGCTGCAGGCGTTCCAGCTTGCGGCGCGCCTTGTCCTCGGCCTCGGCGGAGGTATCAGCCGGCGGATCGGGCAGAGCGGGGTTGGCGCCCAGCCGTTCCAGAATGCGCTCGGCAACGGTCCCCCAGGCAGCCTCGGCGGCGGTGGCCTCGCCCTCAACGCGGACGACCTGCTCCCGGGCGCTGGCGAGGGCTGCTTCGGTGGCGCGGCCGGCCCGGTCGGCGGCCTGGGCGGTGGCTTCGGCGGCCATCAGCGCGCCAGCAGCGGCACGATGGCTGGCTTCGGTGCGTTCCAGCGCATCGAGCGCCTGTGCCCGGCGCACCGCAATCGCGGCAGGGGCGGCGGCGAGGCTGGCATGCTCCTGCTCGGCCTCGGCGGCGCGGGCAGCGAGGTCGGTCACCCGGCCCTTGGCGTCCCGCGCACGGCCAGACCAATCCTCGCGCTCGGCGGCGATGGTGCGGCGGCGATGCGCGCGACCGGCGGCGCCGCGTGCCATTGTGTCGCGCTCGGTGCGCGCATTGGTTTCGCGGGTGCGGGCCTGCGACAGCGCCGTGCGGGCACGTTCCATCTCGGCCCGTGCGGCCGCGGGGTCGGCGAGCGCGGCCAAGGCGGCGCGTGCTTCGGCGAAAGCGGCATCGGCTTCGGCGCATTCCTGCGCCAGACGCTCGGCTTGATCGGCCAGGCCAGCGAGGCGCGCCTTGGCCTCGGCATCCTGTGCGGCGAGGCGATGCGCGGTCTGGGTGGTGGCGCTGGCGCGCTGTTCGGCACTGGCGCGGTGGGCGCGGGCCTCGGCCTCGGCGGCGTTGACGGCGCGGGCGATCTGCTCCTCGGCGCTGCGCGCGTCGGCTTCGGCCTTGTGCGCGGCGGCACCGGCATCGCGCTCGGCGGTGTCGGCCTCGGCGCGGGCGGTGCGTTCCAGGGTATCGGCCTCGGCACGCGCCTCGGCGGCGCCGCGCTCGGCGGCGGCCAGGGCGGCGGCGGCGATGCCGGCGGCCTCGGTGGCATCCGTCAGCCGGGCACGCAGGGCGGCGAGGCGGTTGCGCTGTTGCAGGCGCACCGCCGCGGCGGT
>CAIRTN010000005.1 GCA_903881515.1 uncultured Rhodospirillales bacterium | reverse complement strand
GGGCTGGAGATGGGCAGCGATATTGGCGGCTCGGTGCGGCAGCCGGCGCATGCCAGCGGGGTGTTCGGGCACAAGCCGAGCTGGGGGTTGGTGCCGACATTTGGTCATACGATGGTGACCCCGCCGATCGCCTCGACAGCGGATATCGCGGTGATCGGGCCGTTGGCGCGCAGTGCGGGGGATCTGGCGCTGGCGATGGATCTGCTGGCGGTCCCCGATCCGGCGGTGACTGCGATGCGGTACGATCTGCCGAAGCCGCCGAAGAGCCTGAAAGGGCTGCGGGTGGCGATCTGGGCCGAGGATGCGGCGAGCGTGACCGATCCGGAGATCACGACGCAGCTTTTGGCGCTGGGCCGGGCGCTGAAGCGCGAGGGGGCCAGGGTTGGGTTCGCGGCGCGGCCGGAATTCGACCGGCGCGAGGGGTTCGGGCTGTATCTGCGGCTGCTGGGTTCGGTGTTGATGGGCCGGGTGAGCCCGGAGGAGAAAGCGCGGATTCGCGCTGAGGTGGCGGCGATTCCGGCGGATCGGGACGACGCCGATGTCATCATCGCGCGGATGGCGGATGCGACGCATGGCGACTGGCTCGGGTGGAACGAGCGGCGGCACCGGATCGTCCGGGCCTGGGGGGCGTTCTTCAAGGACTGGGACGTGGTGCTGTGCCCGGCGCATGGGCGGGCGGCGATGCCGCACCGGCATGATGCGCCGACCTGGGATCTGACGGCCGATGTTGGCGGGCAGCAGGTGCGGTGGAATGAGCTGCTGTTCTGGCCGGGGATCACCGGCGCATTCCATCTGCCGGGCACGGTGGCGCCGCTGGGGATGACCAGCGCGGGCTTGCCGGTGGGGGTGCAGATTGTCGGGCCGATGTATGGCGACCGGACGACGATTGCGGTGGCGGCGATGCTGGAAAAGGCCTGGCGGGGGTTTGTGGCGCCGCCAGGGTGGGATTAAGTTACGATTACGTAACAAAATGAGCGTGCGCGGGCGATGTGGCCCGGAGTGTCGCAAATTTTAGATTGAGGCTCTGGGGCTGTGGTGGGCGCGGCCTGGGGCTGCGCCGAGCTTGGCCGCGGCGCGGGGCGCGCTTGCCTGGGAGGGCGGCGCTGGGCCGGCGCGGGGGCGGTGGTGCGCGATGCGGTGGCGCGGGGTGCGCGGGATTTGGGCGCAGTGCTGGCGCGTGCGCGCTTTGCGGCTTGGGTGGCGGCGCGGGCGGGGGGTGCTTCGGGCGCGGCCGGTTGGGGCGGCGGAGGAAGGGTGCCTTCGCGCCAGGCGGTGAACATTGTGTCGAGGGCTTCGGTGAGGCGCTTGAGGTGCAACCAGAGCAGAATCGTGGCGGGCCAGTCGCGGAACGGAGTCCGGGCCAGGGTGGATTTTAGCTCAGAGAGGATGCGTGCCCATAGGTTCATGGGTGCGTTATATGATGACGTTAGAAATTATGCAAGGAAAAAATACTTGATAGAAGCATTTTTTTCGGATGGGCGCCGTCGGCACGGAAAAGCGTGGATTGCCGCGCTTCGCTCGCAATGACGTTAAATAACTAATTTATATGGTTTTTGGGTCCTTTTTCCGGCGCGGCGTCTTCGCCGTCGCCCTGCAAAAAGGGGACTGCTTACTGCCTGCCGGCAGCCCGCAGGCAGATCGCCTCGAACTGGCGGGCCACATGCCGCCAGGAGAAGCGTTCCTCCAGCCGGGCGCGGGCGGCGGTGGCCATGGCCAGAGTTTCGGCGGGGTTGTCGAGCAGGCGGAGCACGGCGGCGGCGAAAGCCTGTGGGGTGTCGGCTTCGAGGAAGTGTTCGCCGGGGGTGATGTCGAGGCCTTCGGTGCCGATCTGGGTGGAGACGACGGGGCGGCCGAGGGCCATGGCTTCGAAGGTTTTGATGCGGGTGCCGCTGCCAACGCGCAGCGGGATGACGGAGATATCGGCGCTGGCGACGTGGGGGCGGATGTCGTCGACGAAGCCGGTGAAGCGGAAGGGCAGGTTCAGCGCCTTGACCTTGGCGACCAGGGCCTCGGCGGGGTTGCGGCCGACGACGAGGACTTCGGCGTTGGGGCGTTTCGCGGCGATCAGCGGCCAGATTTCCTCGGCGAGCCAGGTGACGCCGTCGATGTTGGAGCGGCTGTCCATGGCGCCGGAGAAGACGAGGCGGCCGCCGCCGGCTGGGGCCGGCGTCGGCGCGGCGTAGGGGTAGAAATCGAGGTCGACGCCGGTGTCGATGGCGTCGGCGCGTTTGAGCGCGAACTGCTTTTCCAGCGCGCGGGCGTCACGTTCAGAGACAGCGATCACGGCGTCGAAGCCGCGCAGCGTTTCGCCTTCGAAGCGGCGCATCTTGGCAGCCTGGGATTGCCAGACCCAGCGCATGGGGAAGCGGGCGACCTCGGCGTGACGCTCGAAGATCTCGGCCTCGACGTTGTGAGTGAACATCACCGAGGCGCCGGGGATTGGGCCTGGCGGGAGCAGGACGGCGGCGTGCGGGAAATCGACCACCGTCACGTCCGGGTTCCTGGCGAATTCGGCCGCGATGATGGCGGTGCCGGCGGCGGAGCGGTCGGTGGCGACGGGGACCGGCAGGCTGCCGGCGAGGGCGAGGATTTTGGCGGGGAGCGCGGTGTGCGGTTCGGGCCAGGAGACGAAGCGATCGCAGATGGCGTCAATCTCGGCGGCGTAGCGGGCGGTGTCCGGCGGGACCGGCGAGGCAAGGATGATTTCGAACGCGCCGCCTTTCAGACCGCGCAGCGTGTTGGAGGTGCGGATCTTGCCGCCCTGGTCGAGCGGGAACAGGAAGCGGGGGGAGATGAAAAGCATGCGTGGCTTCATGCCGAATGCCCCAAGTGTAGAAAGGCAAGCAGTTCTTTTTGTGAACAAAAAGAACCAAAAAAACTTTTTGAATGATTGCCTTCGGGCTGCCTGGGCGTCGCCGGTACGTGCCGGAGGCAAAAGGATAAGAGTTTTTTTGCTCCTTTTTTTGCAAAAAAAGGAGTGCTTGCCTGCCCTTCGCCTTGCCTTCTGGCCACTGCCGTCACCAGCAGAAGCCCTCATAGGTGATGCGGGTGTTGGCGGCGAGCGCGGGCAGGCCGGCGAGGTCTAGCACCAGTTGGCCGTCGAGCGCGTCGAGCAGTTCGCGGCGGTCTTCGCCGTTGACGTGGCCGACAACGACGATCTCGGCGCCCTGCAGCGCGGCGCGGACGTCGGGGACCATCAGGCGGTCGATATGCGGGATTTCGCGCTCGATATAGGAGCGGTTGGCGCCGAGCAGGCTGGCGACGTTTACCGAACGGTCGAATATGCGCAGATCGTAGCCCTTGCCGATCAGGCGTTCGGCCAGCGTGACGTAGGGAGATTCGCGCAAATCGTCGGTGCCGGGTTTGAAGGCCAGGCCGAACAGGGCGACCGGCTTGCGGCCGTGCGCGGCGATGGCGGAGAAAGCGCGCTCGACCACCGCGGTGTTGCTGGGCATCACCTGTTTGAGGAAAGGCACGGCGACGCCGGCCTGGTCGGCCAGGGCGAGGAAACTGCGGGTGTCCTTCGGCAGGCAGGAGCCACCGAAAGCGAAGCCGGGCTTGAGGTAGGCGCTTGAGACGTTCAGCACCCGGTCTTCGCAGAAGATGCGGAAGGCCTCGCGGGCGTCGACGCCCAGAGCAGCGAGCACGGCGCCGGCCTCGTTGGCGAAAGCGAGCTTCACCGCGTGAAACACGTTGGACAGATGCTTGGCGCTTTCGGCGACGCGGTAGGGCACGACCTGCACCGGGGCGGCGATGGGGGCGTAGAGCTCGCGCAGGATGCTGCCGTCATCGCCCGCCGGCGCGCCGATCAGGGTCATCGCCGGGGCATGGAAATCGCGCACGGCGGAGCCTTCGCGGAGGAATTCGGGGTTGGAGTAGTAGTGCAGGCCCTGGCCGAGCTTGCGGCCGGAGGCGGCTTCCAGGGCCGGAATGGCGCGGCCGATGCTTTCCAGCACGGCATCGACGGCGCGCAAGGACACGCTGCCATCCGCCGCACTGGGGGTGCCGACGGCGATGAAGGTGAGATCGGTATTTGCCACCGCGGCGGCGATGTCGGTGGTGGCGGTAAGGCGGCCGCGGGCGGCGTTGCCGGCGATGAGCTCACTGATCTCGGC
>CAIRTN010000004.1 GCA_903881515.1 uncultured Rhodospirillales bacterium | reverse complement strand
CCCTGCACCCCACCTTCGTTTGTGGGGTGGTTGATCGGTTGGCTCGGTGTTGGGCGTGGAGCGGCGGAGCCATCAAGAGTCTTTGGGCTTCGCCGCTGCACGGACGTTGGTGCTCAAGCAGGTAGATGTGGGGTCAAGGGGACTGAGTCCCCTTGCGGGTCCAGGGCAGAGCCCTGGCCTTGCCTTCGCGTTACTCCGGCAAAAACCGATGAATTTCGGTGTTATCGGCGCGGGGGCCGCGGGCGGCGACGGCTTCGCGCCAGAGGCGGCGGCAGAGGGTGAGGGCTTCGGCGGGATAGTTGGATTCGTCGGCCATGGCGCCGGCGGTTTCGATGTCTTTGGCCATCAGGCCGAGCTGGAAGCCGCCGTCGTAGGTTCCGGGCAGGATGGCTTGTTTGACCTTGGTTTCGGTGGCGATGTTGCGGCCGGAGGAGGCGTTCATTACGTCGGCGAGGATGGAGAGGTCGAGGCCTTGGCGGGCGCCGATGCGGAGCGCTTCGGAGACGGCGAGCAGGCCGGCGGCGTAGACGAAGTTGTTCAGGGCTTTCATGGCGTGGGCGGAGCCGGTTTCGCCGGTGCGGACCAGAGTGGTGCCCATGGTCTTCAGGTAGGGTTCGGCTTGGGCGAAGGCGGCGTCGTTGCCGCCGACCATGATCGAGAGGGTGCCGGATTTTGCTTTGACCACGCTGCCGGAGACGGGGGCGTCGATCAGGGTGGTGTGGGGGGCGAGGCGGGTGGCGAGGGTGCGGGTTTCGCCGGGGATTGAGGAGCCCATGTCGATGATCAGGCCGCCGGGGGCCATGGCGGCGGCGAGGTCGTGCGTGACTTCGGCGACGTGGGCGGAGGTGGGCAGCATCAGCACGACGACGGTGCAGGCGGCGCCGAGTTCGGCGGCGGAGGCGGCGACGTCGCTGTGGGATTCGCCGGCGAGGGCGGCGAATTCGGCGGCGCGGCCGGGCACGGCGTCGTGGGCCACGACCTCGATACCGGCGCGGGCGGCGGAGAGCGCCATGGGCATGCCCATCATGCCGAGCCCGATGAAGCCCATGCGCTGAGTTGCCATTCGCTTTCCTCCCGTGTGAACCTGGACCATGATCACCGATGATAGGATCGGTGCTCATGGTCCAGGTCTTTGTTTTTGTCGCGTGATTCAGGCCTCCGGCGAGTCCGCCTGCGGTCATCACGCTCCATGCTGAATGTTGCGCCTAATGGCGCCCGCTCCAAGAGGAATTCCCCAGATGACAGCGCTTGAGTCCATTCGCCGGCAGCATGCCGATCTGACCGCGATCCGTCAGGATTTCCATGCGCATCCGGAGATCGGGTTTACCGAGCAGCGCACCGCGGAGATCGTGGCGGCGAAGCTGCGCGAGTGGGGGATCGAGGTGCATACCGGGGTGGGGGGCACCGGGGTGGTGGGTGTGCTGCGGCGGGGCAATGGGCAGGCGGCGATCGGGTTGCGGGCGGATATGGATGCGTTGCCGATCCTGGAGGAGACCGGGCTGGGGTATTCGAGCACCAGGCCGGGGGTGATGCATGCGTGTGGGCATGACGGGCATACGACGATGTTGCTGGGGGCGGCGCAGTATCTGGCGGCGAGCGGGGATTTCAACGGCACGGTCAATTTCATCTTCCAGCCGGCGGAAGAGGGGTTGGGCGGGGCGGCGGCGATGATCAAGGACGGGCTGTTCAGCCGGTTTCCGTGCAATTTCGTCTATGGGATGCATAACCGGCCGGGGTTGCCGGTGGGGCAGTTCGCGATCCGTCCGGGGGCGATGATGGCGGGCGGGGCGTTTTTCGACATCGTGGTGACCGGGCGGGGCAGCCATGGCGCGCGGCCGGAGGTGAGTGTCGATCCGGTGCTGGTGGCGGCGCATATCACCACGGCGTTGCAGTCGATCGTGGCGCGCAATGTGCCGCCGGCGGAGACCGCGGTGCTGAGCGTGACCGGGATTGCCGGGGGGGAGGCATATAACGTGATCCCGCAAGTGGTGACGTTGCGGGGGACGGCGCGGACGATGAAGCGGGAGACGATGGAGTTGCTGGAGGCGAATATGCGGCGGATCGCCAAGGGCGTGGCCGAGGGGTTCGGGGCGACGGCGGAGGTGGATTTCCGGTTTCTGTTTGCGCCGCTGGTCAACAACGAGGCGTGCACGGGCGAGATTGCCGATGCGGCGGCGCTGGTGGTGGGGGATGGCAATGTGGAGCGCAACGGGCCGAGCGTGATGGCGTCGGAGGATTTCAGCTTCATGATGGAGCAGGTGCCTGGCGCGTATATCAACATCGGCAATGGCGACACGGTGGGCAGCTGCCCGGTGCATAATCCGGGGTATGATTTTAATGATGAGGCACTGCCGCTGGGGGCGGCGATGTTTGCCGAGCTGGTGCGGTTGAAACTGCCGAAGGGGCAGGCGGCTTGAGCGTGAACCCGTTTTTTGTTGCGTGGACGACGCCGTTTGGGGTGCCGCCGTTCGATGCGATCCGGGCGGAGCATTACGGGCCGGCGTTCGATCGGGCGATGGCGGAGGCGGACGCGGATATCGCGGCGATCACTGGGAACGGGGAGCCGCCGGATTTCGCCAACACGATCGAGGCGCTGGAGCGGGCGGGCAAGCGGCTGAACGTTGTCGCGGGGGTGTTCTACAATCTGTCGGCCAGTATGGGCGGGGCCGACCTGGAGCGGATTGACCTGGAGTATGCACCGAAGCTGGCGGCGCATGGCAGCCGGATCATGCTGGACCCCAAGCTGTTTGCGCGGGTGGATGCGTTGTTCCGGCAGCGGGCGCTGCTGGGGCTGGAGGCGGATCAGCTTCGGCTGCTGGAGCGGACGCATCTTGGCTTCGTGCGCGCCGGTGCGGCGCTCGACGAGGCGGCGCGGGGGCGGTTGGGGGAGATTTCGGAGCAGCTCGCGAGCCTGCATGCGCAGTTCGGGCAGAACGTGGTGCATGACGAGCGGGAATGGAGCCTGCAACTTGAGGGCGACGATCTGGCGGGGTTGCCGGATTTTGTGGTGGACGGGGCGCGGCAGGCGGCGGCGGAGCGGGGGCTGGAGGGGCACGTGGTGACCCTGTCGCGTTCGCTGATCGAGTCGTTCTTGACCTATGCGGCGCGGCGGGATCTGCGCCAGGCGGCGTATCTGGCATGGGTGGCGCGCGGGACGCATCCGGGCGCGCATGACAACCGGGCGCTGATCCCGCAGATCCTGGCGTTGCGGGCCGAGCGGGCGCGGTTGTTGGGTTACGGCACCTATGCCGAGTATCGGCTGGCGGACACGATGGCCGGGTCGGTCGAGGCGGTCAGTGGGTTCACCACGGCGTTGTGGCGGGCGGCGGTGAAGCGGGCGGAGCAGGAGCGCGATGCGCTGTTCGCGCGGGCGGGTGCCGATGGGGTCAGCGATCGGCTGGAGGGGTGGGACTGGCGGTATTATGCCGAGCAGCAGAGGCTGGCGGAGTTCGATCTGGATGAGGCGGCGCTGAAGCCGTATTTCCTGCTGGAGAACATCCAGGCGGCGGCGTTCGATACCGCGGCGCGGCTGTTCGGGTTGGGCTTTACCGAATGCACTGATGTTTTGGTCTATCACCCCGATGTGCGGGTGTACGAGGTGCGCGATGCGGAGGGGCATGTCGGCGTGTTCATCGCCGATCCGTTCGCGCGGCCGGACAAGAGGTCGGGCGCGTGGATGAGCACGTTCCGCGATCAGTCGACCTTGGATGGCCGGGTGAGCCCGGTGGTGATCAACAACAACAACTTCGTCAAATCCTCGCCGGCTTTGCTGGGCTATATGGACGCGCGGACGCTGTTCCATGAGTTCGGCCATGCGCTGCATGCGTTGTTGAGCCAGGTGCGCTATCCATCGCAGTCCGGCACCGCGGTGTTGCACGATTTCGTGGAGTTTCCCTCCCAGGTGATGGAGCACTGGATCGGCACGCCGGAGGTGCTGCGGAGGTTTGCGCGGCATCACGAGACCGGGGCGCCAATTCCGGAGGCGCTGATCGCGAAACTGAAGGCGGCGCAGACGTTCAACCAGGGGTTCGTGACGGTGGAGACGCTGGCTTCGACGATCCTGGACATGGAGCTGCACGCGCTGCGCGATCCGGCGGAGCTGGATGTGATGGCGTTCGAGCGCGACGTCATGGCGCGGCTGGGGGCGCCGGTGGAAATCGGGGCACGGCACCGGCCGCCGCATTTCCAGCATATCTTCAGCGGCGGGGGCTATGCGGCGGGGTATTATGCGTATCTGTGGGCATCGGTGCTGGATGCCGATGGGTTTGCCGCCTTCGAGGAGGCGGGCGATCCGTTTGCGCCTGGGCCGGCGGCGGGGCTGAAGCGGATCCTGCGGTCGGGCGACAGCGAGGACCCGATGGCGCTGTATGTGGCGTTTCGCGGCGCGAAGCCGGGGACGGAGGCGTTGATGCGCGAGCGGGGTTTGGTGGCATGAGCGCACGTTGGGTCGATGTGCTGCGGGCGGCGGATACGGCGGCGCAGTGGCACCGTAATCAGCGACGCAAGGGGGAGGCGGCGGAGCCTTATGTCAATCATCTGCTGGAGGTGGCGCATCTGGTGACCGATGCGACGCAGGGGAGCGATCCCGACCTGGCGATCGCGGCCTTGCTGCATGACGCGATCGAGGATTGCGATGTTCCGCGCGCGCAGATTGCGGCTTTGTTCGGCGAGGATGTCGCGACGCTGGTGGCCTATGTCACCGATGACAAGCGTCTGCCGAAGGCCGAGCGTAAGGCTTGCAGATTTCGGCGATGCCGGGCAAGCCGGATCGGGTGAAAATTCTGAAGATCGCAGACAAGACCAGCAATCTGCGGGCATTGGCGGTGTCGCCGCCGGCGGGGTGGCCGTTGGCGCGGAAGCTGGAATATCTGGCCTGGGCGCGGGCCGTGGTTGCGGGTGGGCGCGGGGTCAACACGTGGATCGAGGCGCAGTTCGATGCGGCGGCGGCAGCGGCGGAGGCGGCGTTTGCCGCGTGAGCGGTCTTCACGTGCGGTGACATCCTGCCATAGTGCGTCGGAAAATATGGAGATGCCGCATGTCCGCCATTGAAGCTATTCGCGCCTGGTCCGACGAGTTCACCGCCATCCGGCGGGATTTCCATGCGCATCCGGAGCTTGGGCTGGAAGAGGTGCGCACGGCGGGGATCGTGGCGGAGAAGCTGGCGAGCTGGGGCATCGAGGTGCACAGCGGCGTTGGCAAGACCGGGGTGGTCGGCGTGCTGCGCAAGGGCTCGGGCAAGGGGCGGGTGGGGCTGCGGGCGGATATGGATTGTCTGCCGATGGATGAGCAGACCAATCTGCCCTACCGCTCGACCAATCCGGGGAAGATGCATGCCTGCGGGCATGACGGGCACACCACGATGCTGCTGGCGGCGGCGAAGTATCTGGCCACCGAGGCGGAATTCGACGGCACGGTGAATTTCATCTTCCAGCCGGGCGAGGAAGGCATTGGCGGCGCGCTGGCGATGCT
>CAIRTN010000003.1 GCA_903881515.1 uncultured Rhodospirillales bacterium | reverse complement strand
CCGGGGACGCGGCCGTCAAGCGTATCGGCCTCATCCTCGAGACGCTCCCCGCTGCGGCCCAGCGCTTTCTTACTGGGATGGTGACGAAGTGGCCGACGGTCTTTACGCTCAACCCCAGCTGGGTAGGGCGTATCACCAGGGACGTCAGGGCGGCCCATCTCTATCCACCCAGGGGTTCGAACCCGCAGGAATTCCTCGACAGCGTTATCGAGGACCTAGCAGAGATGTTGGCCAAGGAGGAGGACAGAGAGAGCCACAGCAGCTCAGCCTCAAGGATGCGCTCCGTCGGCCGGCGTAGAGGCGCTTTGCAGCGCTCGCCGATAGCCCAGCCTGGCGGCATCGACTTCGACCTTTACGAGGAGACGCGGGCCGGCTTCGTGCACCCCAAGTCGAGCGACCGCACGGCCCCCGGCTACCATACCTACAGCGGCGGCCCGTACGTCGACAACACGTACGCCATCGATTACGATGCCTCGGCCACGTCCTTGTCCGCGCCCATGCCGCACACCAACTACGCGACGCCTGAGCAGCGCCTGCAGGCGGCTGAAGCCGTCTCGGCCGCGCGCTCGAAAGCCCGCAAAATCCGCCGTAAAAAGGCTTGTGGCTCCTGCGGGCGGTCTGGCGGCGCGTGCCCCACCGGCGGCGCCTGCCCCGCCCCTGTGAGGCTCGGAGGCCGTTCAGGCAAGTCAAACAATTCCGGAAGCGGCCTTCGCCGTGGCATTCGTTAGTTGCCTTGCGAAGTGGCCTTGCGAAGTGGAGGCGCGAAGCGCCCTCACGTCGCTCGGCCGCAGTTTGCCCTGATTTTTCCGCGCCCGGATACCGCAGCTTCGCAGACTCGCTCCGCACCCCATGTCGCTCTTCGAATCTCCTCAGCGTCTGGCCAGCTCGAACGGCGGGGCCATCAGCTTCACCACCGTTCAGCAGCCGCCAGACCAGGGGTCGGTGAGCGGGGCGCGCCCCGGCAAGACGGGCCTCGCCGTCGGCGACACCATCTTCACGGTCCGTTGCGACCCGCGCTTCCTCATCTTCAGCGAATGCTACTTCAGGATCCAGGGGCACTTCACTGGGACTGACGGGGCAACAGCGATTCCGAACACGGCTCAGGCGCTGAGGATCGCGGCGTGCGATAACTGGCCTTCTGCGATGTTCCAGACCGTTCGCTGCACGATGAACGGGACACAGGTCGAGCAAGCTTTGTTCAACCCCCAGACAGACACGGTCGCAACCTACTCCGCTGCGACCGAGTCCTGGCTTCGCTCCTACGGCAGCGCCAGCGGCGTCGGCGAGTCCCTGCAAACGCGCGTTTGCGCCGCGGGGGCGCAGCCCTACGGCTCGGGGACGGCCACTAGCTTCGGCGAGATCGTGGCGACCTTCAGGCCGCCCCTGAGCATTTTCAACTGCGCCACGGCTTTGAGAGGGAATACCTGGAGGTTCATCCTCTCGTGGAACCCTGCGGGTGAGCAGCAGATGTGCGAAAGCGCTGGATTTGCCGCTCGTTCCGGTGCGCGACTTTCACTCGATCACCGGCAAGGGGGTGCGGGCTATGCTTGATTTTTCGCCGTTGCGGCTGCCCGCGCTCGGTGGCGAGCAAATGCTGCTGCTGGGGGCGCCTGAATTTCTCATCGAATCGGGCCTCGCCATAGATGCGGCGGCGATAGCGCCGCTGTTGGCGCAGGGCAAAACTGTGATCGCGGTTGGCGGCGCCGGACGCGTGCTCGGTTACCTTGCCATCGCCGACCGACTGCGCGACAGCTCGCGCGCGGCAGTGGCCGGTTTGAAAGACATGGGAATCAAGGTGGTGATGCTGACCGGCGACAACGCGGCGACGGCGAAAGCGATCGCCGCCGCCGCCGGCATCGATACCTACAGGGCCCAAGTACTGCCGGGCGCGAAAGCGGCTGCGGTGGCCGAATTCAAGATCGGCGGATACGTCGTCGGCATGGTCGGCGACGGCGTGAACGATGCGCCGGCGCTGGCCGCGGCCGACGTCAGTTTCGCCATCGGCGCGGGCTCGGATGTCGCGTTGGAGGCGGCGGATATCGCGCTGATGCGCAACGACCTCAACTCGGTCGCCGATGCCATCAGCCT
>CAIRTN010000002.1 GCA_903881515.1 uncultured Rhodospirillales bacterium | reverse complement strand
TCCGCCGCGTGATGAACCTGGAAACCGTCAACACCTACGAGGGCCCCCACGACGTCCACGCCCTCATCCTCGGCCGCGCGCAGACCGGCATTCCGGCGTTCGGCGGCTAAAGGAAGCAAGCGGTCGCTTTTTTGTAAAAAAGCGACGCAAAAAACTTCCTTCCTCCGTGTGTCTAAACGCTCGCCCCCCCGGGGTTGGCGTTCGGACACGCGGAAAAGACGTAAGCTTGCCGCCCGCTACCAACGCCCTTGCGAAGCGATCCACGCCTTTCCGCTCCCAAGGCACAGCACCAGCCGCAGGGGGCGAGCGTTCGCACAAGCGGAGAGAAAAAAGTTTTTTGCTTCTTTTTTTCAAAAAAGAAGCGCTTCCCTTCCTTCGTCTTGCCTGTCTTTCCCGGAACAGCTCCCCCATGCAGCAACCCTCCCATCTGCGCATCACCGCCATAGGCGCAGACGGCGACGGCATTGCCCGCCGTCCTGACGGCACAACCGCTTTCATCCCTTTCACCCTGCCCGGCGAACAGGTTGACGGCTCCACCGTCATCGACCCCAGCCCCGAGCGGATCGAGCCCGCTTGCCCGCATTTCGGCACCTGCGGCGGCTGTTCGCTGCAACATTGGGCCGAGGCGCCCTATCTCGCCTGGAAAGCGGGCCTGTTGCAGGACGCGCTCGACCGCGCCGGCTATCCCGACGCCGTGCTCGCGCCCATCGTCGCCTCGCCCCCCGGCACCCGCCGGCGCATGGATCTCGCGGTCAAGCGGCAGAACGGCGTGCTCACCCTCGGCTTCCACCAGCGCCGCGGCCCGATCGTCGATCTCGATGTCTGCCCGGTGCTCGACCCCGTCCTGGCCGGCCTCATCCCCCGCCTCAGGCAGATGCTGCGCCGCCTCACCGCGCTGAAGCGCGAGGGCTCGGCCATCGTCAACCTGCTGACCTCCGGCCCCGATATCCTGCTGCGGCTCGATGGCACCCCCAGCGCCAATGACCGCATCCTGCTGGCCGATTTCGCCAACGAGAACGGCGCCCCCCGCATCGCCATCGCCGAGGGCTCCCACGCCACCGAACCCGCCGCCCAGCGCATCCCGCCGGTCACCATGATGTCAGGTGTGGCCGTCACCGCCCCGCCCGGCGCCTTCCTGCAGGCAAGCCCGCTGGCCGAAGCCGCCATCGTCGCCTGCGTGCTGGCGGCTCTGCCGGCCAAACGCACCTCGAAAACCCGCGTCGCCGAACTCTACGCCGGCTGCGGCACCCTAAGCTTCGCCCTCGAGCCGCATATCCGCGTTGACGCCTTCGAAGGCGACGGCCCCGCTTTGTCCGCCCTGCAGGCCGCCGCCAACACCGCCGGCCTCGCCGGCCGCATCGTCGCCGCCAAACGCGACCTCACCCGCCAGCCCCTGATGGCCAAGGAACTCGCCGCCTACCCCGTGGTCGTCCTCGATCCCCCCTTCGACGGCGCCGCCGTCCAGATCGCCCAGATCGCCGTGGCCAAGGTCCCCCGGGTGATCTACGTCAGCTGCAACCCCGCCGCCCTCGCCCGCGACGCCCGCACCCTGCACGGCGCCGGCTACAAACTGCTCAGCGCCACGCCGATCGATCAGTTCCTTTGGTCGGCACGGCTTGAGAGCGTTGTGGTTTTTGGGAAGTAAGCAGTCCCTTTTTTGGAAAAAAGGGATCCACACTTTCCCGTGCCAACGCTAAATATGCGCAAAAAATCCGTTAAACGGCTTTTTTTCCTTGAAGCCCTACTGACGATGTCCTATATCCATCGCCATGAACAAATGGGCACACATCCTCTCTGAGCTTAAAATGACCCTGCGCGGGATTCCGTTCCGCGACTGGCCGGCCGCGCTCATGCTCTGGATGCAGTTCAAACGCCTGTTCGAAACCCTCGACACCATGTTCAACGCCTGGCGCGAAGGCTCCCTGCCCCCGGCACCGCCAGCGGCACCCCCCGCTCCCGTCAGCAGCGCTCCGGTCAGCGTCGCCAAGCGCACGCACGCCGCGCGCCCAACCCGCGCCCCCCGTGCGCCCGCTCCGCGCCAACCCACCCGCAACCAGGCGGCGCGTCCCGCGCCCGCCATCGGCACCCCTACGCCCCTACCGCCGCCAGTTCCCACGCGCAGCAACTCCGCGCAACCCCTGGCACGGCTCGTCCGGTTCCGAGCGCTATCCAAATTTTGCGACACTCCAGCCGGAATGGCTCCGCACGCTCTATTTGTTCCGTTTTCGAAACTAATTCCGCTGGTAGTGCGCCTGCCAGCGCAGCAGATAGGCCTGCAACCGCCAGATCAACGCCGACAGCACCACGCCGACAATCATCAGCACGATCACCGCCACCATCATCCCCGCCGCCTCGCCGCGCGCCTCGGATTCGATGATCAGCCGCCCGATGCCCCGCTCCGCCCCGATGAACTCGCCCACGATCACCCCGATCAGCGCGAACGAGATCGCCGGCGTCAGCGACGCGAACAGCCAGGTCATGGTGGACGGGATGATCACCGTGCGGGTGATCTTCCACTCGCTCGCCCCCAGCAGCCGCGCCGTGTTGATGAACCCCTCATCGACAGAGCGCGCCCCCTCGAACGTGTTGAAGAACACCAGGAACACCACCACGATCCACGAGGTGACGATCTTCGACGTCTCGCCAATCCCGAACGCCAGCACAATCAGCGGTGCCAGCGCGATCCTGGGGATCGAGTTCACCGCGGTGATGAACGGCTGAAACACCGCACTCAGCTTCGCCGACCGGCCAAGCGCCAGGCCCAGCACGAAACCGCTGGACACCCCCGCCAGGAACCCGAAGAACGTGGTCTTCAGCGTCACCCACATCGCCATCCAAAGATTGTTCTCGTATTTGGTCATGCAGGCGCCGAACTGCCCGTCGAACCAGCCGTTCCACAGCCCCATCTTCGACTTCAGGCACGACAGGATCAGGAACTGCTTCATAATGTCCGACGGCCGCGACACGAAATAGGGGTCCAGCAGATCCGGCACAAAATCCGGCGCCATCTCATGCAGGTCATAGCCCCACTGCCACACCACCAGCAGCACCACGCAGATCAGCATCTGCCAGCCCAGCGCGTGGCCCTTCATGCCGCACGCCCCTTGACGAATTCCTCACCCAGCGAATGCCAGATCCGGCTGAACAGCTCCGCATATCGCGGCGTCTCCGGCAGCTTCACCGCATCGCGCGGCCGGGGCAGGTCCACCTCGAAACTCTCCTTGATCCGCCCGGGCCTCGCCGAAAACAGGATGATCCGGTCGGCCAGCGTCAACGCCTCGCCCAGATCATGCGTCACGAACAGCACGGTCTGCTGCTCGCGGTCCCAGATCTTCAGCAGCACGTCATGCATGTCGATCTTGGTATGCGTATCCAGCGCCCCGAACGGCTCATCCATCAGCAAAACTTGCGGCCGCACCACAATCGCCCGCATCAACGCCGCCCGCTGCCGCATCCCGCCGGAGAGTGAGGACGGATACGCCGTCTCAAACCCCTTCAACCCGGCCTGCGCCACACACTCAGCCACCCGCGCCTCGCGCTCGGCCTTTGGCACGCCGGCCAACTCCAAACCGTATCCGATATTCTCCGCCACCGTCCGCCACGGAAAAAGCGTATCGCGCTGGAACACGTACCCCACATCCGGCGTCGCCCGATGCGGAATAACTCTGTTGCCATCAATGAACATCTCGCCACGGCTGGGCTCCAGCAACGTGGCGATCATGTTCAGCACCGTGCTCTTGCCGGAGCCCGAAGGCCCCAGCAGAGCCACAAATTCGCCGCGGCGGATGCTGAACGAAACATCGTCCACCGCGTCGATCGTCGATCCCCCGAACCGGAACGACTTGCCGAGTCCGCGTACCTCGATCTTCGGCCGTCCCGTCTCGCTCATCCGTTCGGGTATTTCTTCTTCGCCGCCGCCAGGAACTCGGGCGCCACCACGTCGTCGTATTTCAACGGCGTGATCCCGGTCAGCTCACGGAACCAAACCTTGCTGCCCCGCTCGTAGCTCGCCGCATCGATGGTGCCGTCATAGTCCGTGATCTCCTTCATCAGGCCGATCTCATAGACATTGGCATCATGCGAGGTGCTGCCGACATACGGCTCGATCGAGCCATAGATCTCCTCCGGAGAATGCGTCTTGATCCACTGCGTCGCCCGCCACAGCCCGTCGGTAAACGCCTGGATCTTCGCCGGCTCCTTCTGCGCCGTGGATTGCAGGGTGAAATGCGCCGTCGCCGGAACCTTGCCGCCGATATACTTGTTCCAGTTCGCCTCGGTCGATCCGTCGAAGATCAGTTTGCCCCAGCCATGCTCCTCGCTCTCCTTCAACAGCGAGGGCGAGCTGTCCAGCACGTCGATCTGCTTGGTCTTCAACACACCCAGCATGGTCTCGACATCCCCGGCGCCGATCCAGGTCACCGCCTGATCCAGCTTGAACAGCTCCATGTAGTAGGACGCCCAGACATGCGCCGTCCCCCCGATCGACGAAACGCCCAGGATCGGCTTGCGCCCATCCGGCCGCTTCCACTTCGCGAAGGCTTCCAGCGTGGTGATGCCCTGGTCGTAGAGGTCCTTGCGGATGATGAACACGGTGTTGTTGTTGCGCGAATCCACCGCCATCAACACCTTCGCGATGCGGCCATGATTGGTCAGCTGCATCGGATGGGTGATGTCGCCGATGCCGATATCGCCCTGCCCGGAGGCGACGATCTCCCGCATCTTCACCCCGCTGCCGCCCTGGACCATTTTCACATCCAGCCCCGCATCGGTGTAGAACCCCTGCCGGTGCGCGACGAAATGCGCCGCATAAACCGGGATCGCGACGGGATAGATATCCCGTCCCGGGATCGCCGCCTGCGCAGCGCGGCCCCCCAGCATCGCGCCACCAGCGGCGATGGTCAGAACGGAACGGCGACTGATGTTGAACGTCATCGTGCAGCCTCCTCTGCGGTGTTGAGAGCGGCGAGAACGGCATCGCCCATCGCCGTGGTCGAAACCGTCGCGCCGCCGGGCTCGACGATATCGGCGGTCCGTGCACCCGACGCCAGCGCCGCGGTCACGGCGCGCTCCAGCATCGCCGCATCCTCGCTCCGCCCGAACGTCAGCCGCAGCATCATCGCCACGCTCAGGATCGAGGCCAGCGGATTGGCCACCCCCTTGCCCGCGATATCCGGCGCCGAACCATGCACCGGCTCATACAACGCCTTGCGCCGCCCGTTCGCATCCACCGGCCCTAGCGAAACCGACGGCAGCATCCCCAACGACCCGGCCACCATCGCCGCGCAATCCGAAAGGATGTCGCCGAAGATGTTGCCGGTCACCATCACATCGAACTGGCTCGGCGCCCGCACGATCTGCATCGCCGCGTTGTCGACATACATGTGTGTCAGCTCAACATCGGCGAACTCAGCCGCATGCAGCTTCGTCACCTCCTCGCGCCACAGCACGCTGCTTTCCAGTACGTTCTGCTTGTCAACCGAACACACCTTCCCCCGCCGCCCCCGCGCCAGCTCGAACGCCACCCGGGCGATGCGGTGAATCTCCGAGGTGGTGTAGGTCTCGGTGTTGAAGCCGCGGCGTTGCCCATCGGGCAGCGTCTCGATGCCGCGCGGCTCGCCGAAATAGATCCCGCCGTTCAGTTCGCGCAGGATGATAAAATCGACACCGTGCAACACACGCGCCTTCAGCGGCGAGGCTTCGTGCAGCACGGGGTCGATGAAGATCGGCCGCAGATTGGCAAACAGCTTGTAGCGCTGGCGGATCGCCAGCAGGCTGTCCTTGCGCCGCGCTTCGGCCGGCACCTCCACCGTCTCCGGCCCGCCGGTCGCGCCGAACAGGATGGCATCGGCGGCATCGATCGCCGCCTTCGTCGCTGGCGGCATCACCTCGCCTTCGCGCAGATACGGCACCTTGCCGTATTCCGCCTCGGTAAACGTCACCGGCAGCGCCCGCCGGTCGGCGAACCATTGCAGCACGCGATGGCCCTGCGCGGTCACCTCGGGCCCGATACCCTCGCCGCCCATCACCGCCACATTGATCGTATTCGCGCGTCCGTTCATCAGGCTTCTCCGGCTTCGTAAATCCAGGGACGTGCCAGGCGATCCCGCGCCTGGAACGCCGAAATCGCGGCATCGTGCCGCAGGGTCTGGCCGATCTCGTCCAGCCCCAGCAGCAGCGCCTCCTTGCGGTTCTCCTGCACGGTGAACGGGTGCGTCTTGCCCGACGGCGCGGTGATCACCCCGCCCTCCAGATCCACGCCGATCGTCGCCGCCCCCTGACGCGCCTCGACCTCGGCGGCCAGCTCGTTGACCACCTCGCGATCGACCACCACCGGCAGCACGCCGTTCTGGAAGCAGTTGTTGAAGAAGATGTCCCCGAAGCTCGAGCCGATCACGCAGCGGATGCCGATCTCCTCCAGCGCCCACACCGCGGTCTCGCGTGAGGAGCCGCAGCCGAAATTCGGCCCGGTCAACAGGATCTGCGCACCGCGATACGGCGCCCGGTTCAGCACGAAAGCCGGATTCTCCGATCCATCCGGCAGATATCGCAACGGCGCCAGGCACCATTGCCCCAGCGAGCCGCGTACGGAGACACCAACCATCTTCGCCATCGGAATGATGGTGTCGGTATCTATGTTTTCCTGCAGCAACGGTGCGGCGGCCGTGCGCAGCGTGGTGAATTTTTCCATCTCAGGCCCCCATCTTCCGCGCGTCCGCAATCATGCCCGCAATCGCCGCCGCCGCCGCCATCGCGGGGCTGGCCAGATGCGTTCGCGCCCGCGGCCCCTGCCGGCCAACGAAATTGCGGTTCGAGGTCGAAACCGCCCGCATCCCCGGCGGCACGATCTCGCCGTTCGAGGCGACACACATCGAGCATCCCGGTTCGCGCCACTCAAACCCGGCCTCGGTGAAGACGCGGTCCAGCCCTTCTTCCTCCGCCGCACGCTTCACCCCTTCCGATCCCGGAACCACCCAGGCCCGCACATGCCCCGCCACCTTGCGCCCACGCGCCACCGCGGCGGCATCGCGCAGATCGGAAATCCGGCTGTTGGTGCACGACCCGATGAACACCCAATCCACCCGCGTGCCCGCCATCGTGTCGCCGGCGCGCAGCCCCATGTAATCCAGCGCCGCCTCGACCGTCGCGCGCTTGCCGGCGTCCTCGATATCGGCGGGATCGGGGATCGGCGCATCGAACGCCGCCACCTGCTCGGGGCTGGTGCCCCAGGTCACCTGCGGCGCGACGTCGGCGGTGTTGATCACCACCTCGCGGTCGAACTCGGCATCCGCATCACTCGAAAGCTCCCGCCAGGCCGCGACCGCGCGTTCGAACGCGGCCCCTTTCGGCGCCAGCATCCGGCCCTGCACATAGGCAAAGGTCGTGTCATCCGGAGCAACAAACCCCATCTTCGCGCCCAGCTCGATCGACAGGTTGCAGATCGTCAGTCGCCCCTCGACCCCCATGGCGCGGATCGTGCTGCCGGCATACTCGATCGCATATCCCGTACCGCCCGCCGCCCCGTTCGTGCCGATCAGATGCAGGATCAGGTCCTTCGGAGCCACGCCCACCGGCATCGCGCCTTCGAAGCGCACCCGCATCGTCTTCGGCCGCCGCTGCACCAGGGTCTGCGTCGCCAGCACATGCGCCAGCTCGGTCGAACCGATGCCGAACGCCAGCGCGCCGACGCCGCCCTGCGTGCAGGTATGGCTGTCGCCGCACACCACCACGCAGCCTGGCAGCGTAATCCCCAGCTCCGGCCCCACGACATGCACGATGCCCTGGCCCGGTGTGCCGACATCGAACAGTCGCACCCCGGCCTCCTCAGTCTCCTCGCGCAGCGCCTGCAGCAGCGACACCCCGGCCGGGGTCGTCCCCGCACGCCCGCGCGCGGTCGACATCGTGTGATCCGGCACCGCAAAGGTCAGCTCTGGGCTGCGCGGCTTCATCCCGCGCGCCTTGATGTCCTTCAACCCCTGCGAGCCGCCGAGGTCATGCAGGAAATGCCGGTCGATATGCAGCAGCGCGGTCCCGTCCCCCAGGTCCGCCACCACGTGACTGTCCCACAGCTTCGCAAACAGCGTTCGACCTTGCGATCGCATCAGACGTCCTCCACGGCCGCGCTATGCGCGACCCTATTATTGCTGCCACATTTTGGGCTTGTGGCAGATGATGACTGCGGCGGCGCGCTTTGGCAACGCGCCGCCTTCGTCAGTTACCCGACCGGCTGGGTCTTCGCGTAGGCCATATACAGCTCGCGCGCCTTGCGCATCAGCGGCCCCGGCTGAAGGCTCCGATCCTCGTAACGGATCACCCCCTGCACCTTGCCCGCGTTGCCCGAGGTGAACAGCTCATCGGCCGTCTCCAACTCCTCCGGCCGCACCGTCCGCTCGATCACCGTCACCCCGGCTTCGCGCAACAGCGTGATCGTCCGGTTGCGGGTGATGCCGGCCAAGAACGTGCCGTTCGGGATCGGCGTGATCACCACCCCGTCCTTGCCAAGGAAGATGTTGGAGCTGCACGTCTCGGCCACATTGCCCAGCGCGTCGAGTACCACGCCGTTGTTGAACCCGCGCGCCAGCATTTCGGCCACCCCGCGTGCCGAGTTCGGATACAGGCAGCTCGCCTTGGCATCGGTCGGCGCGCTCTCCGGCGTCGGCCGGCGGATGGTGCGGCACAGGCCCAGCGACAGCCCCGGTCCGCTCGGCATCGGCGAGATGTAGATGCACAGCAGGAACGCGCAGCTTTCGGCATCGACCGAAATCGGCCCCGCGCCGCCCTTGGTCGCCCAGAACATCGGGCGCACATACAGCTCGGAGCCAGCCGGGAACTTGGCGATGCCCTCGCGCATCAGCGCGAAGATCCCCTCTGGCGTCTGCTTCGGGCTCAGCCCCAGCGCCTTGGCCGACCGGATCACCCGGGCCGCGTGCTGATCAAGGTCCGGCCCGCAGCCATCGAACGCCCGCCCGCCATCGAACACCATCGAGCCGAGCCAGAAAGCATGATCCCTAGGCCCCATGATCGCCGGGTTGCCCTCGTGCCACGCGCCATTCCAGTAGGTAACCGTATCCATGTCATTTCTCGCGACTGCTTGAACGGCAGAGACTAGGACTCAATCGAACTTCGAGCCATTCGTGAGGCGCAAGGCAGGAAAGAAGGAAGTTCTCCTTTTTTATAAAAAAGGAGCAAAAAATTTCCTTCATCGGCAAAAGCCAACGCCGATTTTCTGCTTGCGCGCGGGCTTGGCAGTGGCGACCCTGTGCGCAGCGTCCGCAACCATCCGACAACGAAGATCGGCACCGATGAACCATAGCGCTACCAGCTTGCACGCCGAACCGCAGACCCAGCCCGAGCATTTCGACGTCCTGATCGTCGGCGCCGGCATTTCGGGCATTGGCGGGGCGTATCATCTCACCCATCAATGCCCCGGCACGACGTTTGTGGTGCTGGAGGCGCAGGACAGCTTCGGCGGCACCTGGCTCACCCACCGCTACCCCGGCATCCGTTCCGACAGCGACCTTTACACCTTCGGCTACCGCTTCAAGCCATGGACCGGCACGCCGATCGCCACCGCCGCCGAGATCCGCAGCTACATGGGCGAGGTGATCGCCGAGAACGATCTGGCGCAGTACATCCGCTACGGGCAGCGCATCTCCTCGGCCATCTGGTCCAGCCAGGACGCGCTGTGGACCATCACCGCAACCCGCGGCGATACCGGGCAGACGCGGCGCTTCACCGCGAATTTCCTGTGGATGTGCCAGGGCTATTACCGCCACGAGATCGGCTACACCCCCGAATGGCCCGGGATGAGCCGCTTCCAGGGCCAGATCGTGCATCCGCAGACCTGGCCCGAGGATATCGACCTCGCCGGCAAACAGGTCCTGGTCATCGGCTCCGGCGCCACCGCGGCAACGCTGGTGCCCAATATCGCCAATGACTGCGCGCATGTGACGATGCTACAGCGCTCGCCGACCTTCTTCCGCACCGGGCGCAACGCGATCGAGATCGCCGACGAACTGCGCAAGCTGCAGATCAGCGAGGAATGGATCCACGAGATCGTCCGCAAGAAGATCCTCTACGAGCAATCCGCCTTCACCCGGATCTGCGAATCCAACCCCGACTGGGCGAAGGAGCAGTTGCTGGCCGGGGTGAAGCACTATCTGGGCGAGACGTTCGACATCGCCACGCATTTCACCCCCGCCTATCGCCCCTGGCGCCAGCGCATCGCCTTCATCCCCGATGGCGACCTGTTCCAAGGCATTCGCGACGGCAAAGCCTCGGTCGTCACCGACGAGATCGAGACCTTCGACGAAACCGGCATCGCGCTGAAATCCGGCAAGCATCTGGATGCCGACATCATCGTCACCGCCACCGGCTTCCACCTTAACGTGCTCGGCGACATCGAATTTGTGATAGACGGCAAGCCGCTGGTGTTTGCAGATACCGTCACCTATCGCGGAATGATGTTCACCGGCGTGCCCAATATGGCCTGGGTGTTCGGCTATTTCCGCGCCAGCTGGACGCTGCGGGCCGACCTCGTCGCCGATTTCGTCTGCCGGCTACTGAACCACATGAAGGCCAAGGGCGCGCGCAGCGTCACCCCCGCTTTGCGCCCCGAGGATGCCGACATGAAGCTGCTGCCGTGGATCGATGCGGAGAACTTCAATCCCGGCTACCTCATGCGCGGCATGCACCTGCTGCCGAAGCGCGGCGATAAGAAGGAATGGGCACATACCCAGGATTACTGGAACGAGAAGGACGAAATCCCCGCCATCGACCTCGATGACGCCGCCTTCGTCTATAAATAGTCCCAGTGCCCGGCTTCATCGAACGCTACGGCACCGTTGCCGCCGGCCTGCTGCTGATCGCGGTGTTCGTGGTGTTCGCGCCGAACTTCGCGACGCCGGCAAACATAGTCAACGTGCTGAAGGACACCAGCTTCCTCGCCATCCTGGCGATCGGCTTCACCCTGGCCTTGGTGGTTGGCGAGCTTGATCTGTCGGTGGCCGACATTGCCAGTCTCGCCGCCGTCGTGGCCGGCTGGCTGGTGCAGATGAAGCTCGATCCGCTGCTCGCGGTGCTGGCCGCGATCGGGATCGCGACCGTTGCCGGCGCGATCAATGCGGTTGGCGTCACCGTGCTGCATGTGCCCTCGCTGATCGTTACCCTGGGCACCGCGGCGATTGCGCGCGGCTTTGCTTTCATGATCACCCAGGGCGTGGCTTTCGTCGGCCGTTGGCCCACCGGCTTTACTGGGCTGTCGCGCGGCATGAGCTTCGGAGTGCCGAACCTGCTGCTGTGGCTCGCTGGCGTCACGCTGCTGGCCTGGTTTCTCGTGAAACACACCCGCGCCGGCGCGCATATGACCGCGACGGGGGAGGCCGAGGAAGCCGCCCGGCTGTCCGGCATCGCTACCGCGCGGATGAAACGCCTGGGCCTGCTGCTGTCCGGCACGCTGGCCGGGATCACCGCGGTGCTGCTGGCCGCCAACCTGTCCTCGGCGGCGCCGAACATGGCGGGCGATTACTTCCTGTATGCCATCGCCGCAGTGCTGCTGGGCATGACCATGTTCGAGCCGGGGCAGCCGAATATCCCGGGCACCGTGTTCGCCGCCCTGGTGCTGAAGGTGCTGGGCAATGGGCTGGTCCTGCTCGGCGCCGCCTATTATGTGCAGGACATCGTGCTCGGGCTGATCATGATCGGCTCCGTCGCCGCCTCCACCGTGCTGACCCGCCGCCCCGCCTTCGCCAACAAGCTCAATTTCCGGATGCGCGCCTGAACGCGCCAACCAAGGGAGACCTCAGATGCAACGCCGCAGCTTCACCGCCGCCCTCGCCGCAACCGCCTTCGTCGCCGCCACCGCCAAGGCCGCCGGGCCGTTTCAGCTTGGGGTGATCGGCTTCCAGTTCTCGTCCGAAACCCATGCCCGCGTCGCCAATGCAGCGGCGGCCGCGGCGAAGGCGAAGGGCTGGAGCGTCACCCTGCTGAACTCCGAAGGCTCGTTGCCCAAGCATGCCGAACAGTTCGAGGCACTGATTGCCAAGAAGGTCGATGCCATCATCATCGCCATGGGCAAGCCGATCGAGGCCGACGCGCAGTTCAAGGCAGCCAAGGATGCCGGCATTCCGGTGATCACCGTGCAGGCCGGCTCCTCGCCGCACAGCCTGTTCGATATCCAGTCCAACGAATACAAGATCGGCGCCGAGGCCGCGCTGAACCTGCTCGGCGCGATGGGCTATCAGGGCAATCTGCTCACCGTGCGCTTCGATGCCAACGCCGCATCGCGCATTCGCGGCCGGGTGCTCGATGTCGTGCTGTCGGAGAATCAGGGCGTCAAGGAAATCGGCAAGTTCACCATGGCGCGCACGCAAAGCTGGCGCGACGATGTGCGCGCCGGGGTGCAGGCGCTGCTGTTGCAGAACCAGGGCAAGATCAACGGCATATGGGTCTCGTTCGACGGCCAGGCCTATATCGTCGACGACCTGTTGCAGGCCCAGGGCGTCAAGCGCGGGCAGATCCCGATGGTCTCGATCGATGGTGGCCCGGAATCCTTCGCCCGCATCAATGACCCCAATTCGCTGCTGCTGGCCACGGTCAACGTGCCGTTCGAGGCGATGGGCAATCAGGCGGTGGATGCGATCGAGGCGATCGTGATCAGGAAGCAGCCTAAATCCAGCTTCACCTCCTGCCCCTATCTGTTCGTCGATGCCGTGCTGGTGGATCAGTCCAACGTCAAGCAGTTCCTGAAGTAATGGCTGCGCCCCTGTTGTCGCTGCGCGGTGTCGGCAAGAACTATGGTGCCGTCATTGCGGTGCGGGATGTCGACCTCGATGTCTATCCCGGCGAGGTGCTGGCGATCTGCGGCGATAACGGGGCGGGCAAGTCCAGCCTGATCAAGGTGATCTCCGGCGCGCAGGCGCCGAGCGCGGGCAGCATCACCCTGCGCGGGGCCGAGACCCGGTTCCGCTCGCCGCACGATGCGCTGGCGCAGGGGGTGGCGACAATCTATCAGGACCTGGCGCTGGCGCCGCGGCTGTCGATCGCCGCCAATGTGTTTATGGGCGCGGAACTGACGCGCGGGCCGCGTTGGCTGCGGATGCTCGACAAGCCGCGCATGGCGCGCGAGGCGCGGGCCTATCTCGCCCGGCTGTCCGTGGCCATCGATGACATGCGCCGGCCGGTGGAAGGCCTGTCCGGCGGGCAGCGGCAGGCGGTGGCGATATCGCGCGCGCTGCGCTGGGACGCTTCGATCATCATCATGGACGAACCGACCGCCGCCCTCGGGGTGAAGGAAACTGCGCAGGTGCTGGACCTGATCCGGCATCTGAAATCCGAGGGGCGTACCGTGCTGCTGATCAGCCACAACATGGCCGACGTGGCGGCGCTGGCCACGCGGGTGGCCATCATGAAATCGGGGGCCAAGGTGATCGACATGCCGGCGGACGGGCTCGGCCCAGACGATATCGGCCACATGATCATGACCGGACGCGCCGCATGATCCCGATCGTCATCGATACCGACCCGGGGCAGGACGACGCGGTGGCCATCCTGCTGGCGCTGGCCCGGCCGGATATCTTCGATCTCAGCTGCATCACGGCGGTGGCCGGCAATGTGCCGGTGGCGCAGACCGCGCTGAACGCGCGGCGCATCGTCGAACTGGCGGGGCATCCGGAGGTGCTGGTGTATGCCGGCGCGGCGGCGCCTTTGGTGCTGCCGCTGACCACCGCCGAATTCGTCTGCGGGCCGGATGGGATGGATGGCGCGGGCCTGCCGCCCGCCGCGTTGCCGCCGGAGGCGGGCCATGCGGTCAGCGTGCTGATCGAGACGCTGCAGCGGGCGCCGGCGACGATCTGTGCGCTGGGGCCGCTGACCAATCTGGCGCTGGCGCTGCGGCTCGCCCCCGAGATTGCCGGCAACATCACGCAAGTGGTGCTGATGGGCGGGGCGATGAACCTGGGCAACATCACGCCGGCGGCGGAATACAATTTCTACGCCGACCCGCACGCCGCCGCCGTGGTGCTGAATGCCGGGCTGCGGGTCACCCTGATCGGGCTGCATCTGACGTTGAGCGCCATCGCCTCGCCCGCGCATGTCGCACGCATCGCGACGCTGAACACCGCGACCTCGCGTGCGGTGCACGGCATGCTGACCCGGCCGCGGCCGGGCAATCTGGGCAGTAACGGCCACCCAATGCATGACGTCTGCGTACCCGGCTATCTCGCCTGGCCCGAGCTGTTCACCGGGCGGGATTGCCATGTCGGCATCGATACCTCCGATGGTGATCTGCGCGGGCGCAGCACCATCGACTGGCATAACCGGCTGAAGCGGCCGGCCAATGTCTTCGTGCTCGACAGCATCGATGCCACCGTGTTTTTCGACCGCGTCATTGACGCGCTCGCCCTCCTGCCCTGAGGTTGCCATGACCGATCTGGTCGACGAACTGCTCGCCGAAGCCGATGCCGCGATCGCGGCAATGCAGGCTGCCGCCTTGCGCGCCCGCGCGTTGCATGCCAAGGCCGAGCTGATGCGCCATATGCGCGGCACCGCGGCCAAGCTGTCGAAGCTGCCGCTGAACGAGGCGGCCGAAAAAGTTGCGGGCGAATGGATGAAGGCCTGGCAGCTCGACGCCACCGCCTATGCCGCGTTGTCGGGCGATGTGCGGCGCTTCACCCTGGCGTTCTGCCGCAACGCGCAGGGCGAGACGGCGGCGACGCAGCAGGAGATCCGCGACGCGATCGTGGCGCTGGATACCGCACTGGCAGGGCATGGCACCAGTATCGCCGACCAGATGGCGTTCCGTTCGGAATGCGCGCATGGCTGGTGGGACCTTGTGGTGCCTAGGCCGGGGGGTCTGCCGCCGCGCGCCTTTGTGCCGCTTCATGTGCCGGGCACCGCGTTCTGGGACACCGCCTGCGCCGAGCGCTGCAGGCCAGCCTGACTATTTCGACTTCAACCGGTCAAGCCGTAGCCTGTGGCGCCCATCGGTCAGCCGGCGCGCCGCCAGGAATACCACCGCCACCGCCGACATCCCCGCGCCGCCGGACAGCAGGAACATCAGCAGGATCTGATACTTCACCGCCTCCATCGGATCGATGCCGGCCAGGATCTGCCCGGTCATGATCCCCGGCAGCGTCACCACTCCGGACGCCGACATCGAATTCACCACCGGCAGCAGCCCGCGCCGCATCGCGCTGCGCACCAGCCCGCCCATCGCCTGTCGCGCGGTAGCGCCCAGGCAGAGCTGCGCCTCGATCGAGGCCCGTTCACGCACGACCCCGCCAAGCAGTGAATCCAGCGCCAGCGAGGCGGCGTTCAGCACATTGCCCAGCACGATGCCGGCAAGCGGGATGGCGTAGCGGGCCTCGTACCACGGGTCTGGCCGCAACGCGGTGGTTAGCGCCAGCACCGAGGTGATCCCGGTAGCGAAGGCCACGGCGGCCATGCCGACGGCGTAGTTGCCGAAACGGATCAGCCGCTGCTCCGGCCGCACCGCCACCTCGCGCCCGCCGATCGCGACCATCACCAGCACCACCAGCAGCGTCACCGGCGGCGAGGCCAGCGCGAACACCTTGGTCAGGATCAACCCGATCAGCAGCAGTTGCACCACCATGCGCGCTGCCGCGATCGCGAGCTGCCGGTGCAGGCCCAACCCGAAGCCGAGCGAGATCAGTCCGTCCAGCCCGATCAGGATCGCGGCGATGGCGAGGTCGTGTGCTTCGAGGATGATGGTCGGTTTCATGCCGGCATCAGCTTGCCGGCCTGCATCACGAAACGCCGCTGCCCCAGCCGCGCCGCCTGCGCCGGCTGGTGCGTCACCAGCACGATGGCGCAGCCGCGCGCAAGATGCTGACGCAGCAGGGTTTCGACGGCGGCCTGGCTGGCTTCGTCCAGCGCGCCGGTCGGCTCGTCCAGCAGCAGCGCCTTCGGGCCTGGCAGCAGGCTACGAATGAGTGCCAGGCGCTGCTTTTCGCCGGTCGACAGCCGCAGCACCAGCCCGTCGAACAATTCTGGCTTCAGGTCGAGCGCCGGCGCCAGCGCGCGGGCGGCGGGAAGATCGGGGAAATGCGCCGCGACGGTATCGAACCACCAGCCGGATTCGGCGGCGACATAGGCGACCTGCCGCCGCCACGCCGGCGCCGGCATCGTGCTGCGTTCGACATCGTCGAGGAACACCTCGCCCTCGCCCGGATCGAGGTCTGCCAGCAGGCGCAGGAACAGGCTTTTGCCGGAGCCGGAGGCGCCGGTGATGGCGATGCACTCGCCGGCGGCGACCTCGATATCGAACGGTCCGACCAGGGCGCTGCGCAGCCTGACACTGCGCAGCCGGGCACTCATCCGCGCGACGCGATCGCGGCACCCTCGGCGAGCGCGCCGAGCTTGGCCCAGACGATTTCCGGATCGACCACGCCGAAGCCGGCAAAGGTCGAGAAGCCGCAATCCGTTCCCGCGATCACCCGCTCTGCCCCGACAATCGACACGAACCGCTCCAGCCTTTGCGCCACCAGTTCTGGATGCTCGACAAAATTGGTGGTCGAGTCCAGGCATCCGGGGATTAAGACGAGGTCATCCGGCACCTTCATATCGCGCCACGCCGTCCATTCATGCGCGTGCCTGGGGTTCGACGCCTCGAACAGCAGCGCGCCGGGCTTGGCCTTCACCACTTCCGGCAGCACGGTGCGCAGCATGATATCGCGCGTATGCGGGCCTTCGTAGTTGCCCCAGCAGATATGCATCCGCACCCGCTCGCGCGGCACGTTGCGTAGCGCGTGGTTCAGCGCCTCGATATGCACCGCCACCCGCTTGAGGAACCCGGCCTCGTCGAGATCCTTGTACATCATGTGCCGGCCCAGCCCGAGATCGGGCGCGTCGATCTGCAGGATCAGGCCGGCGGCGACGATGGCCTCGTATTCCGCGCGCATCGCCTCGGCGAGATCAGCGAGATAGGCATCGAGCGTGGCGTGATGATCCGATGGCTGGAACAGCGCGATCACGCCCGGGCTCGCCGAATTCATGAACCCCTCGCTGTAGCCAGACGCCGCCAGCCCGGCCTGCATCGCCGCGATATCCTTGTGCAGCGGCTCCAGCGATTTCACCGCGATCGGGCCAACGCAGCGCGGGCGGCGATACTGCGGCGTGCCGCCGGCCTTCGCCAGTTTCTGCAGGAAGGACGGAAAATCCTCCAGGTCCTGCGGCGGCGAGCGCGGGCTGTCGCCGGCGAAGCCGCTCAGGCGGTCCTTGATGTAGGTGGCATACGAGATTTTCGAGGTTTCGCCATCCGAGGGGATATCCACCCCCGCCGCGCGCTGTTTGGCGACGATCGCAGACGTTGCCTCGTTCATCGCCCGGTCATAGGCCGCCGGTTCGAACACCAGGCCCTTTTCGGCGCCGAACAGCAGATCGGCGATCAGCGCGGAGCGCGGCAGCGAGCCGACATGAGTGGTCTTGATTCGCATTGTTCTGTTCCTATTCCGCGGTCCAGCCGCCATCGATTACCAGCGAGGTTCCGGTCATCAGCCCCGAGGCGTCGGAGGCCAGGAAAACCACCGCGCCCATCAGATCCTCAACCGTGCCGAGCCGTCCGAGCTTGATCTTCGAGACCACCCGGGCGCGGAACGCCGCATCGGCCAGGAACGGCGCGGTCATCGGGGTCTCGATGAAAGTCGGGCAGATCGTGTTCGAGCGGATGCCCTGCGCCGCGAGGTCGAGCGCCATCGCCTTGTTCAGCCCCTCGATGGCGAATTTCGAGGTGCAGTAGATCGTCCGGCCCTCGCCACCGACATGGCCCATCTGCGAGGAAATGTGGATGATCGAGCCGCGCTTTCCCGCCGCGATCATCCCCTTGGCCACCGCCTGCGCCGCGAAGAACGCGGCGCGCACGTTCAGCCCCATCACCACGTCGAAATCCGCTTCCTCGACGGCAGTGAATGGCTTTGGCCTGTTGGTGCCTGCATTGTTGACGAACACATCGAACGCCGGGCGTTCCGTCAGCGCCTGCGCGAACGCCGCCGTGTCGCACACATCTAGCGCCAGCGCCTCGGCGGCATCGCCGCGGGCGCGCAACGCCGCTGCCACCGCCTCGACCTCGCTCAGCGTACGCGACACCAAGGTGACATGCGCCCCCGCCGCGGCCAGGGCGGATGCCATCGCCACGCCGATGCCACGCCCCGCGCCGGTCACCAGCGCGCGGCGGCCCTGCAGCCCGAAGCCGGGCCCCTGCGGCAATTCCATCTCAGTCCGCCGCCGTGGCGTAGGGGATGTTGCGCCCGCCATAGCGGCGCACGCGCACATTGGCCTGCTCGGCATGCCCGGCGAAACCCTCCAGCATGCACAGCCGCGAGCAGTATTCGCCGATCATCGCCGAAGCCTCGTCGGTCAGCACCCGTTGATAGGTCACCGTCTTCATGAATTTGCCGACCCACAGGCCGCCGGTGTAGCGCGCGGCCTTCTTCGTCGGCAGCGTGTGGTTGGTGCCGATCACCTTGTCGCCATACGAGACGTTGGTGCGCGGGCCGAGGAACAGCGCGCCGTAATTCGTCATGTTGGCCAGGAAATAATCGTCATCGCGCGTCATCACCTGCACGTGCTCGGAAGCGATTCTGTCAGCTTCCGACAGCATCTCCTCGAACGTGTCGCAGACGATCACCTCGCCGTAATCCTGCCAGGCCGCTGCCGCCACCTTCGCCGTGGGCAGGATGGTCAGCAGCCGCTCGATCTCCGCCATCGTCGCCCGCGCCAGGGTTTCTGAATTGGTCAGCAGGATCGCCGGCGAGTTCGGGCCGTGCTCGGCCTGACCCAGCAGGTCGGTGGCGCAGAGTTCGGCGTCCACCGAGGCATCGGCGATCACCAGCGTTTCCGTCGGCCCGGCGAAAAGGTCGATGCCGACCCGGCCGTAGAGTTGCCGCTTCGCCTCGGCGACATAGGCATTGCCCGGCCCCACCAGCATATCCACCGCCGCGATGCTGTCGGTGCCCAACGCCATCGCGCCGACCGCCTGGATGCCGCCCAGGCAATAGATCACGTCCGCGCCGGCGAGATGTTGCGCGGCGACGATCGCCGGCGCCGGCCGTCCGTTGAACGGCGGCGCGCAGGTGACGATGCGCTTCACGCCGGCCACGCCCGCCGTCACCACCGACATATGCGCCGAGGCCAGCAGCGGATATTTCCCGCCCGGCACGTAGCAGCCCACCGAATTCACCGGGATGTTCTTGTGCCCCAGCACCACGCCGGGCAGCGTCTCCACCTCGATATCGCGCAACGCCGCCTTCTGGTGCTGGGCGAAGTTGCGCACCTGCTCCTGTGCGAAGCGGATATCGTCCAGGTCGCGGGCCGAAAGTTCCGACAGGCAGGCGCGGATCTCGGCATCGGTCAGCCGGAAATCCGTCCGGTCCCAGCCATCGAACTTCACCGACATTTCCCGCACCGCCGCGTCGCCGCGGCTGCGGATATCCTCCAGCAGCGTTTCCACCGTCGCACGCACCTTGGCGTCATCGTCGGCCCTATCGCTCTGCGTCTTCGCCAGCTTCAATTGACGGATCATTGCCGTGTCCACCCTAACCATCCCGATTCGGCGCGACCGTGACAGAGCGTGAATGCGCATTCAAGAGTGCCATCATGCAACGGTGCGCGCTTTTGACCCACGATCGGCGCACCGCTAGCCTGCCGCGATGACCGACCTGTTTTCCGCCACGCCGGACTCGCTGGCCACCCTCCGCGAGGCGCGCCTCGCTGCCACGTTCGATCGGGTTTTCGCCGCACATCCGCACTACCGTGCGCTGTTCGCCCGGCTTGGCCTGCGCCGCGCCGATTTCCAAAGCCTGGCCGACATGCAGAAGCTGCCGCCTACCCTGAAGGCCGATTACGTCGCCGATCCCGCCAGTTTTCAGCTTGGCCCGCAGGGCGCCCCACCCGACGAGGAAACCGCGGTGTGGGATACGATGTACACCACCGGCTCCACCGGTGCGCCGACGCCGTTCGTCTCCACCGGCTACGATTTCCCCAACATTCTGGCGATCCAGCACGCGATGATGCGCCTGCGCGGCATCACCCAGGCCGACAGCGTGCTCAACCTATTCCCGCTCACCCGCGTGCCGCATGGCGCCTTCGCCCGGGCGATGCATGCCTGCGCCGCGTTCGGCATTCCGGTCACCGCCGCTTTGCCAGGCCGGCCCAGCGAACGCCGCCCCGAGATCGGCCAGCACCTCGACGCCGTCGTGGCCACCGCCGCGCGGGTGCGGCCGAGCATTCTGTGGGGCGTGCCGTCCTACCTGCACAAGGTGCTCGCCCGTGCCGAGGAGCTTGGCGCCGGGTTGCCCAGCGTGCGCCTGGTCTTCGTCACCGGCGAGGGCTTCGGCGAGGAGGCCCGCGCCACCGTCATCGCCCAGTTGCGCCGCCTCGGCGCGCCGGACCCGAAGGTCAGCGTCTCCTACGGCGCGACCGAGATGCAGGGCGGCATGGTCGAATGCACCGCCGGCGCCGGGTATCACAACCCTGCCCCCGACCAGTTCCTGTTCGAGGCGGTGGACCCCGAAACCCACCTCCCGGTGCCAGATGGCGAGGAGGGCCTGCTGCTGCTGACCCATCTCGACCGGCGCGGCACCGTGTTGCTGCGCTATTCGCTTGGCGATGTCGCCCGGCTCGCCCGCACGCGCTGCCCGCATTGCGGCGCGCTGACCGAGCGGCTGTTGACCGTGCCGCATCGGGTGGACGGGTTGGTGAAGATCCGCGGCATGCTGGTGAACCCGCTCACCCTGGTCGGCGCGGTGATGAGCGAACCCGGGGTGCGCGAGTGCCAGGCGATCGTCGACAAGGAAGACCCCGCCGACGCGCTGTCTATGGATCGGCTGCGGATCAAAGTCGTCTGCACCGACGAAGCCGCCAGCGCCCTGCACGCCCGCGTCCGCCTCGCCATCGGCGTCACCCCGATCATCGAGCGCGTCGGGCCCGAGGACCCGGTGTTCGCCGATCGCGGCTGGAAAGCCAAACCGCTGCTCGACCTGCGCCAGCCCGTCGTCTGAGCTATCGCTTGCCCATGTAAAGCCGCGCCACCCGCTCATCGCCCAGCAACGCTGCCGCGGTGTCCTGCAACCGGGCCCGGCCGAGTTCCAGCACGATGCCACGGTCCGAGGCCTGCAACGCCCGGCGCACATTCTGCTCCACCATCAGCACCGCCCGGCCACCGGCCGCCAGCGTTCGCAACGTGGCGAACACCTGCTCCACCACCTGTGGCGCCAGCCCGATCGACGGCTCGTCGAGCATGATCACCTTCGGCTGCATCACCATGGTGCGCGCCAGTTCCAACTGCCGCTGCTGCCCGCCAGACAGGTTCGCCGCCAGTTGCCCCAGCAGCTTCGCCAGCGCCGGAAACGCCTCCAGTTGCGCCTCGATCCGCTTACGCAGCAGCACGGGGTCGCGCAGCAGGAAACCGCCCATGCGCATGTTCTCCGCCACGGTCAGGCCGGGAAACACGCTGCGCCCCTGCGGGATGAACGCCAGGCCACGGCCCAGCAAATCCTGGGCCGACAGCGCGAACACGTTCTCGCCGGCGAGCG
>CAIRTN010000001.1 GCA_903881515.1 uncultured Rhodospirillales bacterium | reverse complement strand
CCGCGAAATCGCCCGCTACGGCGGCCTGGCTGACCGTATGCCCCGCTACGCCTTGGTGTTCATGCTGTTCACCATGGCCAGCGTCGGCCTGCCCGGCACCGCCGGCTTCGTCGGCGAGGTCATGGTCCTGGTGGGTGCGTTCAAGATCAACTTCTGGCTCGCCGCCCTCGGCAGCCTCGGGATGATCCTCGGCGCCTGCTACATGCTCTATCTCTACCGCCGCGTGGTCTTCGGCCAGCTCACCAAGGCCGACCTGATGTCGATCCTCGACCTCTCGCCGCGTGAGATCGCCGTCTTCGCCCCCCTCGTCCTGCTGACCCTGTGGATGGGCATCTACCCGTCCAGCTTCTCCGGCTTCTGGGAAGCCTCGGTCGGTGCCATGGTCGAAAAGCATCAGGCCGCCCTGATGGTAACGCCGAAGCTTGCCGCCGTGTTTGGAGTGATGCCATGAACTGGACCCTGGCGATCCCGGAGATCGTCCTCTCCTGCTGCGGCATGGCCATCCTGCTCTACGGCGTGCTCTCCCGCGGCAACGCTTTCTTCATGTCCTCGATGCTCTCGGTCGGCGCCCTGCTGCTGACCGGCGTGCTGGTGCTCTCCACCGACGCCGGCTCAGGCTTCTTCGGCCTGTTCATCACCGACGCCTTCTCCGCCTACATCAAGCTCACCATTCTCGTCGCAGCCGCCCTGAGCATCGTCATGGCGCTCGGCTACGCCGAACACGCCAATATGCAGCGCTTCGAGTTCCCGGTCCTGATCCTGCTCTGCTCCGTCGGCATGCTGGTGATGGCCTCCGCCTCCAGCCTGATGACGCTGTATATGGGCATCGAGCTGATGTCGCTGTCGATCTACGTGCTCGCCGCCTTCGCACGTGACGACCTGCGCTCCTCCGAAGCCGGCCTGAAATACTTCGTCCTCGGCGCGCTCGCCTCCGGCCTGCTGCTCTACGGCATCTCGCTGGTCTACGGTTTCGCCGGCTCCATGTCGTTCGATGCCCTCGGCGCCGCCCTCGCCGACCCGAAGAAGGTCTCGGCCGGCCTCGTTACCGGCATTGTCTTCATCGTCGCCGGCCTCGCCTTCAAGATCTCCGCCGTGCCGTTCCATATGTGGACGCCCGACGTCTACGAAGGCGCCCCCACCCCGGTCACCGCCTTCATGGGCACCGCCCCCAAGGTCGCCGCGATGGCGCTGCTGGTCCGCAGTCTCGCCGGTCCATTCAGCGACCTGCTCGGCCAGTGGCAGCAACTCATCATCCTGGTGTCCATCGCCTCGATGCTGCTCGGCTCGCTCGCCGCCATCGGTCAGTCCAACATCAAGCGCCTGATGGCCTACTCCTCGATCGGCCACATGGGCTACGCGCTGATCGGCCTTGCCGCCGGCACGCCGGCCGGCATCCGCGGCGTGCTGATCTACCTCGTCACCTACGTTTTCATGAACTCCGGCACCTTCGCCTGCATCATCGCCATGCGCCGCCGCGGCCGCGCGGTCGAAGGCATCGCCGACCTCGGCGGCCTGTCCAAGACCGACCCCGGCCTCGCCCTCGCGTTGGCGATCTTCATGTTCTCGATGGCCGGCATCCCGCCCTTCTCCGGCTTCTGGGGCAAATACTTCATCTTCTCCGCGGCCGTGGCACAGGGCATGTGGCCCATCGCCGTCATCGGCGTGCTCACCAGCGTGATCGGCGCCTACTATTACGTCCGCATCATCAAGGTGATGTATTTCGACAACGCCGAACCCGCCTTCGATGCCCGCCCCGCCTCGCTCTCCTTCGTCGCCGCGGCGTCGTGCATCTTCACTACCTTCTTCTTCCTCTTCCCCGCCCCGCTCGTCGCCGCGGCAGACGCCGCGGCGCGCGCCCTGCTGGGGTGATCGCAGCCGCCGTGCAATGGCGGCTCGAAACCCATGACCGGCTGACCTCGACCAGCGACGCCTGCCGACAGGCGGCGCTGGCCGGGGCACCGGAGGGCCTGGCCATCCGCGCCACCCAGCAAACCGCCGGCCGCGGCACCAACGGCCGAAGCTGGGCCTCACCGCCCGGCAACCTCTACCTCTCCTTGCTCCTCCGTCCCTCCATCCCCCCCCGCGAAGCCAGCCAGTTCTCGCTCCTCGCCGGCCTCGCCGTCGCCGAAGCCCTGCAAGCCCACGCCCCCAAGCCCCTCAGCCTGAAATGGCCCAACGACGTCCTGCTCAACGGCGCCAAACTCGCCGGCATCCTGGTCGAAACCGCCGCCACCGGTGACACGCTGGACTGGATGATCATCGGCATCGGCGCCAACCTCGCCATCGCCCCCACCCTCCCCGACCGCGCCACCGCCAGCCTCAACGCCCAGATCTCTCCTGAGCCCGCCGCCCACGCTGTGCTCGCCCGCCTCGGCGCATGGGAAACCCGCCGCAGCGCCGAAGGCTTCGCCCCGATCCGCGCCGCGTGGTCCGGCTATGGCGGCGGTGTCCTTGGCTCTGACGGTCACCTTGTGGGTGGATAAAGATCTTGAAGTTCAGGAAGGCCAGGGCTCTGCCCTGGACCCGCCAGGGGACTCAGTCCCCTGGACCCCACATGCATTTGCTCAAACACCAACGCTCATGCAGCGGCGAAGCACAAAGATTCTTATTGGCTCCGCCGCTCAACGCCCGACGCCGAGCCGACCGATCAACCACCCAAAAATGAATAGGTTTCCAAAGGCCCGCGGCCTTTGGTGGG